>DASYQM010000527.1:0-1872 GCA_036005525.1 Streptosporangiaceae bacterium
GGTGTTTTTCGGCGGCGTGTTCAAAGTCTTGATTCCCGACAACGCTGCGGCGATCGTCGCTGACGCGGACGCGGTCAATCCCCGGTTCACCGCAGGCTGGCTGGACTACGCCCAGCACTGCGGATTCGCCACCGATGCGGCCCGGGTCCGCTCCCCGAAGGACAAACCCAGGGTGGAGCGGGCCGTGCAGTACGTGCGCGGGAACTTCTTCGCCGGTGAGCACTTCGCTGGCCTGGCAGACGCGCAAGCCCGGGCGGGAACCTGGTGCCGGGTGGTGGCCGGGATGCGGATCCACGGCACGATCGCCGCCCGCCCGGCCGAGGTGTTCGCTGAGCAGGAAGCCGGGGTGCTGCTGCCGCTCAGCCTCCCCTATGACGTGCCGGTGCTGGCGAAGGTGAAGGTTCACCGCGACTTCCACGTCGAGATCGGCAGAGCCTTGTATTCGGCGCCGAAGGAGTACCTGGGCTGCCATCTGGATGCCCGCGCGGACTCGGCGCTGGTCAAGCTGTTCTGCCGCGGGCAGCTGGTCAAGGTTCACCCCCGGCAGCAGCCGGGCCGGCGGTCCACCGACCCGGCTGACCTGCCCGCGGAGAAGACCACCTATGCGATGCGGGACGTGGCCTCGCTGGCCCGGGCCGCCCGCCGGCACGGGGACGCGATCGGCGTCTATGCCGACCGGCTACTGGATACCGACCTGCCGTGGACCAAGATGCGGCAGGTCTACCGGCTGCTCGGGCTGGTCCGCCGCTACGGGGCCAGCCCGGTCGAGACCGCCTGCGCCCGCGCGCTGGAGTTCGATGTCGTCAACGTCACCAAGATCGCCTCGATGCTGGAGAAAGCGACCGAGAACACCGCCCCGCCGCCGCGCCCGGCCGTGGCCGCCGCGGCCCGGTTCGCCCGCGACCCGGCCGAATACCGGACCCGGCATGTCCAGCTGACCCTCATCGACGGCGGGGAAGGGAGCAACCGGTGAGTACCGCCATGCGCGATGCCGTCAGCCCGGACCTGCGCGCCACGCTGCGGGCGCTCAAGCTCGGGCAGATGCTGGACACCCTCCCGGACCGGCTCGCCCTGGCCCGCCAGCAGAAGATGACCCACGCCGACTTCCTCGAGCTCGTGCTCGCCGACGAGGTCACCCGCCGCGAGGCCAAGTCCGCCTCCCTGCGCGCCCGGGCCGCCGGACTGGACCCGGGCATGCGGCTGGACACCTGGGACCCCACCGCCGCCATCCGCTACGACCAGCAGCTATGGAACGAGCTGGTCTCGCTGCGGTTCCTGGACGCAGCTCACGGCGCCCTGCTGCTCGGCCCGGTCGGGGTCGGCAAGACCCACCTGGCCTGCGCCCTCGGGCATATCGCCATCCGCCGCCGCCGCGGCGTGCACATGGCCCGCGCCGACAAGCTGTTCAAACGGCTCAAGGCTGCCCGGCTGGACAACACCCTGGACTACGAGATGCGCCGCCTGGCCACCACCGAGCTGCTCATCATCGATGACCTCGCCCTCCAGCCGCTCGACGCCGCCAGCACCACCGACTTCTACGAGCTGTGCGTCGAACGCCACCAGAAGGCCGCCACCATCGTGACCTCCAACCGCACCCCGGACGAATGGCTGACCATGATGGCCGACCCGCTACTGGCCCAGTCCGCCGTCGACCGGCTCGTCTCCACCGCCCACGAGCTCATCATCGAAGGACCGTCCTACCGGCAACGCCAGAAACCATCACTCAACGGTCACACCGCAGGCGTGTCCGTTGACGACCAGAACGGAATCTGTCAAATCAAATGAGACATCAGGCTGCTTGCGTGGTCTGTGGTGATGATGTGGTCTGAGTGGTCGCGGGTGGCTGGTTGATCCATGCCTGGGCGGGCATCT
>DASYQM010000528.1:0-1741 GCA_036005525.1 Streptosporangiaceae bacterium
GGATGGCGGGCCGGACGTGCGAGTAGATGTCAGCCGTGATGGCCATGGTGGCGTGCCCGAGCCATTCCTGGATGACCTTGAAGTCGAGCCCGGCCTCGCGCCAGATCGACCCGGCGGTATGCCGGGCTTCGTGCAGCCGGATCGGGGTGAGTCCGGCCGCCCTGGCCGTCCTGGCGAACATCTCCGATGCGAGCCAGGGCGGGACCATCGCGCCGCGCTCATCCGCGACGACCAGGCCGCTGTCCTGCCAGTCCGGCCCAGCCGCCAGCCGGGCCTTCGCCTGCACCTTGCGGGCAGCCCGGAGCGTGGCGGCCATGCCGGGGTCGGCGGCGAGCGGGATGGTGCGCCCACCTTTGCGGGACTTCGGCTCTCCGATGACCACCTCCCGGCCGACCGCCACCGCGTTGCACCGGACGGTGAGCGTGCCGACGTCCTCGTCAAGATCGGACCAGCGGAGCGCGCACAGCTCACCACGCCGGAGACCGAACCGCAGCGCCAGCCGGTAGGCGATGGCGGCCCAGGCTGGTCCGCTGGCCTCCACGTAGTCCAGGAAGATCCCGGCCTCGGCCGGTGACCAGATCTGGGCCTCGTGCCGCTCCGGGCTCTCCCGCTCGACCGCGCTGCATGGGTTCCATGCCAGCATCCGGCGCTTCACCGCCGTGGCCAGTATCCCGTGCAGGACGCCGAGGATCTGGTTGACGGTCCTGGTGGACACCTGGCCCCCCTCCGCCCGCCGGTTGACGGCTGGCCTGAGCCGCCCGCTGCGGATGCGGTCGCGCATGGCGTCGATGTGCGCGGGGGTCAGTTCGGCCAGTGGGACGCGGCCGAGGCTGGGCTTGATGTAGTCGCGGATGATCAGCCGGTAGCTGCGCACCGAGGACGGCCGCAGGTTCACCTTGCTGGCCATCCAGGTGTCGCACCAATCGCTGACCGTGACCCGGCGGTCGGCCAGGCTCAGGGCGGTCCCGGCGCGCACGTCGCCGATCTCGTCAGCGAGGGCGTCCTCGGCGGCCTTGCGGGTGGGGAAGTTCTGCTTGCGGCGCTGCTCCCACTTGCCGGGGCCGGTCTTGCGGATGCCGACGACGAAGCCCCACCGCTTGTGCCCGCGCTCGTCCCAGCGAGGGCACTCGGACCAGTACCGGCCGTCTGGGCCCTTGCCTCGCCGGTGGGGCTTGCTGGTACCGGGGTCGCGGCAGGGGCAGTGCGGGTAGATGCTGCCTTGCATGTCAGGTTCCTTCCATCTCGGTGATGACTTCGCCGGTGGCGAGCTTCCACCAGGCGCTGAGCAATGATCTGTGGCACTGCTCCGGGTTGGCCTCGAAACAGCAGAGCAGGAGGGTCTGCTCCCCGGTCTCGCGGCTGATGGCGGCCAGCCGCCGGGCGATGCGCCGGGCGCCGTATCGCTCAAGCTGATCAAGGTAGGCGTCCTCGAACGCCGGCCCAGGGGCGTTGAAGTAGTGGCCTCGCGGTGTGACCTCCCAGAGCAGGGGCCAGGACGCCGCCTGCGGCAGCAGCCATTTCGGCTTGCCGAGGCTGGTCCTGACCGGCTGGCCCAGCTCTGGCCGCCAGGCCCGCCAGGAGCAGGTGTGCAGGATCACCGCGGCTGCCCTCCCTCGTCCACGCGCCACACGAGGGCGCTGGGAACGGGCGTGAGGGCCGGCCGGTACAGGCCGCTGGCCGAGGCCACCCATGCAGCCGTCACCTCGTCCACGGTGGCGCCGGGGCGGGCTGGCCGCACGTC
>DASYQM010000529.1:0-47149 GCA_036005525.1 Streptosporangiaceae bacterium
CAAACAACACCTTGCTCGAACTGCAGGATGAACTCCAGCGGCTTGCCCCGGTCACAACCTGGATCATCCTTCAGGACGAGAAGACCCTCACCGAGCGTGGCCAGGTCTACCTGCTCCCCGAAGAACTTAGCGACGAGCCACACCAGATCGTCATCTCCGTGCAGCGCCTGCGCACGCGTGTGCTGGATCCCGATCTCCGGCGGGCAGCCGGTGACTTCATTAGCCTGTGCAGCCGAGATGCAGTCGCCGTGGCCCGCATGCCCAAAGACACGGCTCCCGCGGAGCTCCGCCAGCAGGAGGCGCAGCTGACTGACGCCTACACAGCGTTGACCGAGCTGCTTGGCGAGCATCTCAGATGCGAACTCGACCGCCGGATCCTGGCCACCGAGCCGCCGCCCGAGGGAAGTCGCAGCGCCCGATCGTTAAACACTCCGGGCTGTTTCGACTCCCGAGGAAGATCCCCTGCCCCGCGGACAGCCAGGATGGGACTACGTCAATGAGGCCGGGCAACTGCGTCGAGCTCCCGGCGGACCCGGCTGGCCCGCTGGTGAGGGAACAGATCCAGGGATAGCCAGCGGCCGGCGGCAGGATCTTCGCCGGGCACCAGCCAGACGGGAACATCTCGGAGGAGGCCGCGCAAGGCCATGTCCGACGTCCCGCCCGAGGCGGGGTCAAAATGGTCGTGGAAGCAGATGACCAGCTGCGGCCGGTCCTGCAACAGCATGCGAGTGTTGCGTTCCGGGCCGGCCAGCCGCCACTGCCGCGGGCGGGCCTGCCGCTCAGCACGCCAGTCGACCGGGTGACACCGGTGACGGTCCTGCGGCAGGCCGTGACGTTCGCACCACAGGTGCGCCGCCTGATCCGCCCCCTCGCGGCGCCCTCGATCACGACCAGCTGCTCGCCATGCCGGGCGGCAAGCCGGTCCAGCACCGCCTCCACCGTCCCCGGCCACGGCCAGCGGCGGCTTCCGCACACCAGCACCCGCGGATCGCTCAGCTCGACTGCCACGACACGTCCTCCCACGCCGCGCACCGAAGCCGACGACGACACCGACGATTGCCCCACCCGACAAACACAGATCTGGCACGGCGCGCCGGCTTGCGCAACACCTGTTGTGATCATTATGTTTCATCGACATAGTCGCTGAGCTGCTGAAACTCCGCCGTGAAGTCCGCTTCAGGTTGGCATCCCCGGAGAACTGATGGATCAGCCAGGGCAGCGTGGTGATCGAGGCATCGAGCACATCCGGTGCGAAGATGCAGGCCCGTCTCGCCCTCGAGCATGGCAAGAAGGTCTTCCTGATCAGCTCCCTGGTCACCACCCAGCCGTGGGCGAGGACGTACGTGGACAAGCGCGGTGCCATCGAGGTGGCCGACGTGGGCGAGGTGATCGGCCAGCTCGCTGCTCCTGAGCGCGTGCGGCAGGCGACCCAGCAACAGCAGCTGGCGCTGCAGTACCTGTGACCGGCAGAAGGATCCTGGTCCCGTGCTGCATATGCGTGCAGTGTGCCGGCAGAACCCTGGCAGTCATCGCCCCGAGAGCATGCCCCGTCTGCAGCCAAAGGCTCGAGAGTGCCAGCCCATGCCGCAACAGCCTGTGCCGCGACCGCCACCGCCCGCATCGAGCGGATCGACGCGATCGCCTACCTGTCCGGGCCTTTGCAGGCAAAGATCCACAGTTACAAATACGGGGCCTGACCGGATGGGCAGTGATCTTCGCCAGGCTGCTCGTGGGCTGGCTCGAGGAAAACGCAGCCTACGACCCTCCCGACCTGATTGTTGCGAACCCGACCTATAGCGATCCCGCTTATGCCCGCCTGGGCCACATCGAGACGATCATCGCGGCCGCATCGATCGAAGATTACGAAGGCCGCTGGCGCTTCGACGCTGGCGGCCCTCCGGCGATCATCAAGACCCGGCTCACGGGAAAGTCGGCCGGCCAGACTGCGGCAGCCAAGCGAGCCGCCGCCGACGCGCTGCGCGCTGCCCTGGTGATCCCCGATCCTGCCCGCACGCAGGGGCGGCACATTGTCGTCTTCGACGATGTCTGTACCACCGGCAGCCAGCTCAACGCCGTCGCCGACTGCCTGCTAGCCGAAGGACGCGCAGCACGGGTCAGAGCACTGGTGCTTGCCCGGGCGCCCTGGAGATGACAGTGGCGTAGCGCTGTCGCCACTTCATTGCCGTTGCGCTGTTCCCGCGCGAGCGCAGGATCGATGTCTGCCATCTTCTTCTCGGCATGACGCTACGGGACTGGGGCGGGCCGCCACGCACTTTAGCTACCCGCCCATCGTCCGTTGCTGATCAGTTCCCGTGACCCGAGCGCTTCTTGTGGTACCCGCTGGCCGTCGTGGAACAGTTGTGAGACCTCGCTGGCGACCTGTGTGGAGTCCGCCGTGCCGGCTGAGGCCAGCCAGCCGGTCAGCGGCTGGCGTGCCGCTTCGTCCACGGGCGGCTGTCCGCCCTGCCGTACCTGGGTTGCCAGCAGTTGCCGGTACAGCGTCACCGCTGGCAGAAGGGGTGGCAGGCCTTCGGTGCGCGCCGTCGTGCAGGCATTTGCGGGGATCCGCAAACCGTCGTAGTCCAGGTCGCCGAAGTAGCGGATCTCGGTCACGGCTGGGTCCAGGTCACCAGCCGACCGGACCGAGGCCTCGAAAGCTCCGCCGGCGCCCCAGGCGATCCAGCCGACCCCGTGTGGGTCGCGGCGCAAACATTCCAGCAGCGTTGCAAAGGTGTCGGCGTTCTCGATAACGAGCAGCACATCGCCGGTGCCGATGTGGACGGCCGGCAGTGGCGGGTGGGCGCGGAAGGTGCGCAGCAGTTCGAGGGTGAGCCGGCCGGGGCCGAACAGCCCGGTTCCAAGCAGCCGGTCCAGTGTTTTCTCGTGGCCGAACACCTCGAGTGATCGTTCACGCAGCGGCGCGCGGTCAGTGTCGCGGCCGCGGTCCCGCAACCAGGCGTTTACGGCTGTCAGCGCGTGTACCTGGGCGGTGGTGAGGCGGGCGGATGCGGCCCAGGCCAGTTCCGGCCGCCACGCTGTCGCCCGCGCGAGGAGGGCGGCGCCTGGCTGCCGCGAGGCGGCTGCGAGGGTCACTCGTGTGGGCAGCGGAGGCTGCGCGGTGCGGTCGGCGTTTCGCGAGCACGTGAGCACCCCAGCTCCCTTTAGTGTGCTCAACGCAGCAGCCAGCTCGGCACGCCGTCCGGGCCGACCGGCGGAGGCGGGGTCGGCTTCTGCATAGAGCCGCCAGATTTCGTCCAGGCGCAGTGTGCGCCGGGGCCATGCCTTCAGCCCGGTTGCAAACCGTGCCAGCCGCCCGGTCAGCGGCTGGCCATGTTCCGATGGTGGCTGCCCCGCTGGCCGGCCCAGGCCGGTCATTGGGAGACACCGTCAGTGGCGGGCTGGAGGAATACGCGGCTGGCGGCTACGGTGCCTGCCTGGTCGTCGGCGTCGCCATCCTCGAAGCCGGCGGGGAGTAGCCTGCGGACCTGCTGGGCGACGCGGATGTGTTTCAGCCCGGCCCGCAGGTCGGCGTCGTTGCGGAGCCGGATCCACAGCGGGAACGCGGCTAGTGCCCGATCATCGGCCAGCCCGGTCGTGTACACCAGTTGCACGCCCAGCGCGGATGCGACCATTGTCTGCATGTCCAGCAGGTAGCGCGCGTTGGCTTTCCCGATGGGGTTGTCCAGGAACAGCACCCCGGAGTGGCGGCTGCGCATTTGGCCGCGCTGGTTGGCCTTCAGCGCTGCCAGAGTGCAGTACAGCATGATCGCCGCGGTCAGTTCCTGGCCGCCGGAGAACACCTCGTGCATGCCCTCGACCGGGACGGCTTCGTCCCGCAGGATGGAGTCGGGTTTCAAGATGGTGATCGCGAACCCTCGCGGGACCGCGGCGTGGACTGCCTGCAGCAGGAGGGCGAACCCGTCCCGGCGGGTGACCCGGGCTGGTGCGCCACGGGTCTGGTTGCGCTGCGCGGTCTGGGGGGCGAGGGTGTCGATGAGGTCGCCGACCCTGATGGCGATCATGGCGGCGTCGGGCGGGGTGAACTGGATCCGCAGGAATTCCTTCCCGGTCCAGTCTCCGAGGGTGGCGGGCAGTCTCGACAGGCGCGCCGCGGTTCGCACGGTCCGTAGCGCCTGATCCACCAGGGTGGCAAGCCGCTCCACGATGGTTGCGCGGTGCCGGGTGACCGCGTCCAGGTCGGTCTGCAGCGAGGTCCGGCGTGCCAGCAGCTGGCCGGCCCAGGTGTGCGCTTGGGCGGCGACAGTCCGGGCGGGGCTGTCCAGCAAGGCAGTACGGACCGCGCTGCCCATCTTGCCGTACCGGTCCTGGCGGGCGAACTCGGCGAGCTCGGCGTAGGTACGGGTCTCAGCCTGCTCGGCCTCATCCTCCGCAGCTGAGGTGTCCTTCAGCTGCCGGAGAGCCTGCTGGGCGAGCGCTTTGGCGTCCGCGCTGCTGCCCGCGAACGGCGGCTCGGCCACGGGAGGCTCTGCCGCGGCAGTGGCGCTGTCGAGGACGGCTGTCAGCGGCTGAAACGCCATGTCGAAACCGGCGGCGTGCTGCTCGGCGGCGTCGAGCTGGGCGCTGAGAGTGGTGATCTGCGCGGTGATTGCATCAAGGGCCTCCTGTGCCGTGCGCTGCCCGGCGGCGGCCTGTGCGGCCAGGGTTTCGCCATGAGCGACCGACATTGGCCGCCACTCGCTTGGCAACTGGATCCAGGTGAGGCGGCCAGCCTCCTTCGGTGACGCTTCGCTGACCGCCTGTTCGAGCCGACCGACCGCCCTGTCCAAGGTGGCGCGGCGGGTCTCCAGCTCGGCGCATCGGGCCCGGACCGCGGTAACGGCTCGCTCCCAGGCGGCGCGGTCAGCGCCATCGGGGCCGGCGAGCAGCATGCGGGTCATGCGAAGATGGCCGGGGTCGGTGAGCCCGAGGGCGTCCCGCAGCTTCTTGGCGTGCGCGGCCGCCGAATCCGCGGTTGCTTTCAGCTCGCCACCGGGGACGGCCGCAAGGTAGCTTGCCTGCGCGGCGTCATAGCTTGCCCTAAGCTCCGGGATGCTGCGCCGCGGGACGCTGTCGGCTGACATACCGGTCGTTGATTCGACTTCGGTCATACTGGCACGCAGCCGCGCCGCGACCTCCCGGCGACCGCTCGCCGCCAAAAGCTGGTCCGTTGCCGACTTCTCAGCATCGCGGCGGCGGCGCGCTGCGGCGGCGGCGCGCCGTTCCTGGTCGCGGGAGATCTCGTTGAGCGGTTCCAGCGACTTGGTGGCAGCAATGGCGGCTGCGTCGGCGTCAGCCAAGCCGGTCAGCGCGGTGACGCGGTCGGAGGCGTC
Source organism: Streptosporangiaceae bacterium (assembly GCA_036005525.1). GTDB lineage: Bacteria > Actinomycetota > Actinomycetes > Streptosporangiales > Streptosporangiaceae > UBA9676. The sequence continues at coordinate 5,331 of DASYQM010000529.1, forward strand.
CCGCTCGGCTTGCCTGGCAGTCTCCAGCGCGGCGGCCGCGTCCTTGTGTTCTTGCTGCAATGACGCCAGCCTCGCTTCGGCGCCCTCGTGTCGGCCCCCGATCTCAGTGGCTCGCTCTTGGGCGGCAGCGTGCTGTTGGCGCAGCGCCGCCAGGTGGCCGGGCGGGCTTACCGTACGCCAGGACCGCAGGTCTGCCTGCGCGGTGCGCAGCGCCCCGGCCTGCTTCTCCGTCTCGGCAATGGTTGCGGCACGCTCGTTGAGCTGGTCCGACAGCTGCTGGCGGCGTTGCTCGGCGGCTTCGGAATCGTAGAGCGCGGGTGTGGGCTCAACGACGAAGCTGGCGGGAGCGGGCATGTCATCGCCGGAGTCGCCGGGCAGTGTGAGCAGGACCGCTCCGGAGCCGACCTCGATCGCAGCGGCTGGCAGCAGGCGGGCATCCTCCAGCACGGTGCGTGCGTCCGGTAGCTGTGCCGGGTTGGTGAGGATGATCCCGTCGGCCAGCGAGGGGTGGGCGGAGATGAGCGCGGCCCGCTCGTCAGCGCGGGCGTTGTCGCGCAGGTAACGCCACCCAGGATGAGCGGGAATGCGGGCCGCGTTGAGCTTGCCGATCGCGGTCTCCACGTCCGGGCGGGCAGCAGGCCGCCGTCACCGAGTGCTTGAAGGACCCGCTCGTCCTCCCGCTGGGCAACACCGAGATCGTTGAGATGCTGCTGGTGTGCGGCGATCGCCGTGCCGAGGGTGTCGATAAGCGTGTCGGCGTGTTCGTCGAGTTCCTCGATGGCCAGCGGCTCGCCTGGCCCCGCGCCGGCTGCGTCAGCGACCACGGGCACCGTGGCGAGCCTGGCGGCGGACCGTTCGGTGGCCTCGAGCTGGCGGCGGGCCTCGGATTCTTCGGCGGCGGCGGTTTGCCGCTTGTCCCGCAACTGCCGCTCGAGGGTGACGGCGGCCGCGACCGCGGCCGCGAGCCGCTCACACTCGGCTGTGGCTGCGTTCAGCTGGCTCACGCGGCCCTCGTGGTCACGCTGGGCGCCGGTGAGCAGCGCTGCGACTGCGCCGACCGGTGTGCCGGGCGGTATGAGCCTTGCCTCCGCCGCGGCCAGCAGCTTCTTTTCTGTTGCGGCGATCGTCGCCCGGGCGGCGCGGGCTCTTTCATCCGCTTGTTCCTTTTCCCGCAGCGCGGTGTCCCGTTCCTCGCCTGCGCGGCTGGCATCCGCGTCTAGCTGGCCGGCCCTTGCCTCCAATTCGGCGGCGCCCTGATCGGCTTTTGTCGCGGCGGCTGTATAGGCGGACAGCAACTGGGCCGCCGCCTCATCTCGTGCTCGCAGAGCGGGGGCCGCTTCCCTGTCGGCGGCGGCGAGCAGCTGGGCGGCGTGCCCGGCACGTGCGTCGGCTTCGGCGCTTTCGGCGACCTTGGGCACAAGCTGCCACGCCTCACGAAGTTGCTGCTGCTTGGCTAGTTCTTGCCTGGTTTGTTCCAGTTCGGCCTGGGTGTCCGCCTGCTGCAGCAGCAGCGTCTGGCGCCGCACTTCGTTGGTGAGGTCACGCGCTCGGTCGCGATCGGTGGTGCGGCTGGTCAGCCCGGTGCGGGCCGCCATGAGCTGTCGGCCGAGTTCACTGGCCGCATGCTGCTCCTGGTCGCGGCGGGCGCCTATGGCCGATTCGAGCCGCCGGGCGGCATGACGGGCAGCGGTGGCCTGCGCCGCAGTCTCCGCAGCGGCAGCGTGCGCGTCGGACAGAACTTCCAGGCCGGCGATGGCACCGTCCAGAAAATCCCGTTCAAGAACCATCGTTTCCCGGTCGGCGAGGGTCGCCGCCCACTTGTCGAACGTGTCGGCAACCGCGATCGGGTCGGCGGGGTCGGTGACGGTCTTCAACACCCAGCCGATGAAGTCCGCGGAGGAGCGGAAGGTGAACGCGTTGCCTGCGTCTCCCTCGTCCACGTTCATCGACCGCTGGATATCAAACAGGTCCGGTTCTAGCCCGAGTTCGCGCAGGTGGCGGGCCCAGGCGCCCGGCTCCTCCCCCACCCAGTTCAGCTGGATGGCTGCGTGTGCCTCGTCGAGCTCAAAGAGGGCCTCCTTGTAACCTTCGAGTCGGCGGCGGCGGCTAGCGTCGGAGATCGGCAGGTCGTCCAGGGACACCTGCGGCCCGGGGCGCAGCGAATACCACGCCTCAATGAGCGGGCTGGCGCCGACCGCAGCCCGGACGCGGCGCTGGAGGACCTTCGCGGTGATGACCCGGTCGCCGGTGACCGGGTGCATCCACTCCAGCGCGACGTGGCCGGTGTCGGTCTCTAGAACGAACGGGTCCAGCGATGCCGCCCGGCCGCCGACAACCTTGCTGCGGCCCGGCAGGACGACGGAGAACAGCAACTTGAGCAGGACGGTTTCCCGCCGCCGTTCTCCAGCATCAACAGCGCCACCGGGGACGGGCGCCGGGCCGGGGAACCATGAAGGGTGGCGGGGCCCGCGGGCGGCCCCACGCCGGACAGGTCCAAGGTGACGTCGGTGTAGCGGGCGCCCCGCGGGCCGATCCCGGCCAGCCGGACCCGGTTGAGCTCGTACATCGCTGGGGTTCCTTCCTGGCGGGATGCTCACAGTTCGGCGACGTCCTCGGGGGTCCAGCCGACCACCACCAGGCTCCCGTGCCCGTCGGACACCCGGCCGACTCCGAGACGGACGAGCTCGTCGAACATTCGGGCGCCGGCTTCCATGACCTGGACCCGGTACCTGGTGGTGGTGCGGTAGATGCTGGCGCCCTCGTCGTCGCGGCGGACGAGCATGCCCTGGTCGGCGAGAAACCCGAGCGCCTTGCTGACTATCCCGGTCGTCGATGACGGGACACGGCGCCCGTCGCCGGACGATGGGGTCCCTGCGCGGCGCTGGTACACACGCCATGCCGCTTCCAAGTCAGGCCGGCCGACTGGCGGGTCGGCGTCCTCACCTGCTTCGGCAGTCTTCTCCGCGAGCAGCCGGGCTGCTTCCCTCACGAACAAGTCAACCCCGTCGATGGTGATCCTGCCGACGTACGCGGGGTTGGCCAGGTCGGCCGGCCGCGGGTAGGCCGTCGTAGCGGCGCCAAGGTGCGCCAGGGCATGCAGGACACGCTCAGAGGCGCGGCCCTCACTGCTGGTGCGCTTGGCGTAGTAGGTCATCCGGACCGCGAAGGGGGACTCTTCGGTAGGGGCGGCCACCAGCCCATGGCTGTCGTCAACGTCAATGACGAGCAGATCAAACCCGGCCGCGACCGAGGTGACCGCCGCAGCGAAGGTGGGGTCGCCGCGGTACCGGCGCACGAGCGCGGCGTAGTCAGCGTCGCGGGCTGGTTTGAGGCGGGGACGCAACCCGAAGGAGATCAAGCGGGCAGCATCACGGATATCCGTACTCATATCAGGCAGCGCCTTCCTGGACGGGCCGCATGTCCTCCAGATGATCCAGATGGCCGCAGCCCGTGCTCTCATCCGGTTCAGGGAGGCCGGGCTGCACGGACGGGTAGAGCAACTCAGCACGGGTGACGAGCAGGTCCGCGCCCGCGAACTCGGGGTCATCCAGCGTGGCCCCGTCATCCACTGCGATGATCACGTACGGCTCGCCGTGCTTGCGGGCGGCCTGTATTTCCTGCGCGGCCAGCACCAGCACCCGGATCACCACCAGCAACGGCAGATCTTCCACGCCGTCTGTTTCGACCTCCACGGCACGGGAGGCCGCCAGCAGGCTGGACAGCCGCTTCGGCTCGCCCGGACCGAGTGCCAGCACCGCCTCAAGGGCCGCGTAGGTGGATTCGCTGAACCGGGGCGGCTCTTCCAAGTCGTCCAGGTCGGGTTCGGTGATGAACTCGCCGAGCAGGTCACGTTCGGATGGCGGCGTGATCAGCGCGTCGAACAGGTCGGCCAGACGCAGGGCAAACGGGACCGTGACACCCGCCGAACAGGCGAAATAGGCTTCAAGCGGATGCAGCGCCATCCCGATCGGGAGCGACAGGGCGGGGGTGAGCAGCTGCCCGTACAGGTCCAGGGACCGGGTTGCGGCCGGGACGGCGGTAAACGTCTGGCGGGCCTGTTCGGCCCGGAATCTCTGGCCAGCGGTTTGCAGCGCGGCCTGCAACTGCGCGTGACGCCGCAGGCAGTCACGGACGACCTCAACCAGCTGAGCGGCCTTTTGCTTACGCTCGGGAGTGTCGGCCGTGTCGCGGGCCTCGGTGAGATTGATCAGGATCGCATCCTCAGTCCGGTAGCGGTCCTCTATATGGGTCAGGGCCTCGTCGAGGAACCTGGGCATCTCCTCCACCCAATCCACGTTGCGCACGTCACGGGTTGTTGCCTCCAGGCGCTGCCGCAGCATTTCGGCGTAGCGGATCGTCTGATAGCGGGCCGCCTGCGCTGCCGCCTGCGCATCGGACAGCCGGCCCCGCTTGATGAGGATTCCCAAGCGCAAGTCAGCGGCGATCTGGGCGGATTCGATATCGACGTCAAGCGCTCCGACCAGCACGTTGACCGCTTCGCTGGAGGCCCGCAGGTACAGTTCCCCGTCGGCGCCGAACGTCTCCTCGAGAAGCTTGAAGTCGAAACTGCGCCGGTCGTACCCGGCCGGGCCCGCGATGCCATAGATAGCGCGGAAACCGCGGTCGGCGCTGCCAACGTTGAGCAGGTTATCCAGCACCCAGGATGCCACCCGGGCGTGCTCGGTCTCCGGCCGGTCAGGGGCCTGCGCCGCAGCGGCCCGAGCCAGATCAGCCAGTACCTGATCGGGGCGGGCACCCCGGTCGAAGTCCATCGCAATGGTGACCAAGTCGATCGCGGCGAGGGCGAGTTCGGCCATCTGGTAGACGCTGTAGTCCGCGGTCTGCACGGAGTTCTTGCGGGCGTCGAGGTCGTGCAGTGGGGCGGTGCACGCCAGTGCCTTGACGCGCAGCGCGAACCCGCCGTCTGAGGTTTCCGGCGCCAAGCCGGTGTCGATCACGCCGACACAGTAACCGTGGCATCCGACAGTTTCCGGCTTACTGTTTCCGAACGGTGTGTCCCGTGGCCATAGGGAACACCGTAAACAGGTGCGACGTCCAATGACGGTGAGCCACGTACTTGCGAGGCACTGTATCGCCGGATGCGCCGCGCCTCGCGGGAGACCTAGGGCGACGAATGTGCCCAAGCAGCCGAACGCTGGCCAATCTGGGAATGCTGGCAGCGGCCTCCGATGCGGCGGGCCCTCCGGTTACGTCAGGCCCGTCACCAGTAGGCACGGCAACGCGGTTATGCAGTCCCCCGCATGGGTTGGGTTGCGGATATTGGGTTAACCCAGTACTTCTGGCCGAGGATCGGTTGAGGCGCCGATGATCTCGGTTACAAAGCGCCGACGGCAGCCCCGCCTCGTTGGCGAGCTGTCCAACCATAGCCCCTGGCGGGCCGGGGCCTGCTCGCTCGACCCGATCCGGTGCAGCAGCAGATCCAGCCGTGCTGTTCACCGCGGAGGCGACAGCGGTCATGCTGCCGAGGCTATCGATGATGGCGGCGCTTGATGCCCCGCAGTGAGCCGGTGCAGGGCTGAGAGCCCGGACGGCGCGGAAGCGTAGCGAAGCTGAACACCCACGTCCCAGCCGTGTCGTTATTGAGTAGGCCGGGTGGTTCGGTGAAGGGCAGCGATGACTTGCTCACCGAGCGGGGTCGGACTCATGGGCCGTCCACGTTCGGCGCGTTCCAGCAAGGGTCCTCCGATGTCGCGTTCCAGGCGGTTGATCTGGGTGACCAGCGCCGACTGCGTGATGCCGAGACGTTCGGCGGCCTCGCGTAGCGTCCGGTAGCCGGTGGCAGCGGCGAACCGGTTCAGTCGCTGCCACGCGTACGGGCTGGTCAGTGCTTTGCGGATCTCGGCAGGAAGGTCGGCCGCCTGGTCGGTGGTGCGCAGGAATGAGTCGTGGCTTGCGCCGCCGCGAGGCCGTAGCGGGATCTGGTGGCTGTGGGCCCAGCGGGCCATGTTGGCAGTGCTCATGTTTTTCTCGCGGGCCAGGTCGGGCAGGGTCCTGCCGCGGTCGACGTATTGCTCGAGCAGCCAGTCCCGGTCGATGACGTCCTTGCGTTTGTAGTCTTGGGGGCCTTTGCGCAGCGCGATGCCGTATTCGGCGGCGAGCCGCGCCAGGGTCTGCCGGGAGAAACCGGTCTCGTTCCCGATGTCATGAAGCGACTGGTGCAGGTCGCTGTAGCGGTGGCGGAACTCCTTCTCGGTGAGTACGTGGCGTGCCGCGTGACGGACCCGTCCGGCAGCCCGGGCCTGGGTCGCGGTGAGCGGGGCGGCGGGCGCCGGGTGTTCGTCCAGGACGAGACGGACCGCGTCGATGGTGGTGCCCAGAACGTCGGCGGCGTGCCGGGCTGGGTGCCGTCGCCGTTGGACGAGTTCGTGCAGACGAGTGACGTCGATGAGGGACGGGTTGGGCCCCGGGAGGTCGAGATCGCCGAGAAGGCTGACCGGCGGGTGCCAGGTCACCGGTTCGCCTCGGATGCGGTGTCTGGCCAGGAAGTCGCCGGCGGTCTCGTCCAGTGCTGCGGCGAGCCCGGGGGTGCGAATAGCGGCGAAGCGGGCTATCTCGGCGCGGAAGTAAGCTTCGCTGGCGGTGTCGAAATCGGGTGCGGCCTCGACGGGGAGCCCGCTGATACGCGCGAACAGCATGCAGCGCACAATCTTGTCCCGGCGTCCCTGGCCCGGCGAAACGCCTGTGCGGCGGCACAGGTCGAGCCACTGCCCGGGCGGTAGCAGATCGTAGTAGTCGAGGCGCCTCCGCCTGTGGTAGTCGACCGGCACATCGTGGTCGTCGAGGTAGGCGGCGAGCCGGGTCACCGCGACGGCGATGGGCTCCCAGCGCGGATGGCCGGCGAGGAGTTGCAGGATGCGGGAGATGGTCTGGCCGTCGGTGACCGAGCCGAGCGTCGTGGCAGCCTCATCGAGATCCATCCGGCTGCCGGCAAGCAGAACAGCGCTGGACAAGACCGGCGCCAGGGTGCGGTGATAGGTGCCGTCAGGCGGGCCGAGCCTGACGGCCCAGAAGGGCCAGAGCAATGCCGGAACCTTGCGTGCCCGCCGGTTGATCTGGGCGCGTCCGGCCGTTGGGGGTGCGGGCAGATTGGAGGTGGTGCGGTGACGAAGCTGGTCGCTGGGGCGCAGAGACGGGCCCAGGGCGGTGAGATATACGCCCCTGAGGACCGGGCTGATGCCGCGTCCCCGGCTGCCGATACTGGTGGTGCTGACCTGCCAAAGCTCCTCGCGCATGGTTTCGACCAGCTCGCGCATGGCGATCCCGGCCCGTTGAACGTCCGCCCGGCCCAGAACCCGGAGGGCACCGGTGACCGCTACTGCGGCGCTCGCGGCTCGGGCCGGGGCCATGAAACCGGGCCGGACCAATGCCCTGCGCTGAATCTTCCCGTCATGGTGAGGGCTCAGGTGCGCGTCGACGAGGGTTTGCGGGACCCACCTCGGCAGGTCGCCCGTCGGAAGATCGGCGAGGATACGGCCCGCGACGGCTCGCAGGTCGGATAGCGCGGCCATCGCCGGCTGAGGCAGTGTCGCGTAGGGGCCGAAGCTGGCGTGGCCGGACTCGATCGTCTCCAGGACCAGCCGCTGTGCCGCGAGCGCCGGGTGGCCGGCTGGAAGGCTGAGGGTTTCGGCCCGGGTCAGATCCTGGCCACAGCCCGCCGGGATCGCGGGGTCGGCTCGCCACGAGGGGAGGGTTCCGCAGCGTCCGGGGGAAGGGAGGCTGTGCCGGGAGAAGGGCCGCTCGCGCTGGACGCATCCGCATTCCGGGCAGCGGTCGGCGAGTAGCCGGTGGTGGATGAGGCAGGCGAAGGACCAGCCCAGGCGCCAGGTCAGCGGCCACCGGCCGCCGCTGTCGGCCAGGCATTCCGGGCAGAACCGGGATCCTCGGGGCCGCCCCCACAGGACGTGCCGGCTGACTTGCCGCTTTTCTTGATCGATCCGCAGTGCCCGGCCGTCAAACCGCATCAAGGTCATGCCGTGCAGCTGCTGAGGTTCTGCTCCCGTCGCGTGCGCGATCCTGGCGGCTTCCTCGTCTCGCAGTGCGATCGTCCAATCAGTCGGTACCGCGAGCTCACGGATGCCGTTCTTATTGGGGGCGGCGAGTCCGAGGTCGCCGAGCACGTCGCCGAGACGGACATTAAGCCGACAGGCCAGGGCCTCAAGCCACGAGTCCAGCGCCTCGCCAGGCAATGGGGTCAGGCGGATCGGGAAGGTCCGCGGAAACGTCACGACTTCGCCGGTGCCTTGCGCTTCTTGCCGATCCTGGTGGTGATCTTTCGGGACTCCAGGGCGAGTTCCAGCTCACGGCGGGCCTTCTCCGCAGCGGCGTCATTCTTGACTCGGTCCATCAACTCCTGGTCGAGCCGTTCGGCGCCGGTGCGGACCGCACGCTGACATCCCCGGTTGATCAACGTCATCAGTGAGCCGATGTGCCCGGTGGAGCGGGCAAACAGGTAGCCGGACAGCTCGTCGGCGAGCATGCCCGGAACCTTCTCGGCCAGCACCAGCTTTCGTTCGATCGCGAGCAGCAGCTGCCGCCATTGCCGGCGGTGCTGGTCGGTGTCGATCCGGAACGGCTGCATGCTCAGCGGTGTGGTGCGGCGGCCCGTCTGCGCCAAGGGTGCGTCGTCGAAGCTGTCCCCCTCGCTGAACAAGCCTTTACCGGCCAGGCCGACGCCGACCATCACCAAGGTCACCGGGAACTCGTTGGCGATGTACTTGAAGTGGTTGGACACCTCGATGCCGTTGGTGCGTCCCCATCGCAGGAAGTGAAGATCGTCGATGACGAGCAGGCGGCAGTGACATGACTGGACGCAGTCCAGTGCCCGGTGGGCCATCTGGGCGGTGGTGCCGCGATGACGCCCGGAGTGGCCGTAGAACTCCAGCATCGCCCGGTTGAAGTCCTTCATGCTGGTGTTCCCGGTCAATCCGACCCGGCAGACCGGAAGCCGTTCGTGCCCGTCCGGGGTGAACCGGCCGTTCTCGGCGATCTCCCGCAGGTGGAACTTCCTGGCAAACGCCAAGACCGCGGTGGTCTTGCCCAGGCCTGGGAAGGCATCGACGGCGATCGCGCCTTTGACCTTGTCACCGTCCTGCGCGTTGGAGTCGACGATGTCCCACATGTCCTCGTGCAGCTCGGCCAGTTGCGGCGTCTCGAACGGCCCGAGGTTGGCATGCCAGACCCGGAGCCCGCGGTGCCGGTCGGCCCTGGCCGCGTCACTCAAAGCTTTGATCTGGCCTCGGGTGAGCTGCTCAGGCTGGACACGAGGCGGCGTCTCGGCGAACAGCAGAAAATCTTCCTTACGGGACAGCGACAGGTTGGAGAGGTCTGTTTCCTTATTGGTCCCGGTCGTCAAGGTGCTCACACGTCCCCCAGCGCGTCGGCGTAGAAGTCGTCACCAACCAGTGCGCTCTCCTCGGCTTCGAGCGTCTCCAGATCCTCGGCGTCGTCATCGCCCATCTCCGGCATCTCGTCGGTTTCCTCGGCACCGTCGCTTGCCGGATGACGCATGCCTTCCAGTGCCTTCTGGACCGACGGCGACGAGGCGGCGGAGGTGTCGTCGGGCAGATCCAGGGCCTTCTGCTCGCGGGACAGGCGCAGTATCATGCGACGCTCTGCCGGTGTCGTGGCCAAGCCGACCTTCCACCGTTCCAGCAGGTCCGCGACCGCGATCCGGTCGTCGGGGTAGCGGTACTTGGAGGCGGCAAGCTTGCGGGCGAAGGCCAGTGCGTCCTCCGACAGAGGCATTTCCAGCGACGGGGCGTGTTCCCAAGTCAGGGTGTGCCAGCGGCCGTCGAGATCACGGAAGTAGATCTTGGTCACGTCGTCTGGATCCACTTGGAACGGCCACTTGTTCTTGAGCGATCCTCGGTACGGGCTGGTGCGGTCGCCGTACTCTCTCAGGATCCGCCCGGAGTAGCGACGGGAGTCGATCTCGACGCCGTAGTGCTGTATGGTGCGCCACCTGGTAGCCAGAAACTCATAGGCAAGATGCGGGTCGCGGGGTGCCTCGATGTAGCCAGCTCGGGCCAGGCCGTGCTCGAACATCGCGGCCGGGGACATCCGCATCTTCGGCAGTCCCGGATCGACCAGGTCTGCGTGCGGACGATGATGATAGACCGTGGCGACCCACTCACGGATGATCGCTTCGAGTTCGTCGAGGAAGAAGAACGCATCATCTTCCGGCTTCTCACCGCGGGAGAAGATGTCGGGCCCCTTGTACCCGGGAAGCGCCTGCAGCAGGTCTTCGCGAAGGGTGCGGAAGAAACGCTCCACCGGGCCTTTATCGCGCCCGGTGCGCAGCCTCGCCGGCTGGATGGAGATGCCCATCCGGGCGCAGACGCTGGTCAGATGCTCCGAGACGTAGATCTTGCCGTGATCGACGACGATGGTCTCCGGCACAACCGGCGGGCTGGCCAAACCGGGCCCCTCGGACTGCTCGACGTCGATCAGGACCGTGCGCGGGATGCCATGCTCTGGCCAGACCGCATGCCGCGGCCAATGCGCCCCTGCCGGGCGTGGCCGGAACGATTGATAAAGCACAGCGGCGGCATCAACAGCCTTTGTCGACACGGGGGTGAGCCGCAGCCCGCAGATGCAGCGGTCGTACCAGTCCATGCCGACAGTCAGCTCTGCCTGCACCCATTTCAAGGTGAACGGGTCGAACGCGAACACGTCCAGCCGCGTCGTGTCCATCAGCAGGTACTCGCCGGGCCGCGTGGGCCGCAGCTTGCCGTAGACCTGCTTCGGGCGGTCGGCGATGTCCCTATTGCGCTCCGTGCTCAGCCGGAACAGCGGATGCCGACGCTCTAGTTCTTCCAGCACCCGGAACGCTGTGGCCCGGCTCGGCTGGGTGACAGCGTCTGGACCGAATCGGGCGATCACCCTCGCCTGGGTCCGCTCGATCACCAGTGTGCGCGACGGCTTGGACTCCCCGGTGTGTTCTGCCATGACCTCCAACGCGGTTTCCGTCCACCGATCATCGACCTTTGTACCTTGCCGATGCGAGAGCTGATTGCCGCCGGCCAGCCCCGCCTCGCCGCGCAGCCGGAAGCCCTGCACCCAGCGCTCGATGGTGCGAAAACCCACACCCAGTTCAGCCGCCTTATCGGCGTAACGTTCATAGAGCGGCCGATCGGGCGCATACTGCGGTCGCGGTTCTCCTTCCCCTGCCATCTCGGCAGATCCCGAACGGTAGCCCGTCAGCAGCTCTCGAACGTGGGCGGCCCTTTCAAGCAATGCCTCCCGCTGCCCACGGGACAGGCGGGCCAAGACCACGCCCGCAATGTCTTCATCGTCGTCGCTGGACGGGCCCGGACTGTCTGGGATCACTTGAGCCTGGTCGGAGAGCAACAGCTCTCTGACCGCCAGCCGCATCAGTCGGCCATGGTGATCTTTCAGTACGACTTCGTTGCCAGTCGAGGTAATCGCCATCTCGATCACCTCGACGGTCTCGCCGTCGTAGCGGAACCGGGTTCCGACTCCTACACGCACGCTGGCCCTGTTCACGCTGGCCTCACGAGTTGGTGGCGGTCACTCAAGGGAGCGCTCAGGTCCGTCGTCAGCTCACCGCGCCAGAGCAGGTGCAGAACCGCCGCCCGGGCCGCCACGGGATCAGAGTCGGCCAGGCCACGGACCACCTCGCCGAACGTGCGGCCTGCAACGACCGCGCCGCGTACCTGGCCGAGCAAGGCCGCGTCGAACAGCCAGGGCCGCCGATAGCCTGCGAGGAACCGCAGGTTCTCCAGTTCGGATGACTGCGCCCCGCTCCAGACCTCGTATTGCCAGCCCCGTGCCTCCACCAGTCGCCTGGTCCATGCGAATGTGTAGGCGACCGTCGGTTTGGCCAGCAGGTGCTCGGGCTTGACGTCGATGACTACGGGACCGTGATCGGTTACCAGGAAATAATCCGGGATGTGCTTACGGATCTTTCCGCCTACCTTCGCCTTCAGCAGGAAGGGCTGGGCCAGGATGCGATGGACTGCCCGGTCGAAGTCGGCGAAGATCAGCCGTGCCAGTTCAAGGCGCGACTCGTAGACCACGTGGTCGCTCATGGTCGCGCTCCAGTACATGCCCGAGTAATGCCTCTGGCCCTTGTACCAGCGGAACATCCTCCAGGGCACGGTGTTCGACAGATCAGCACTGCCGACGAGCGTCCAGCTCTCGTTCTCGGCTACGCCGGATTTCGTCCGGAAACTCACGGTTGCCAACTCAGCTGACATGACACCGCCTCACTGATGCCACCGTATCGCAACGAATCCGCGCCACTACGATCAGTGACAACGAGACTACGATCTCACATCCGTGAGCTTGCTGATGTTCGGGAAGCGTTTCGGCGTGTCTCACGCTGATGGCGGATCCGACACCCGTCCGCCATTGACCGTGAGAATCCGCCACGTGGCGTGAGACCCTACACAAGCACGGGTCAGCCGGGGGCCATGTCCACGAACCGGCTGTAGTGACCCTGGAAAGCCACCGTCACAGTCGTGGTCGGCCCATTCCGATGCTTGGCAACGATCAAGTCCGCCTCCCCCGCGCGGGGCGACTCGCGCTCGTAGGCGTCCTCTCGGTGCAGAAGGATAACGACGTCACTATCTTGCTCAATGCTGCCCGATTCGCGTAGATCTGAGAGCAATGGGCGTTTGTCGTTGCGCTGCTCGGGACCGCGGTTGAGCTGGGAGATGGCTACCACCGGCACGTCGATCTCCTTGGCCAGCAGCTTGAGCGACCTCGACATCTCTGACACCTCCTGCTGCCGGTTCTCCACCCGCCGGGGCGAGCTCATCAACTGCAGGTAGTCGACGATCACCATGCGCAGGTCGTGCCGCTGCTTGAGCCGACGGCACTTCGACCGGATCTCCATCATCGACATGTTCGGCGAGTCGTCGATGAACAGCGGCGCGTCGACGACCTCGCTCATCCGCCTGGCCAGCCTGGTCCAGTCCTCCTCTCCCATCTGGCCGGTCCGCATCGCGTGCAGCGGCACCCGCGCCTCAGCCGAGAGCAGCCGCATCGTGATCTCGTTGCGGCTCATCTCCAGGCTGAAAAGCACGGCCGCCATCCGGTGCTTCACCGCCGCCGCCCGAGCAAGATCAAGTGCCAGGGTCGAGTTATGAGTTGGGATCATGCTTCGCCCAGCCAGATAGAGCTGGTCCGAACTATCGACCTGGACGCACCGCACCCGAACCGACGGCACCGGGCGAACGTCAACGATATAGCGGCTGACTTGCTCACGTTTCCATGCCCGTCGGGCCGCAAGCGCCTTGCGTGGCAGCCGCGCCAATGGCAACGCGGTGGGCACTATGACATCCCATGACTCCCGCGAAGGCCGACCTGCACGAGTGCGCCGTCCGCGGCAGTGCACTTGCGGCACGCAGCCCAGGCTCACGGCGAGTTCAACGAAGCCATCAACCAACCGCTTGTTCACGTTGCTGAACCGATAAGCACCGCGGTTATCCACGTAGCCGTCTGAGTCGACAAGCCCTTGAACGAGTGCAAGCCGTTGACTGAATGAGGCGCGCAGGTAGGCAGCAGGGATGTGTTTCCCCGTTGCCAGACCCAACGACCGCCAGCCTGATCGACTTCCTCTTACGCCGAAATGGCCTGGGTCAGCGTGCTCGGCCGTATCACAGCCAAGAGCACGGAACTCCTCGATGAGCCAGGCCCGATCTTTCGGGTCGCAGGCAACCCGACCACTCCTGTTTGAGTCGCCATCGCCCAGGAGGTAGCCGAGCACGTAAGGATCAATGGGCAACACTGCATCCGGCAGGCAGAGTGGCCTCACTGCTGGAATGGCATGATTATTCTGACCTCTGGTCCGAAGGGTGGACGCAAGTTCCTCGGTGCTACGCGGCTTGACGCGTGCTTCCCGGCTCGGGATGCATTCCGAGCGGTCCCACTGCTGCTCGATGGCCGTGGCTGTGCGGGCGAATGCACTGCCTATCTGCGCCGCTGACAGCCCCGCTGCCCGCAGTTGTCGCATCTGGTCGCGATCGCCAGGGCTATACAAGAAGTCAGATGACCGTGACGAGGTCCAGGTCGCCCAATCGTCCGGATAGGCAGGAGTGCCAGGTCCGCGATGATAGTCGTACGCCTTTCTGGTGCGCTCATCCCAAGTGACCCATTGATGCTGGCTATCGGCGACGATGACCTCGCCGTCCGAGAACTCGACCTCGTAGCAAGGGCGCCCGTTCATCACGTCCGTGGCCGCAACCACGGTCGTTGGACGCCCGTCCGCGCCGATCAGCTGATCGCCGACGGCGACCTCATCCATGGTCGTCCAGCCGGACGGCGTCGGGAGCGGCGTATCGACCGCCAGCGCCTTGCCTATGGCCGGCCGGGCCGCGATGACGACCATCTGACCTGCGTGGAGGCCGTTTGTTAGGGCGTCGAGGTCAGCGAATCCTGTCGGAACCCCGGTCATCACGCCGCCGCGCGAGCCGATCGCCTCGATCTCGTCCAGCGCGCCGGGCATGATCTCTGACAGCGGCAGGAAGTCCTCGGTGACCCGGCGCTCGGTGACGCCGTAGATCTCGGCCTGCGCGCGGTCCACCAGCTCGTCGGCGTCGCCATCACCGGCGTAGCCGAGCTGCACGATCCGGGTGCCGACCTCGACCAGGCGGCGCAGGATCGCGCGCTCGCGGACGATCCTGGCGTAATATCCGGCGTTCGCGGCCGTCGGCACCGACGCGATGAGCGTGTGCAGGTACGCCCCGCCGCCGACGCGCGCCAGCTCCCCCCGCTTGGCCAGCAGGTCGCTGACGGTCACCGGATCGGCCGGCTCGCCGCGGCCGTACAGCTCCAGGATGGCCTCGTGCACGAGCTGGTGGGCGGGACGGTAATGATCGGCCGGACGGATCACCTCCATGACGTCGGAGATGGCATCCTTGGACATCAGCATCCCGCCGAGGACGCACTGCTCGGCGGCGAGATCGTGCGGTGGTGTCCGCTCGAAGTCCTCGCCCCGGGAGGCGATCTCGGTAACGCTCACCGGACCCCTCCTCCCCCTGCCGACCGACTTACATGAGTGGCATTTACCCGCCGCCAACTCAGTTGTAGTAGGTGGCTACGACAGTCTGGGCGCTGCCCGGCCGTGGCGTCCAATCGCTGTGTGCACAAGCCTGTGGACATTCTGTGCAGACACGCCGATGGGACTGTGCGCAAGCTGAGGATACGAGTGGGGACACGGCAGGACGCTGACCGTCGGCGAGCTTGCTACCTGCACTTATGCCGTCCACGTCCTGTGCGTGGAAGAAACTTTTCCGCATTCCCGCTGTCCACAATCCCGGTGAAGTTGTCCACAGTTCATGGGCCAGCCGCTGCGTTATCTGCCCGGCCCGCCGGGCCCGCCGGGCCGACCTGGAACACCGTCACCGGTACCGGCACAGGCGGTTCGCTGAACCCCGTGGCGGGGCGGCGGAGCACAGGAGGTAAGGCGCCTGCGGCGCCGGGTTCCGGGGCGGGCGGATTCCCCAGAGCGGGTTCCGGGGCCGGGCGGGCGGCAACGGGCGCGGGAGGCCGGGCGGGCGGCAACGGGCGAGCGTGAGGGCTAACTCGAACAGCCGTTCGCAGCGGGCAGAAACCGTCACGATCATGGTCCGGCTACCCTATTGTCTCGATCATGTGTTCGACGGTGGAGGGGCGCCTGGCCATGATCGGCAGAGCCATTGACGAGGTGGCTGCGACAGTGAGCGAGCGCGCCGTCTCCGGTGCCGGACTGGACGACCTGACCGCCCGGCTGGCCGCTATCTGGGCGATGCTCGCCGAACTCGATCCCGCGCTGGCGGGGCGGTTGCGGGACTACGCCGTCGACGGCGAGTGACCGCCCCGCCGCCTGGGCTCTAGCCAGCCTCGATGCCGTGATCACGGACTCTTGCAGGCGCTATGCGCACGCCAAGCGTCCGTGATCATGAGGGCCGGCGGGATCATGGAGGGCCGGCGGGTGTGGCTCAGCCGCCGGTGACCTCGATGTCGAGCGTGGCGCTGACCTCGGGATGCAGGCGGACGGTGACCTGGTGCGACCCGATGGTCTTGATCGGGTTGCGTATCTCGATCCTGCGCTTGTCCAGGCTCGGCCCGCCGGCCGCGCGGACGGCATCGGCGATGTCCGCCGGGCCGACCGAGCCGAACAGCCTGCCGGAGGCGCCAGCCCTGGTCTGGAGCCGGACGGTCAGCGCCGCCAGCGCGTTGGCGGTATCCCTGGCGTCGTCGAGACCGCGGATGTCGCGGGCGGAACGGGCCCGCTTGATCAGGTCGATCTGCTTCTCGGCCCCGCGCGTCCACCGCATGGCTAGCCCGCGTGGCACCAGGTAGTTCCGGCCGTACCCACCGGCCACCTCCACCACGTCTCCAGGGGCGCCCAGGCCGGTGACCTCCTGGGTGAGGATGAGCTTCATCGGTGTGCGACTCATCGTGTTCGTCCTCTCCCCTGGCCTAGCGGGGGGTGCTGGTGTACGGCAGCATCGCCATCTCACGGGCGTTCTTGATGGCCGTGGCGACGTCGCGCTGGTGCTGGGTGCAGTTGCCGGTCACCCGCCTGGCCCTGATCTTGCCGCGGTCGGAGATGAACTTCCGCAGCAGCCCCGTGTCCTTGTAGTCGACGTAGGTGATCTTCTCCTGGCAGAACAGGCAGACTTTCTTTCTTGGCTTGCGAATAGGTGCTTTCGCCATCGTGGTGCTCCTTGAGAGAGCCCCGCTTGCCGCGGGGATGGTGTGTTGTCGGGGTGTCAGAACGGTGGCTCGTCGGATGCGCCGTCGCCCCCGAAGCCGCCGGTGTCCGAGGCCCACGGGTCGTCGGCCGCCCGCGCGCCCGAGCCGCCGGCGGACCCACCGGACCCACCGGACCCACCGGACCCGCCGCTGCCGAAGCCGCCGCTGGACCGGTTGGACTTGGTGACCTTGGCCGAGGCGTTGCGCATGGACGGGCCCACGTCATCGACCTCGACCTCGTAGACGGTCCGCTTCTCGCCTTCCCTGGTCTCATAGGACCGCTGGCGCAGCCGGCCGTAGACGATTACCCGCATGCCCCGCTGCAGGCTCTCGGCCACGTTCTCGGCCGCCTGGCGCCAGACATTGCAGGTGAGGAACAGGCTGTCGCCGTCCTTCCACTCACCGCTGGCGCTGTCCCGGTACCGGGGGGTGGAGGCGACGCGGAACTTGGCGACCGCCTGGCCGGTGGGGGTGTAGCGCAGTTCCGGGTCGTCGACCAGGTTGCCGGCGATCGTGATCTGGGTGTCGCCTGCTGCCATCGAGTTCTCCTGGTCCTTCCGTGGATGTATGGGGTTACGGGCGCGCGGCTGTGCCGCGGCTCAATGGCGCTCCGGGCGCAGGACCTTGGTCCGCAGGACCGCCTCGTTCAGGCCGAGCTGGCGGTCAAGCTCCCGGACGGTGTCCGGCTCGGCAACCATGTCTATGACGGCGTAGATGCCTTCGGACTTCTTGTCGATGTCGTAGGCTAGCCGCCGCCGGCCCCACACATCGACCTTGTCCACGCTTCCGCCCCCGTCCCTCACCACCGTGAGGAACTGGTCCAGCGACGGCTGGATGGTGTTTTCCTCAAGGTTCGGGTCGAGAATGATCATCATTTCGTAGCGGCGCATCAGTGGATCGTGCCTCCTCTGGACTGGTGCGGTCACGGTCTCTCCGTGACAGGAGGGGCTGCACCGTAGCGGCCCGGTCATCTCCCCGGGTGGCGCAGCCGAGTCAGCTTACCAGGACCCCTCTGACAATCTGGCCCAGGATTCCGGCCGGGCCCGGACGGGCACACTCCCACTGACCTGTACAGGGAGCACGAAGGGTTGGCGGTCATGTCACAGGCCACCAGGGCTCGGCCCCGTCCGCGCCTCCCGCACGTCACCATGAACAGCGACGGCAAGCGGCACCCGCTGGTGAACGGCCTTGCCATCTTCACCCTCGCCGCCGGGGTGGTGTCCTTCGCGCTCGGCTTCGTGGTCGCCCGGCACGTCATCGCGTCCTGGGTCGGCCTGGCCGCGCTTGTGGTCGGCTTCTACGCCCAGCTGATCTCCGCGACGCGCGAGCAGCGGATCGTCATCGTCACTGGCCTGGTCGCCGCCTTCGTCGGGATCATGCTGGCCTTCTCTCACGGCGGCTTGTTCTGACCTTGCCGGGAGCCCGCATCCTGGCCGGCCCGGGGAGCGCGCCTTCGCCTGTCGGCGATCGTCGCTAGGCTCGGGGCATGGTCCGCATCGGTGCCCACGACCGCGAGGGTGACCCGCTGACGGTGGTGCAGGCCACCGGCTCCGACGTCGTCCAGTTCTTCCTCGGCGACCCGCAGGGCTGGGAAGCGCCGACCTTCCCGGGCGGTGATGCGGCGGCGCTGCGCGAGGCGCTCGCGGCGGCGGGCGTGGACGCATACATCCACGCGCCGTACGGCATCAACGTGGCGAGCGCGAACAACCGGCTCAGGATTCCCAGCCGCAAGCTCCTGGCCCAGCAGCTGGAGGCGGCCGCGGCGGTCGGGGCGAAGGGCCTCGTCGTGCACGGCGGTCACGTCACCGGCGGGGTGGCCGACGACGTCGGCTACGACAACTGGCGCAAGGCGATGGAGCGGATCCCGCGCCCGATCCCGCTGCTGATCGAGAACACCGCCGGCGGCGACCATGCGATGGCCCGGGGCCTCACCGCCGTCGCCCGGCTGTGGGACACCATCGGGGACCTCGCCGACTCGGCCGACGGCCAGATCGGCTTCTGCCTCGACACCTGCCACGCCTATGCGGGCGGCGACGACCTGGCCGGCATCGTGGACCGCGTGAAGGCGATCACCGGCCGGCTCGACCTGGTCCACTGCAACAACTCGCGGGACGAGTTCGACTCGCGCCGCGACCGCCATGCCCCCATCGAGTCCGGCGAGATCGACCCGGCCCTGCTCCTCGACGTCGTGCGGGCCGCCGGCACCCCGGTGATCAGCGAGACCCCCGATCCCGGCGCCGACATCCGCTGGCTCCGCAAGCACCTCCCCGCCAGCTGACTCCGCGACCTCAGCCGCCCGGCCGGTGCGGTCATGCACGGTGGCCAGTCCTGGGCGCGCGGGCCATGCACGCTGGCCAGTCCTACGCGCGGGCCCGCTATCAGCCGGGTTCGCTGGCGACCCGGCGGAACGCCGGGTATGGCCGCAGCCTCAGCACGCAGCGATCCGGCGCGCCGGCGAGCACCCCGCCGGCCGGGTCGTCCTCCCCGCCGGCGCGCACCACATCGGCCTGCGGCCGCAGGATGTCGGCGACCACCAGGGCACACAGCAACGTGACCGTGCCGAGCCGTGCGAGCAGCGCCGTGAAGTACAGGCCGGTGCCGATCCCCCCGGCCGCGGTCGGCACCGGCCCGAGCACGGTGACCAGGTAGGCCCAGATCGCGAAGAAGTAGCCCACCTCGGCGACCTGCCAGAGCGCGTAGGACCATAGCCGCGGCCGGGCCAGCACCACGAGCGGCACCAGCCAGATGACGTATTGCGGCGACCACACCTTGTTGGCGAGCAGGAAAACGGCGAGCACGAGGAAAAAGACCTGCGGCAGCCGGGGCCGGCGGGGCGCTGCGAGGATGAGCACCCCGATGAGCACGCACCCGGCGGCGAAGACCGCCAGCGAGAGTTCGTTGAGCGAGCGGCCCCCGAGCGTGCCGAGGAAGGGCCAGCGCTCGGTATCGAAGTAGTACCAGATGGATCCCCAGTCGGCGGTCCGCGTGGCGTTCAGCTTGTAGAAACGCTCCCAGCCGGCCGGCGCGGCCAGCGCCACCGGCAGGTTCACCACGAGCCACGCCGCGGCGGCGGAGGCCGTGGTCACGGCGAAGGCCCGCAGCCGGCCGGCCCGCAGGCACAGCAGTAGCAGTGGGCCGAAGAACACCAGCGGGTAGAACTTGGTGGCCACGGCCAGGCCCAGCAGCACCCCGGCCAGGACCTGGCGGCGCGCTGCCCAGGCGGCCATGCCCAGGGCGACCAGGCCCATCGCGATGAGGTCCCAGTTGATGAAGGACGCGAGGATCAGGCCGGGCGCCAGCGCGACGAGCAGCGCGGTCCACCGCCGGGACCGCCCGGCGAGGTAGGCCGTGGCGAGCGTGCCCGCGACCGCGAACAGCGCCAGCAGCACGACGGTGACGTCGAAGAACTCCCGGCCGCGGATGTAAGGGTCATGGATGGGCCGGACCAGCCAGGCGACCGCCTGCATGGCGGCACCGATCAGCACCGGGTACTCGACCGGATGCCCCGTGTAGGGGACCTTGCCCGCGGCCAGGCGCTCGCCGAAGTAGAGCGGGTAGATGTCGGTGTAGCAGTGCGCCTGGAACTGCTTGAGGTAGATGTTCCAGTCACCGCTGCGGCACGCTGCCTTGTTGAGGAAGCCGAGCGCACTGCCCAGGAGGCTGGCCGTGACCAGCGCCGTGGTGGAGCCGGCGACGAGGGCCAGCCGCCCGCGCCAGGAGGCCCCGCCCGCTGGCCGCGGCTCCGGCCCGCTGCCCGGCAGCCCGGTCTGCGCCCCCGTGGTCTCACGCTCCGTCATCAGCCGCCCCGGCCTGCTCGGCCCGGTGCCATCGGCTCAGCCGGGCCGCCTCACGTTGTGCGCTTCCCGTCCGGGCCACGCCTGCGCCTGCGAGGGCGCCAGCGGCGGACGCCCGCGGGCAGCAGAGCCACCATAACGCCGGTCGCCACCATGCCGCCGGCCGCCATGCCGCCGACGGTCGCCGCGCCCCCGGCACCGCCGCCCGGCGGCACGGTCGGCTGGCCTGACGGACACGGCAGCGGCGGCTGGCAGTTTATCGGCAGGGTCGGCCCCGGGCTCGGCTGGCACCGCCGGCCATTGCCCTGGCATGGGGGCGAGAAGGACGGATGCGGCTCGGGGCTGGGCTTGGGCTTGGGCAGGTGACCGACCAGGTTCCAGGACGTGCCGAAGTCGGCCGGGAGGGGCGGCCACGCCTGCACCGGCAGGCCGTTGAACTCCTTCGTGAAGTAGTCGTGCCAGATGATGGCCGGCCACTGGCCACCGTAACCGGCGAGCCCTCCGACGCCGAACAGCGTCTGCACGCCGGCCGGCGGCGCGAACGCCAGCGCCTGCGTGGAGGTGCAGAGTACCCCCACCCTCGCGGGACAGTGGGGCTTGCTGACGAACATGCCGACCGCCATCGCGTAGCGCGGGGTCGCGCCGAGGAAGAACGCCGACTGGGACAGGTTGGTGGTACCGGTCTTCGCGATGACCGTCTGGCCGTTGGGCAGGCCGAGGCCGTTGGCGGTGCCGATCGACCCCATGTCGAAGGACATGGCGTAGTCGACCTCGGCGGCCTCGTCGGGCGTGAGCACCTGCTGGTGGTCGACCTTCGCCTGGGTGACCTGGTTGCCGTGGATAATCCGCTTGATTACGTGCGGCTTGGCGTATTCCCCGCCCGCGGCGAGGGTGGCCATCATGTTCGCCTGCTCCTCCACGGTGAGCGACGCCTGGCCGAGCGCCGTGCCCGCCTGGTCCTGCATTTTCCGCAGGCCGCTCGCCTTGGCGTCCACCCCGAAGGCCTTCGCCATGTCGGTGACGTTGTGCTGGCCGTCGCTGAACGCCACCCGGTGCCACAGGTCGGCGTAGGCGGTGTTGAGCGACATCGCCGTCGCCTCGACCACGCTGACCGGCCGGTCGGGGTTGCTCACCTCGTCGTTCTGCACCTCGTAATCGCTGACGATGCCCGGGTCCTTGATGCTGGCGAAGGTGTCCGGCTGGGAGTCCGGGGGGATCCACAGCGGCGAGAACCCGTTGAGGTGGCTGGTCTGGACGTTCATGCCCTGTTTCACCGCGGTCGCGAGGACGTAGGGCTTGAACGAGGAGCCCACCTGGTTGCGGGACTGGAGCGCGTTGTCGAACTGGGTCTTGTTGTAGTTCTGCCCGCTGTACATCGCCAGGATCGCGCCGGTACCCGGCTGCACGAGCACCGCGCCGATGTGCACGTACTTCGGCAGCCCGGTCGAGGCCACCCTCGCCCCGAACGGCGGCGTGGGCGGGGTGCCGTTGCGCATCAGGGTCTGGTTATGGCGGACCGTGGCGTAGAGCGAGCTCATCAGGTGCACGTTGAACGTGGTGACCACGTGCAGCCCGCCGTTGAAGATCTCGTTCTTGCTGTAGCCGTAGGTGGTCCGGAGTTCGTTGAGCACCGCCTGCATGATGTAGCCGCGGTAGCCGGCCCAGTTGTTGGTGAAGGGCTTGACGGTCTTGGGGAACGTCGCCTTGGCCGCGGTCTGCTGCGGCAGCGTGCCCATGTCGGCCATGGCGTTGAGAACGTAGTGCCAGCGGGCGACCAGGGCCTGGTGGCGGACGCCGTCCTTCGGGTTGGGGCTGTAGTAGCTGGGGCTCTGGATCATGGCGGCGATCATCGCGGCCTGGGCCGGCGTGATCCGGCTGAGCTGCGAGGTGGACAGGCCGAAGTAGGCCTGCGCGGCCGCGCCGACCCCGTACGCGCCCTCGCCGAAATAGACGGTGTTCAGGTATTCCTTGAGGATCTGCTCCTTGCCCGTCGTCTGGGCCAGCTTCTGCGCGACGAAGATCTCCTTGATCTTGCGGGTCAGGGTCTGCGACGTCCCCACGTTGGCGTAGTAGTTCCTGACCAGCTGCTGGGTGATCGTGGACCCGCCCTGCAGGTTCCCGCCGGAGTTGGTCAGGTCGTTGAACGCCGCCCGCACGATGCCGGTGGGCGAGACACCGCCCTCATGCCAGAAGTTCTTGTCCTCCGCGGCGACGACCGCGTTGCGGAGCACGGGCGGAATCTGGTTGTAGGTCAGCGTCTGCCGGTCGACGGTGCCGAACTGGCCGATCCGCGTCTTGCTGTCGCTGAAGTACACGGTGGTCGCCGCCTGGGTCGAGGACAGCAGGCGCTCGGTGGGGACGGTTGTCTTCGCATAGGCCAGCCACCCGCCCGCCGCGGCGAGGATCACCAAACTCCCGGCGGTGATGGCGAGGACGGTCACCGCCTTCTTCAGCGTCCAGTGGCGCCACCAGTCGCCCTTGCGGCGTTCCCGGCCGCTGCCGGAGAACCCGCCGCCGTCGCCGCCGTTGCCGTGCCGGCCCCGGAGCCTGCGCCGGCCCGGCGCCCCCCGGCCGGTGTAACCACCAGAACGGCGCCCGCCGTAACCGGAGCCTCGGTAGCCCGTGCCGTCGTAACCGTTGCCCTCGTAGCCCACGCCCTCGTAGCCCGTGCCGCTGTGCCCGGTGCCGTTGTACCCGGTGCCGCCGCGACCCGTCCCGTTGGAGCCCCGGTACGTGACACCCGTGGCCTCGGCAGTCCGGCCGGCCCGCCCGGCCCGGGCCGCGCCGACACGGGCGGCGTAGCGCTCGCGGGCGGCGGCGTAACGCTCACGCGAGGCGGAGGTCCCCCGCGGGCCCAGGGTGCCCTGTGCCTGCTGCCCGCCCCTGGGCCGGGACGTGTCCTGCCGTGCCGGGCTGCCCCAGAAACGGGCCTCCCCGCGTGCCTCCCGCCCGTGCGAGGCCCCGCCCTGGTCCCGGCGGCTCCTGGACGGCCCGACCCGGGCGGCCAGCCCCGCCAGCACGTCCAGCCCCGCCAGCACGCCCGGCCTGCCGCCGTCGGTGGCCGCCGCCTGATGCCCCCCGGACCCGCTGTCGCCCCGGCCCGTGAAACCCCTCCGGCCGGTGGAACCGGGGTCCTCGCTCCGCGCCGCACGGCCGCGGCCCGAGTAACCGCGGCCCGAGTAACCGCGGCCCGAAGAACCACGGCCACCGGAACGCTCGCGACGGCCCTCCGGTGCCCCACCGGGCACACCGACCCAGCGCGGGTCTGGCTGGTAGGAATTGGGGAACTCTGGGTTACTCACGCGTCCTCGCTGTTGGGTGAGGCAATCGCGGATGGGCGGGGGGTTGCCGGGGATCACCGTACCCGGTGGCAGGCACCACGGAGGCACGCCGTTCTCCGTGCACATCCCGCGCCGCGTCGCCCTACCGTGTCACCGGCCGGGCGCTGTGCGCGCGGTTACCAGCCCCGCGTCTATTCGCTGGCCTGGGCCTGCCGACCACGTCGGCTGCGTGGCTCGTCCGTACCACGCCGGCTGCGTGGCTCGCCAGTGCCGAGAACATACGACAACGCGAGGTGGTTCCACCCACAACTCTGGCAGACCTCGACCACGTAGACCCGGAACTCGCCATATTCGGTGGCCATCTCCGCCAGTTCTGGCGGCTGCCTTACCCTGCCCTCGTAGCGCCCGAGTTCGTCGCCGTAAACGTAGGTGACGTGTGTGAGCTTGGTTTTCCGGCAGATGGGGCAGCCGGTCTCGGTGGCCTCGCCGTGGAACTTCGCAGCGCGCAGCAGGTAGGGGTGCGCGTCGCAGACATCGGCGACCGTGGTGTGGCCGGACAGCACCGACGCGAGCGTTGCCCGCCGGGCAAGCCCATAATCGACCACCGACCGCTTTGGCCCCATGCCCGACAGAGTACGACGCGATCGCCGCGCCGCCGAGACCCCAGTCCGGCTCCAGTGCCCGGCCGCCAGCCCCCGGAGGGGAACGGCAGGTGAACGCCGGGTTGCACGATGGTCACGCCGACCATATCTTTGTGATGTATCGGTTCGATACATCGGTGTGGCACTCTGGATGCGTGCCGCACGGACCGTTGAGCCGGGACAGGCGGGCAGGAGGCCAGGGTAGTCGTGGGCGGTAACCGATCGGGCGTGCTCGAACTCGCCGTGCTCGGGCTTCTGCACGAGACCCCCATGCACGGCTATGAGCTGCGCAAACGGCTCAATGCCCTGCTGGGGACGTTCCGGGCTTTCGGGTATGGCTCGCTGTACCCGTGCCTGAAGGAGCTACTCGCGCAGGGCCTGATCGCTGAGGAGTCACCGGCCGAGACCCGGCCAGCGGGCCCGCCCCGCCCGGGCGGCCAGACCTGGCACTCCGGCCAGGCCAGGCACTCCGGCCAGGCCAGGCCGCGCTCCGGCCGCCGCTCGAAGATCGTCTACCGGCTGACCGCCGACGGAAAGGAACGGCTGCAGGACCTGCTGGCTGAGTCGGGCCCCGCGGCCTGGGATGACGACGGGTTCGGCGTGCACTTCGCCTTCTTCGGCCAGACCAGGGCCGACATCCGGCTGCGGATCCTGGAAGGCCGGCGGACCCGGCTGGAGGAGCGTCTGGACGGCGTTCGGGCGGCGATGTCTCGGACCAGGGAGCGGCTCGACAGGTACACGCTCGAACTCCACCGGCATGGCCTGGAGTCGGTCGAACGTGAGGTCCGCTGGCTGAACGAGCTCATCGCCTCGGAGCGGGAGTCCGGCGCGGCCTCACCACCGCACTCCGCGCGGACCGCGGAGAACGGCACGTCAGCGGGGCAGGCTCGCCCCCTTCCCGGCGGCTGACAGCGAGTGCCACAGCAAGCGGCGAGAGAATAGGAGCAATCCTCATGGGTTCGGTACGCGTAGCCATCGTGGGTGTGGGCAACTGCGCAAGTTCCCTCGTCCAGGGCGTTGAGTACTACAAGGACGCCGACCCGGCGAGCCGGGTGCCGGGCCTCATGCATGTCACGTTCGGCCCCTACCACGTGAGCGACCTGGAGTTCGTCGCCGCGTTCGACGTGGACGCCAAGAAGGTCGGGCACGACCTTGCCGAGGCGATCGGGGCGAGCGAGAACAACACGATCAAGATCTGCGACGTGCCGCCGACCGGTGTCATGGTGCAGCGGGGGCCGACCCTGGACGGCCTGGGCCAGTACTACCACGAGATGATCACCGAGTCCGACGATGCGCCGGTGGACGTCGCCGCCGTCCTGCGCGCCGTACGGGCCGACGTGCTGGTCTCCTACCTGCCGGTCGGCTCGGAGGAGGCGGACCGGTTCTACGCGCAGTGCGCGCTGGATGCCGGGGTGGCCTTCGTCAACGCGCTGCCGGTCTTCATCGCCTCCGACCCGGCCTGGGCCCGCAAGTTCACCGAGGCGGGCGTGCCGATCATCGGCGACGACATCAAGTCCCAGGTGGGCGCCACGATCACGCACCGTGTGCTGGCCAAGCTGTTCGAGGACAGGGGCGTGGAACTGCTGCGCACCTACCAGCTCAACTTCGGCGGCAATATGGACTTCATGAACATGCTGGAGCGCAGCAGACTCCAGTCGAAGAAGATCTCCAAGACGCGGTCCGTCATGTCCCAGATCCCGCACGAGATGGAGAAGGCGGCGGTCCACATCGGCCCGTCCGACCACGTGCCGTGGCTCGACGACCGCAAGTGGGCCTACATCCGGCTGGAGGGGCGCGCGTTCGGCGACGTGCCGCTCAACCTCGAGTACAAGCTGGAGGTCTGGGACTCGCCGAACTCGGCAGGCGTGATCATCGACGCCATCCGCGCAGCCAAGATCGCCCAGGACCGCGGCATCGGCGGGCCGCTCCTGTCCGCCGCGTCGTACTTCATGAAGTCCCCGCCCGAGCAGTACGGCGACGACGCCGCGCGCGAGGCGGTCGAGAAGTTCATTCGCGGCGAAACGGATCGCTGACCGGCTCACCTGACCCGGCCCGGCAACTGGCGGGCTGATCACCCCCGGCAATTGGCGGCTGATCGTCCGGGCCTGCCGGCCGGCTCACTCCACTCGTGATCATGACTTCGGTGTACATCTGACGACACCCACGTCGTGATCACAAACGGAAAGGACCGCCATGCAGGTGCTGAGCGAGGCAGGAGCGTTCACCGCGCCCGGGTCGGGGAGTGGCGTCCACTGGACGGAGCACCTCAGGGTCAGCGACCTGTCGGTGGGCACCTACTCGATCGCCGCCGGCGCGGACGATGACCAGGAGCCGCACACCGAGGACGAGATCTACGTGGTGACCGCGGGACGGGGGACGCTGGCGGCCGGCGGCCAGGCGGCGCCCGTCGGCCCCGGGTCGGTCATCTACGTGCCGGCCCGTGAGCCGCACCACTTCACGGGCGTCACCAGCGATCTTGCGGCCATCGTGCTGTTCGCCCCGGGCGAGTACTCCCGTGCCGGTCCCGGCCGCTGACCCGGACGCTGGTTACCGGCACGACGGATAGTCTGGCCAGGTGCCTTCCCTCAGCCCGCGCGCGTCCCGCCCCGACGGCGGCCCATGAGCACCGGGCGCCTGCCCGGGGGCCGGCGGGGGGGTAGGCACTCCTTTCTGGGCGACCTGCGCGCCGTCCTGGCCGAACGGAACTTCCGCCGCCTGTTCGCGACCAGGCTGATCTCGCAGGCCGGGGACGGCATGTTCACGGCCGGGCTCGGCGCCTACGTGTTCTTCAACGCGGCCAGCTTCCCGAACCCGGGAGCCGCAGCGGCCGCCTTTACCGTTTTGTACCTTCCGTACTCGCTGATCGGGCCGTTCGCCGGGGTGTTCATCGACCGCTGGTCACGGCGGCAGATCCTGGTCTGGTCCGCCTTGCTGCGGGCCTCGTTCGTGGTGCTGACCGCCTCCCTCGTGGCCTCGGGCCGCCTTGGGCCCCCCCTGTACGTCGGCGTCCTGGCGGTGCTCGGCGTCAACAGGTTCTTCCTTTCCTCGCTGTCCGCCGCGCTCCCGCACGTCGTGGCGGAGGACACCCTGGTGATGGCCAACGCGATCGCCCCGACCGTGGGCACGATCGTCTCGTTCGGCGGTGGCCTGGCCGGGCTCGGTGTGCACTTCCTCACCGGCGGCGGGCAGGGCGGGTCGGCGGTGACCCTGCTCGTGGCGGGCGGGTGCTACCTGATCGCGGGCGCCATCGGCGCGACCATGCGCCGCGACCTGCTCGGGCCGCCGCCGCTCGCCGAGGGAGAGCGGCGGCGTGGGCTGCTCGCCGAACTCGGTGTCGTGGTGCGGGGCCTGGCGGTCGGCGCACAGCATGTCTGGCAGCGGCGCCCGGTGGCGGCCGCGCTCGGGGCGACCGGGGGCCAGCGGGCGATGTACGGGATCTTGCTGCTGACCTCGATCCTGCTCTACCGCAACTACTTCTACGCGGCGTCCAGTGCCAACTCCTCGCTCGCGCACTTCACGCTCGTGGTGATCGCCGCTGCGATCGGCTACGGCGGCGCGGCGGTGACCACCCCCATCGCGACCCGGCGGCTGTCCAAGGCGGCGTGGATCGCGGTGATGCTCGGCCTCGGCGGCGTGGCCACGGGCGCGCTCGGCCCGGCCTTCCAGCAGGTACCGTTCCTGGTCCTCTCCCTGACCCTGGGCCTGGTCGCGCAGAGTGTGGCGATCTGCGCGACCACGATCATCCAGCAGCAGATGGACGACGATTACCGGGGCCGGGTGTTCGCCCTCTACGACATGCTGTTCAACGTCCCGTTTGTGATCGGCGCCGTGGTGGCCGCGCAGATCATCCCGAACACCGGCAAGTCCTACCTGCTGATCGCGGTGGCCGCTGCCGGGTACCTGCTGGCGGCCGGCGGGTACGCGGCCGTCAGCCGTCAGGAGCTGCTGGCCGGGCCCTCACCGGTATCACCTGAGGCCGGCGGCCCGCCACCCGGCCCGCCCGGCCCTCCAGGTCCGCCCGGCCCTCCAGGCGCGCCCGGCACCTGGAGTCCCTCGGCCTCCGCCCAGCGCCGCAGCTCCTGAACCGCCCGCTCGGCGCCGAGCGGCCCCTGCTCCATGCGCAGCTCCAGCAGGTAGCGGTACGCCTCGCCGACCAGTGGGCCCGGCGGCACGCCGAGGACCTCCATGATCTGGTTCCCGTCCAGATCCGGGCGGATCTTCTCCAGCTCTTCGCGCTCCGCCAGGAACGCGATGCGTTCCTCCAGGTCGTCGTACGCACGTGCCAGCCGTGCCGCCTTCTGCCGGTTCCGGGTCGTGCAGTCGGCCCGGGTGAGCGCGTGCAGGCGGGTGAGCAGCGGCCCGGCGTCGCGGACGTAACGCCGCACGGCCGAGTCGGTCCAGCCGCCCTCGTTGTATCCGTGGAATCGCAGATGGAGGGCGACCAGGGTGGCAACGTCGTCCACCACGGCCGACGGGAAGCGCAGCTGGCTGAGCCGGGTACGGGCCATCGCGGCGCCCACCACCTCGTGGTGGTGGAACGCCACCCGGCCGTCCGGCAGCAGGCGGCGGGTCTTGGGCTTGCCGATGTCGTGCAGCAGCGCGGCCAGCCTGAGCACGAGGTCGGGCGCCAGCCCGTACCCGGGTTCCAGGGCGATGGCCCGCTCCAGCACGGTCAGCGTGTGCTGGTAGACGTCCTTGTGCCGGAAATGCTCATCGGCCTCAAGCCGGAGCCTCGGAACTTCCGGGAGCACCTGATCGGCCACCCCGGTGTCCACCAGCAGCGCGATCCCGCGCACCGGGCCGTTGCCCGGTGCGAGCATGAGCTTGGTGAGTTCGTCCCTGATCCGTTCGGCCGACACCACGGCCAGCCGGGCGGCCAGTGCCGTCATCGCGCCGCGCACCTCGGCGGTCACGGTGAAGCCGAGCTGCGCGGTAAAACGCGCGGCGCGCATGATCCGCAGCGGGTCGTCGGTGAACGAGGCCTCCGGCAGCCCCGGCGTGCGCAGCACCTTGTTCCTCAGGTCGGCCAGCCCGCCGAACGGGTCGGCCAGTTCCAGCGAGGGCAGCCTGGCGGCCATCGCGTTGACGGTGAAGTCACGCCGCGACAGGTCTTCGGCAAGCGACGTCCCGTAGGCCACCTTGGGCTTTCGTGAATCGGCCCGGTAGTGCTCGCTGCGGTAGGTGGTGATCTCGCAGATCGTGCTGCCCTTGCGGAGCCCCACGGTGCCGAAGCCGATCCCGGTCTCCCATACCTTGTCCGTCCAGCCCTCGACGATCTGGAGCACCTGCTCGGGCCTGGCGTCGGTCGCCAGGTCGAGGTCACCGGGGCCGCGCCCGAGGAAGACGTCCCGGACGGAGCCGCCGACCAGGGCGAGTTCGTGGGCGCGGCGGGTGAACAGGCGCGCGAGGCCGGTCACGGGCGCCGCGGCTTCGCGCAGCAAGGCGGCCGCTGCCCGGCGCTGCTCGGGGGTCAGGTCGTGGGAATCCGGCACGGGCATCGAGGGTAGGGGGTCGGGACGCCCCGGGAAAAGCCGACCCAGGTCAACCATGGGGTCTCCCGGGCCTGCCGCGCGTCCCGGCGGGTTGCTGACGGGCGTTCCCAGCGGGTTGCCGACAGGCCTTCCAGGGGGGTTGCCCGCGGGCGTTCCAGGAGGTTGCCGGCGGGCGTTCCCGGCCGTACGGGTCTGCCCCGGGCCGGCGCCTGCCACAGCGTCGAGCCGCCGGAAGCGCCCTCGTGGCCCCCACACCCGGCCGGCCGCAATAGCATTTCGGCATGCCGCGTCAGTGCCGCACACCCGGTCGCCGGCGCCCGGCTCCATCCGGGCACGGCGCCGGCGTCCGGCTCCTGGCGCTGGCCGCGGGGGTGTCCGCGGCCGTGCTCGCCGCGGCTCCCGCCGCCGCGTCCGGCAGCGGGCCCGCCCGGCCCGGCGACCCCGGCCAGCCCGGCCCGGCACGCGCTGCGGTGCCGCCGATGTCGGTCGCGATCACGTCGGTGAACCCGGCGATCGCCACGCGCAACGCCAAGGTGACGGTCTCTGGCACCGTCACCAACGCGACGGGCACCCCCGCCATCGGGCTCATGATCCAGCTCTGGTCCTCCAGCGTCCGGCTGACGAGCCGGGATGCCATGGACAGCTATCTCTCCGCCCCTGCGGGAGGTGTGGTGGATTCGCCCACGAACTCCCGGCTGACGCTGGCCACCGCCCTTCCCGCCCACACGACCAGGTCGTGGTCGCTGACCCTGCAGGTGAAACAGGTGGGGATGACCACGTTCGGCGTCTACCCGCTGGCGGCGCAGCTATGGCAGTTCGGGGCGCCGGTGGACGCGGCGCGCACGTTCCTGCCGTACTGGCCGGGCAAGTCCGGGTCACGCACCGTGAAGCCGCTGAGCGTCGCGTGGGTCTGGCCGCTCGTCGACGTCCCTCATCAGGCGGCCTGCCCGTCGCTGCTCAACGACAGCCTCGCGGCCAGCCTGGCCAGCGGCGGGCGGCTGAACGGGTTGCTGTCCGTGGGCAGCTCCGCCCTCGCCCGCGGCGCCGACCTCACCTGGGCCATCGACCCGGCCCTGCTGAACGACGCGAACGTGATGACGGCCCGCTACCGGGTGGGCGGGACCGATACCTGCTCCGGCGGGTCCCCGCGCCCGGCCAGCGCGGCGGCCCGTGCCTGGCTGAAGGAGGTCCGGTCCGCCGCCGGCCGGCAGGACTTCTTCGTCACGCCCTATGCCGACGTGGACGTCGCCGGGCTCATCCACAGCGGCCTGACCACCGAGTTGGCCGATGCGTTCGCCGACGGGCGCTCCGAGGCGACCGCGATCCTCGGGGAGTGGCAGCGGCCATCGGCCGCGACGGACGGCGGCAGCGCAGGGGCGGGCGCGACCGGCCCGATCGCCTGGCCGCCCGGTGGGATCGCGGACTATTCGGTGCTGGAGAGCCTGGCCGCCAGCCCGAACCGGATCGGGACCCTGATTCTGGACAGCACGATGATGCCTCAGACGGTCAGCTTCACCCCGACGGCCGTCACGACGACCCCGGATGGGGTCTACGGCCAGATGCACGTCCTGGTCGCCGACAACGGCATCGGGCAGATCCTGGCCGCCCCCGCGGGCAGCCTTCCCGGAATCGCGCCCGGAACGGGCCGGGCCGCGTCGTCCGCGGCCGCAGTGTTCGCGCGGGAGCAATGGTTCCTGGCCGAGACCGCCATGATCGCGGCCGAGGCACCCCACGCCGGCCGCGCGGTGGTCGTCGCCCCGCCCCGCCGCTGGAATCCTGGCACAGAAGTGGCCCGGGCGCTGCTCGCCGCGACCGTCCGGACCCCCTGGCTGCGCCCGGCGAGCCTGTCCAGCCTCGTCGCCGCCAAACCGCCCGCCGGCCACGTGCCCCGGGAGGATCCTCCACTGAAGCACATCAGCGGGAGTGAGCTGACACGGTCGTTCCTGCGCCAGGTGCAGCGGGTCGAAAGCCAGATCGGGCTGCTGCAAAGCATCCTCGTCGGGCCCGGCCCCCGGTACCTGAACAAGGCGATGGCCGCGGTGGAATCGTCGGCGTGGAGCGCCAGGCCCGGCGGCCGGCGCACCGCCAGGCAGCTGCTGCGCGGGGTCGCCGCCTACGTTGCAGCGCAGCAGCAGCAGGTCAGCATCGTGGACCCGTTGCGGGTCACGCTCGGCGGCAAGTCCGGCGAGGTGCCGGTCTCCATCAGCAACCGCCTCGGGCAGGCGGTCAGGGTCCGGCTGCGGGTGACGCCCAGCGACAGCGGCGTGGTGATCGGGAAGTTCGCCAGCCCGGTCACGGTGGCCAAGGGAACGCAGCGAACGATCAAGATCCCGGTGCGGGCGGCCGCGGCCGGCTCCACCGCACTCACACTCTCGCTGACCACCCCGGACGGAAGGGTGCTGCGGGGGAGCATGGCCAGGCTGACGGTTGCGGCGACCCACTTCGGCACGATGGCCATCGTGCTCATCGGCATCGCGCTGGGTGTGTACGTGATCGCCGCCGCGGCAAGGGCGATCCGCCGCGGCGGCGGGCGGGCCGGCGTGGAGGGAGACGTCGGCGTGGACGGAGACGAGGACGGGGCGGCCGAATCGGCCGAAGCGGACCTAACCGGGCCCGATCCCTCCTACGCCGAGCCCGAAGCGGATACCGTCGAGCGAGAGCCTGCCGACGAACCCGATGCAGCGAAGGAGCCGGATGAGCACGCCAGCACCCCGGGCAGGGCGCAGCGGCGCTAAGGCGGCCCGGTGGCAGGCGGGCGGCAGGCATGCCGCGCGGAAATCCGGCCGCGGCGAGTTTCCCGCCGCGGGAATGAGCGACCCCGGCGAACCCCGCGCGGCGGGAAGGCGCGATCCCGGCCAGCTCCCCGCGGCGGGCGTGCCCGATACCGGCGAGTTCCCCGCGGCCGGAGGGATCCCGCCCGGGCCGGGCGAGCCGGCCGAGCCGGGCACCGCTAGACCGAATGGGCCGGAAAGCGTGAGTGTCGTCCGGTCCAGCGGCGTCATGGCGCTGGGCACCATCGCCTCGCGCGGCACCGGCTTCCTGCGCACCCTCGTCCTTGCCTACGCGCTCGGCGTGGGGGCCGTGTCGATCGCCTACAACAACGCCAACACGCTGCCGAACACGGTCTATGACCTGATGCTCGGCGGCATCCTCACCAGCATCGTCGTGCCGCTGCTGGTGAACGCCGCCAAGCGGGATGCCGACGGTGGTGAGGCGTACGACCAGCGGATGTTCACCCTGGCCACGACGGCGCTGTTCGTGCTGACCGTGGTCGCCACGCTCGCGGCGAGCCTACTGGTCGAGCTGTACGCTCACTCGATCACCGGGCAAGAGCGCCACCTGATGGTGATCTTCGCCTACTTCTTCATCCCGCAGATCTTCTTTTACGGGATCAGCTCGCTGGCGGGGGGAGTACTCAACGCCCGGGGGCATTTCGCGGCACCGATGTGGACACCAGTGATCAACAACATCGTCGTGATCGCGGTCCTGCTGCTGTTCATCGCCACGGGCGGGATCGGTGCCACCCCGTCCTCGGTGTCGGCCGCCCAGGTCAAGTTGCTGGGGTTCGGCACCACGCTGGGGATCGTCGCACAGACCGCGGCGCTCATCCCCTCCCTCCGGAAGGTCGGCTTCCGGTGGCGGCCCCGGTTCGACTTCCGGCGGGCAGAGGTCGCCGAGATCCGGCGCATGGCGGGTCCCCTGTTCGGCTACATCCTCACCACGCAGGTGGCCTTCCTGGTCGTGCAGAACGTCGCGAACGCGGCCTCGACTCATGCCACATACGACGGGTTCCCTGCTTACAGCTACGCCTGGCAGCTGTTCCAGATGCCGTATGCCATCGTGGGCATCTCGGTGATCACCGCGCTGCTGCCGCGGATGAGCGCACACGCGTCGGAGAAGAATTACCCGCTGCTCCGCAGCGACTTCTCGAGCGGCGTCCGGCTGTCGTCGGTGATCGTCGTTCCCGCCGCGCTCATCCTGGCCGTGCTCGGCGCGCCCTTCGCGGAGGCGCTGTTCGGCTACGGCAGCACGTCGGTGGCCCAGGCGCACTACATCGGCGTGGTGTTCGGCATCTTCTCGCTGGGGCTGGTGCCGTACATGATGTTCCAGCTCATGCTGCGCGTGTTCTACGCGATGCACGACAGCCGCACTCCGATGTACATCGGGGTGGCGGTGATGGCCACCAACATCGCCGCCAGCCTCCTGGCGCTCGCCGTGCTGCCCAGCGGTCATGTGGTCGAAGGCCTGGCGGCGGCATTCGGGCTGGCCAACCTCGTGGGCACGGTGGTCTCGTGGCGCGTCCTCAGCCGCCGCCTGCACGGCCTGGCCGGAAGGCAGATCGCGGCCAGCCTGATCAATATGCACCTGGCGGCCATCCCCGGCCTCATCTTCGCCCTGGCGACCTCGTTCATGGTTGGCGTCATCCTCCCGCCGGGGCCGGCGTTCGGCATCGTCACCGTGATCCTGGGCGGGAGCGGGGCGCTGCTGCTCTACCTCCTGTTCGCCCGGGCGCTCAAGATCGCCGAGCTGACCGAGCTGCTCTCGGGCCTTCGTACCCGCTTGCGCCGCTAAGACGCGTCCCGCAGATCTCCAGCCGCCGTCCCCTCCAGCCAGGCTGGGCGCCGGAAGCCTTCCTGCCCGTCTGATTGGCATCTGCCCCGGTTGCGGGCTCCGTGTCCTGATTGGGCCTTTGGCAGCCGACAAGCCCTTTCCCGGTGACTTATGAGCGGAAAGCCAGATATCGTCAGGGGGCAACCGGGGTAACTCACGTGTAACGGTTTGCGCTGACAGCCTGCACGGGCTTCGGCGTGCCAGGCCGGCCGGCCTACCATAGTGTCCGGGCACGTGTGGTTCATGATGTCGCGGATCGTCCCCGGGGGTTCGGAAGGGAGGGTCGAGGGCCGGCACCGCTCTTGACGGCACACGAATGAGCACCTTCATCTCTGAACCGGGAACCCGCCTCGGTGGGCGGTACCGGCTGGAAGACCGCATCAGCGCGAGCGGCGGCTGGTCAGCCTGGAAGGCTATCGACGAGACGCTGGCGCGCCCGGTCACGGTGCTGACATTCGCGCCCGGGTTCCCGCGCATCAATGAGGTCGTCACTGCGGCACGCGCCGCGAGCAGGCTGACGGACGCACGGCTGGCGCAGGTGTTCGACGTCGAGGAGAACTGGGACCAGGCCTATGTGGTGATGGAGTGGGTCGCCGGCGACTCATTGCACGACATGCTCGCCGACGGGCCACTTGACCCGGGCCAGAGCGCCGAGATCATCGCCGAGGGAGCCGAGGCACTAGCTTCAGCCCACGCCGCCGGGGTGGCTCACCTGTGCCTCACGCCCGACTCACTGCGCTGGACGAGCGGCGGCGGGGTGAAGGTTGTCGGCCTCGGTATCGACGCCGCACTGTCCGGGACCACCGCTGACGACCCGGAGCTCACCGACACCTGGGGGCTCGGCAAGCTCCTCTACGCGGCACTGACCGCACACTGGCCGGGCGACGGCTGGCCCGCGCTCCCCCCGGCGCCGCAGTCGCCCGACGGGCGGCCGTGCAGCCCGCGCCAGGTCCGGGCCGGAGTGCCGTCAGGCGTCGACGAC
This sequence comes from Streptosporangiaceae bacterium, assembly GCA_036005525.1. GTDB lineage: Bacteria > Actinomycetota > Actinomycetes > Streptosporangiales > Streptosporangiaceae > UBA9676. The sequence continues at coordinate 40,857 of DASYQM010000529.1, forward strand.
ATCACCTGCCAGGTACTGTTCCAGAGCGGGCGCGGTCCCGCCATGACCTCGCCGGCCGCGCTCGCCGGCGCTCTCTCCCGGGTGATTCCGGCCCCGGTCGCCCCGCCACCGGCACTGCAGTACCGCCAGGTCGATCAGGACTGGGACGAGACGCCCCCTGGCGAGCAGACCGGCCGGCCCTACTGGCAGCTGGCGCCCGAGCCACCACGTCGCGCGGCGCGGCCCGCGCCGGGCCCCCCCGGGGGACGGCCCCGGGCATCGGCCGCCATGCTCGGCATCGGAGCCGTGCTGGTCGTGCTGCTGGTGGGAATCGGCCTGTGGTTTCTCGGGCACCGCAACTCTCAGTCCCCGAGCACGGGCCCGCCGAGCCATTCGGCGTCCTCCTCGGCGGCAAGTTCGGTGACGGTCATCAGGCCGGCCAGCGCGCACGGGTTCGACGCGCTCAGCGGCCCCGCCGATGACCCCGGGAATGAGAACGACCAGCTCGCCGGGCTCGCCATCGATTCGAGCCCATCCACGTCCTGGAACACGCAGTTCTACTTCAACAACCCCGTGTTCGGCGGCCTCAAGAAGGGGACCGGGCTGATCCTGGACATGGGCAAGCCGGTGCGGCTGTCGTCGGTGCAGATCACGTTCGGTTCCATCCCCGGCGCGGACGTGCAGATCAAGGTGGGGAGCAACAACAACAGGGACCCCTCCGCCCTGTCCAGCTTCACTACCGTCGCCAAAGCCACGGGCGTGGGCGGCACGCACACCTTCACCACGCACAGCCAGGCCAGGGGCAGGTATGTCCTGGTCTGGTTCACCAAGCTGCCGCCGAAGGCCGGGTCATCGGACCGGTTCGAGGCGCAGATCTTCAACATCGTCGTGCGGGGCTCGCACTGACAGCCCAGCCGGGTGACGATCCGCCCGACGCCGAGTTGCTCCGGCGGCACGTGAATGGCGATACCGAGGCGTTCGGCGTCCTGTTCTCGCGCCACCGCGAGCGGCTGTGGGCGGTCGCGGTGCGCACGCTCGGAGACGTCGACGACGCGGCGGACGCGCTGCAGGACGCGATGATCTCGGCGTTCCGGCGGGCCGGGAGCTTCCGCGGCGATTCGGCGGTCACCACCTGGCTGCACCGCATCGTCGTCAACGCCTGCCTCGACCTGCTCCGCCGCCAGGCGGCCAGGCCTGCCACCAGCGGGCTGGCGGCCGACACGATGGACGCGATCGCGATCGCGGCGCACGGCCCGGCGCCGGGGGCCGACAGTGACACGGCGCTCGACGTGACCGCCGCACTGCGCACGCTCCCCCCCGATCAGCGGGCCGCGCTGGTGCTCGTGGACATGCTTGGCTACCCGGTGGCAGACGCCGCCGAGGTGCTCGGCATCTCCGAGGGCACCGTGAAGAGCCGCTGCTCACGCGGACGCGCCCGGCTCCTTCCCCGTCTCGCTCATCTGCGCGGTTCGTCTGCCGTCGTGCCGGCGGCGGGCAGCAGCCAGATCCCGCCGACCGCTGGGCCGGCGGGCACCACCAGGCGGAACCGCAGCGCGGCGGGGGACGTCTCACCTGCGGGGGACGTCTCACCCGCGGGGGACGTCTCACCCGCGGAGGGCGTCTCGCCCGCGGGAGGCACCGCACCTGCGGGAGGCATCGGACCTGCGGAGGGAGGGGGTGAGCGCCTGTGAGAGGCCACGCCGACGCGCAGCAGCTGGCCGCGTTCCGCGAGGGCCTGCTGCCTGCACGCAAGGCCGCGAAGATCGCCGCGCACCTTTCCTCGTGCCCGCGCTGCGCCGAGGTCGACGCGCAACTCGCCGCGGTGACCACGATCCTGGCCCGCACCGCCGCGCCGCCGATGCCAGCCTCCCTGGCGGCGCGCCTCGATGCCGCCCTGGCCGCGGAGATCGCGCGGTCGCCGGTGGCCGCCTCACCGCCGGACGCCGCGGCCGCCTCAGCCGCGGGCGCTGCTCCCCCCGCCGATGCCGCTTCCCGGCCTGCTGCCGCATCCCCGCCCGGTGCCGATGCCCCCGTGGGCGCCGCCTCCCCGGCCGGAGCACCCGCCCCGGGCGAGCGCGCGGGACACCGGGCCGGTCCGGCCGCCGGGCGGGACGCGGCGGGCCGCCGGGCCAGGCGTTCCCGGTCACCGTGGCGGCTCACGCCGCGCCTGGCCGCCGCCGCTGCCGCCGTGGTCCTCGTGGCGGGAGGCGGGTACGCGATCGCGCGAGTGGCCCTGGCCGGGAACTCCTCGGAGCAGACCAGCTCCGCCGGTTCGTCCGCTTCCCGCAGCGCGCCGAGCGGGTCCGCGGCAGCCCGCGCGCCCGAGGCCGCCCCCGGCGCCGCGGTCAGGGGAGGTCTCCCGCTGGTCGCCAGCGGCACCAGCTACCAGCCCGGCCAGTTGCCGGCCCAGGTCGGCGCCGTCCTCAAGCGTCACTCTGCCCCGGAGGGCTCGCCCGGCCGGCCCACGGCGGCTTCCCCCGTGTCACCCCAGTCGGCCTTCCCGCAGCTGAACGCGTGCGTAAGCCATCTCGCTGGTGGCCAGCGCCCGCGGCTGGTCGACATCGCCCGCTACGGCACCCGGCCCGCGGCGGTCATCGTGGTGCCCGTGCCCGGCACCGCGACGCTGCGCGTCTGGGTGGTCGGCCCGGGCTGCACCGGGCGGGGCGGCGACGTCATCGCCCGGTTCTCGATGCCCGCACCCGGTTGACGCCGCCCCGTGCGACCGGGAACCTCGGTGATGACGCGGCACCGCGCGGCCTGGACCTCCCTGGTGCCGCAGCGCCGTGCGGGCAGGATCTCCCTGGCCGGCAGCGGGCCACGCGACCAGGACTTTCCGGGCCAGCACAGCGCGGTGCTCCCACGAGACTCCGGGGCGGCGCGGCAGTTCGGAGGGGAATTTCCGGGCCCTAGGATCGGTTGATCCGGGTGCTCAAATTAAGCGGAGGGCGAACAGGTTGACCGACATTCGCGACGTCATCGTCATCGGATCGGGGCCCGCTGGCTACACAGCGGCGCTGTATGCTGCGCGGGCGCAGCTCAAGCCGCTCGTCTTCGAGGGTTCTGTCACCGCCGGCGGTGCGCTGATGAACACCACCGACGTGGAGAACTACCCGGGGTTCCCCGACGGCGTGCTCGGCCCGGACCTGATGGATGCCATGCGCAAGCAGGCCGAGCGGTTCGGCGCGCAGCTGGTGGCCGACGACGTGACCGAGGTGGACCTGACCGCCAACCCCAAGCGGGTCACGGTCGACGGCGACGTCTACCTCGCCAGGACCGTCATCATCGCGACCGGTTCCCGCTACCGGGAACTGGGCATCGAGGGGGAGAAGCGGCTGTCGGGGCACGGGGTGTCCTGGTGTGCCACCTGTGACGGGTTCTTCTTCCGCGATCAGGACATCGCGGTCATCGGCGGCGGCGACTCTGCCATGGAGGAGGCCACGTTCCTCACCCGGTTCGCCCGGTCCGTCACGGTCGTGCACCGCCGCGACGCACTGCGTGCCTCCAAGATCATGCAGGAGCGGGCGTTCGCCAACCCGAAGATCTCGTTCCGCTGGAACAGCGAGGTCATCGGGGTGATGGGTGACGACAAGGTGAGCGGGCTGCGGCTGCGCGACACCGTGACCGGCGACGAGAGCACGCTGGAGGTCAGCGGGCTGTTCGTGGCGATCGGCCATGAGCCCCGCAGCGAGCTGTTCGCCGGCCGGCTGGCCACGGACGCCGGCGGCTACCTGCTGGTGGAGCAGCCGTCCACCCGTACCGCCATCTCCGGCGTCTTCGCCTGCGGTGACGTCGTCGATCACACCTACCGGCAGGCGGTCACGGCGGCCGGCACCGGCTGCGCGGCGGCCCTGGATGCCGAACGATACCTGGCGAGCCTCGAGTCCTGACCCGTAAACCCGTCAACCACTGCGAACCTGTGAGAAGGAAGGAACACCGAGCGTGGGCGAGATGAAGAGCGTAACCGATGACAGCTTCGAGGCCGATGTCCTCAAGAACGACAAGCCGGTGCTCGTCGACTACTGGGCCGAATGGTGCGGCCCCTGTCGGCAGGTCGCCCCGGTGCTGGAAGCGATCTTGGCGGAGCATGGCGACAAGCTCGAGATCGTCAAGCTGAACGTTGACGAGAACCCCGAGGTCACGAGGCGGTACGGGATCCTCAATATCCCGACGCTGGGTGTCTTCCAGAACGGCCAGGTCGTCAAGGAGCTCGTGGGCGCCCGGTCGAAGTCACGGCTGCTGGACGACCTCTCCGAGTTCATCTGAGAGCACCCCGCCCGGCCCTGGCGATCGCCAGCCCCGCGGGTGGCGCAACGAAACCGCCAGCTGGCCCCGCACGGAGCGCCGGCATGCCGCCGCCGGTCCGTGCCCGTCGGCACGCTCAAGCCGAAATGCGGAGCCTGGCTTCACGGACCGCTCACAGATATGCGTCACAGGGATTTCGCCCGGCACACGGTAAGTGACGGCGGCGGAGCCGCACTTCCAGCAGTCGGGGCTAATCTGGGCGGCGCAACCCTTTTGCGCGATACGGCCCGGCAATTACCCGCCGGCCATAGCCGGTGCAAACTCACGGGGACGCGTGGCGCGCGGCCATTGGCGAGAATAGCGCTTAGCGTTTGAGGTGTCGGCCAGCGAGTTTCGGCGGCGCGCACGCCAGCCAGCCGTCGGTAATCGCGTCTCGCAGCGCCCCCTTGGCGGCTCTCCGCAACTGAATGAGAACAGCCGGGTATCCGTCGAAATGCGGAATCGTGAAGAACGCCGCCGGATGCGCTGCGAGCACAGCTTCCTTTTCACTGAGATCCTCGACGCGAACGGCCAGGATAGGTCCATCCGGCGGGGTCTCGTCGCCGAACCGCCGGAGATCCGCCTTGCTGAACGGCCGTTCCCACGCGAATGCCTTGCCAGCGACGTACCAGGTCCGGTTGCCGTGACGTTCGCCTTCGGTAACCTCGGGCAGCTCCGAGGCCATCAGGGCCACGTCGTCGATGGTCGCCACACTCGTACCGTACCGCCTTGAGCTGGGCCTACGGGGATGCAGCCCACGCTGGACCCGGTTCTCACCACACCCCGGGCACAAGTCGCTTGCGGCCGGCTGCGAAGCGCTCGTACTCGGGACCCAGCGCCTGGGTCAGCTGCCGCTCCTCGGCGCGAATGCGCACCGCCAGGCCTGCCCCGCCCAGGACCGCGACGGCCACCAGGCTCAGCACGTCATCACAGGCCAGCGCGAACCCGGCGAGCACCAGCGCGATCCCGGTATAAGACGGATGGCGAACATAGCGGTAGGGCCCGCCGGTGACGACCCGGTGCCCGGGCTGGACCTTGATCTGGTACTGGAAGAAACGGCCCAGGGTGGCGATCGACCAGGCGCGCAGCCCGATGCCCACAGCGATCAGGGCAAGGCCGGCCGCGACCGGCCAGACCAGGCCACCCGGCCACGGCAGCCGGCCTTTGCGGCCGAGCTGCTCCGCCGTGATGACCGCGGCCACGATGCAGGCGGACAGGACGAAAGCGGTGGGGTCGCGGGCAGCGGGCCCGCCTGCCCGCCAGCGCTGGCGCACGTTCATCACGAGCTCGAACACCACCCAGACCGCCACGGCGACGTTGAACGCCGTGGCGGCGTCGCCCGGCCGGAAGACCAGTGGCTCGACCATGCTGCCAGTACACCAGCCCCGCCAGGCAGCGCGCGCACCGGGCGTGACGCCTCGTACGACAGCCGCCATTCGGGCTTTGACCAGGAAGCATGCGGCGGGAATCAACGCGGGGCCGCAGCGGAACAGCGCACCCCGCGGCAGCGAGAGTGCGACGATGCCGCTCTGGATGGGGCGGAGCGCGAGGTGCCGCTCACCGGCGCCCATACGCCGGGGGTGGTGCGCGTCGGCGACACGGTCCGCTGGCCCCTCCAGCAGTTCGGCCCGGATTCAGCTAATGAATGGTGGCTGGCGTATCAGCCCGGCCTTTGTGCCGCCCGAGTTCTCGAATTTAACTTGATCTGCAACCAGCCCCGGGATCCGGTTGCCCTTGCTGGGAGTTTCACTACATGCGAGGATAAGGGCGGTCATTACCCGCTTGCCGGCTCCGGAATATCCCGAGGCCGCCGTTCAGCAATTCGGCTGCGCCGGTCGCGCCCGCATGTCGACCGTGTTCACCCGCACCGGGTGGAGGATGACCTTGACGCGCGACTCGCCAGGCCGCTCACGATCCCGCAGATTCGCGTTGTGCTTCGCGCCGAGGAGGTCGGCGAACGAGTGGTCATCATCCGGATCGCTAGGCCATGCGCAGCGCCCGTTCCGGGGTCATCGAGCCCAGCAGTCGCTCCA
>DASYQM010000530.1:0-2733 GCA_036005525.1 Streptosporangiaceae bacterium
GAATGCGCCGACGGTGAGGGTGTCATTGAGGGCCAGGAACAGCTCGGCTTCGGTCGCCTCGGTCAGGCCTTCATAGGTCCAGCACTGGACCTGCTGATCCTCCCAGGCCCCCAGCCAGCACTTCAGCGCGGCGATCCGGTGCTGCCCGTCGACCAGGTAATACCAGTCGCCGCGGTGGCTGACGGTCGGGTTCCCCATCTGTTCCACATCGAAGGCGGCGGCCAGCTGGCTGACCCGGGCCGGGTTGAGGTCACGCTGGGCCAGCGGGTTGACCCGCATCTGGGTCAGCGGCACCCACCGCAGCCGTGCCTTCCGTTCGATCCGGCCCCCGATCTTGCCGTTGCCAGTCATCGGGTCTGCTCCTTCATCTGGTGGGCGAACCTGCTGAGCGCCCGGATCGAACAGGTCATGGAGGCCGCCCAGCCGACGGCGTTGGCCGGGTCGAGCGCGGCCGGGTCGGCGAGCCCGAGGCCCAGCGCCAGCCCCTCCAGGGCGTGTACTGTTTCCCGCACGATCCGGGCAGAGTCAGGGCGCCGGGTCCGGCCGAGCACGGTGTCGGCGCGGATGTCGATGCCGTGCTCGCGCGCGAACTGCCGCACCCGGTCATCGCCGATGCCGAGCCGCTCGCTGATCTGCTGCGACGACATGCCACTGGCGGCGAACGCGCCGATCAGCTCCCGCCGGCGGGCTGCGGCCTCTGGCGATCTGTCCGCCGGGTCGGGGACCTGTCCGTCCGGTGCGGGCAGGTTGCGGCGCCGCTGGCGGATCTTGCGCACCACGTTGGCCCGCGACAGGTTCCCCTCGGCCCTGGCTTCGCCGAGGGCGTCCTCAAAGTCGGTGTCGCCGACCCCGTCGGTCATCGCGTAGGTGTCGGCGCGCTCATCCCCGTGCCGGAAAAACGGGGCTGGAGAATCCAGGTGGTCGCCACGCCGATCACCTGGGTTTGCGCCGTGCACGCCGGGCGCGCCGCGGCCGCCGCGATCGCCCCGCCTGGCGATCTGCCCGTTGTGCTGGCCGCGGCGGATCGCCAGCCCGATGCCCCGCTCGGCGCGGCGGACGATCTCCGCGGCCGCCAGCTGGGCGTCCTTACCGAGCTGTTTTTGCGCTGTGTACACGCGCACCGCCTCGGCCTGGGACTTGATCTCGGCGATCTGCTCGATCTCGCCGTGCTCCAGCGCTTGGCGCAGCCACGCCTTCGCCCGCTCACACGCCGCCACCACAAACCCGGCCGGGTCCGCGGAACGGTCCACGATCTGCGGGTCGGCGGCCAGCGCCAGTTCAGCGGCCATCACCAGGCCCTCCCGACCGAGCCGGGCGTGGGGCCGAGGGTGGCCAGGACAGGGCCGACGATCCGGTTGAGTTCGGCCACCACCACGGTCACGGCCTGCTGCCCGGCGCTTAGCAGGGCAGCCGAAGTGGCGGGTGGCTCCGGGAGCGCGGCCGACGCCACCGTGAAATGCAAGCTGAGCGTGGCCAGCAGGTACGGCCGGGCAGCGACATCGGCTTCGCCTGGCTCGTAGTAGCTGACGGTGTCGCCGCCGCGGTATTCGGTGGGCCAGTCCTGCCAGTACGCATCCCGGTCGCCAAGCCTCACGCTCCTGGCCGCCGCAGTCTTGATCCCCTCCGGCCAGGCAGAAACGACAGTCACACCGCCGGCCAGGCTCCCGTCCCAGCCGCTGCGCTCCAGCCGCACGCCCAGCACGGCCGGGTGGTACCGGACGTAGCCGGGGCTCATCACCGGGCTGGTGGCGCGCCGCCACGCGAACGCCGCCCATTCCACTGCGTGGTCGTTGTCGGTCCATGGCTCGAAGGTGGCGTCGCGCAGGTAGGAGCCGTAGCGGCTGATGCCGTCGCTGGCGTGGGCGCGGTCATAGTCGCGGTCGACCCAGAACGGCGTGTGTTCGGTGCTCATGCTTTGGCTTCTCCTTCACGGTTCCGGGAAGTTCTCGTCCTCGAGTGCCGCCAGCAGTTCCTCCACCTCCGGCGGCAATCCGGCAGTCAGCGACTCCGGGTGTCCCGGCCCTGGGCCGGGCGGCAACGGGCGGCGGACCGGGCCGAACGGCACGAAGCGGCGCACCCAGCCCGTCAGCGCCATCAGCCACACCCGGCCGGGTGCGTCTGGGAGGACCCCGGCGGCGGCGCAGCGGCGGCAAGCCATCAGCGGGCGGCCCAGCCTGCGGGGCCGCACCTGCCAGCCGTAAACGGCGGGCAGCTGCTGCAGGGCAGCGGTGCGGGTGGCGAAGTGCGGCGGGATCCCATCAGCGCACGCCGGGTCCCCGAAAGACCAGGCCAGCCCGCAGCCATCACAGGAGGGGATCAAATAGGAGATCTTGCGGAAGGCCATCACGCGGCCCTCCTGACTGTCACGCACAACCCGCTCCCCCTGCTATGGCGGACGGCAAGCAGGTTCCCGGCACCCGAGGGGTACCGAAGCGTCACCAGGCGGCCCTCGCGGGTGGAACGGCAGCGAGACAGCCACGACCTCGCCATTAGCGCACCCCGGGCTGCCAAGACCAGCGAGTTGATCCCTCTTAACTGAGCTAGTTCTGGGGGCATGACCGGTAGCACAACATGCGGCATGCCCGATTGTCAACCCCCATAAACTCCTGAGTTAAGCCCCAGCATCTACCTGCTGTCAGTTGACCCGCCTGAACGATCTACGCTGTGATAGACCCCTCAACCGTGCGTGAGGCAAGGAGGCCAGGTGGACGCGCAGGACGTCGCCACCATCAA
>DASYQM010000531.1:0-5431 GCA_036005525.1 Streptosporangiaceae bacterium
GCCCGGACTGGTGTTGATCAGCTCCGGCGCCCACGACGGCGACAGCAGCCGCCCCGCGCTCACCGAGCTGGCCAGCTCACCCGGCGACAGGCTGACCAGCCGCCTGTTGCCCGTCACTGAAGATTCCGAGGAAGGCGGCGCTGACGGCGCCGATGTGGGGATGTGTAAAAGCCCCGCGGCCGGGGTGGCTGCAGGGCTTTGGTGGTGGTGGTGCCGGTGGTTGTGGGTGAGGTGCCGGTGTCAGGTGTCGGTGACTTCGGTGACGGCGGCGCGGGCGGCTTGCTCGTCGACGATGGCTTTGCCGGCGGCGTAGGTGGCGACGAGTGCCTGGAGGGCGAGGTTGTTGACGGCGCGGGGGTAGCCGCGGGCGGTGGTGTGGATGAGGGCGACAGCGTCGTCGCTGAACAGGGTGTCGGCGCGGCCGGCGAGCTTGAGGTGGTGGGTGATGTAGCTGGTGGTCTCCTGGCGGGTCATGGGGGGCATGGTGTAGCGGAGGGCGACGCGTTGCTCGAGTGCGGCCAGGACGGCGAGTTTCATGGTGCGGCGCAGGGTGGGCTGGCCGACGAGCAGGGCGGCGAGGGATGAGTCGGCGTCGAGGTTGTGGTTGGTGAGCATGCGTATGGTTTCGAGCTGTTCGTAGCGCAATAGGTGGGCTTCGTCGATGACCAGGACGGGGGTGCGGCCGCGTTCGTCGCGTTCGGCGGCCAGGATGGCGGAGGCCTGGGCGGTGAGCCGGGAGCCGGAGCGGTCCGGGGTGCCGCCGAAGGTGGCGACGATCATCTCGTGCAGGCCGCGGACGCCGATCATGGGGTTGGGCAGGTAGATGATGGTGTGCCGGGAGGTATCCAGGCCTGCCAGGACGGTTCGGACCGAGGCGGTCTTGCCTGCGCCGACTTCGCCGGTGATGACGCCGATGGCGCGTTCGGTGATGCACCAGGTGATGCGGGCGACGGCTTCGTTGTGGGCGGCGTGGCGGTGCAGCATGCCGGGGGCGAGGTCACGGCCGAAGGGCATGCGGGTGAACCCGTAGTGGGCCTGGAGCTTGTCGATCATGGCTGGTCCTGGGGGTTGCGGGGGGCGGGGTGTCCGTTGACGAGGGCGAGCTGCTGCTGTGCGGCGTCCAGGTCGCCGGCCAGGGCGGCGGCGGAGCGGCGGGCGTCGTCGAGGAAGATCACGGCGCCGTCGACGGCCATGGCGGGGTCCTCGCCACGGTCGTGGCCGAGTTTTCCGGCGGCCAGGGCCTGGTCGAGGTAGCTGGTGATCTGGGCGGTCAGCTGCGGCAGGCCGGAGGCGGCCTGGGACAGGGCGCCGAGGACGTCGTAGGCGGCTGACGGCTGGCCCAGGCTGGCGTGGTCGCGGGTGGCGTGGTTCAGGCTGCGGATCGCCCCGGCCGCGGCGCGGGCCAAGGTGATGGCGGCGGCGCCGGCGGGCTCATCCGGGCGCGCGTCTTGCCGGAAGTCACCCACGGGAGCCTTCTCCTTCCTCTTCTTCTTGTTCCTGTTCCTGCTGGCCGGGGCTGCCGGGCGGGGCACCGGCGAGGGCGGCGTAGTTGACCGGCCTGGCGTTCTGCCTGTCGTGCTGGTCGCTGAGCAGGGCGAGGTAGTCGATGCCGCTCGCGCGGGGAGCGTCGTCGCCGGGCAGGGGCTCGGGGCGGGCCTTGGGGTGGGCGTGCCGGGTGATGTGATGCGGGGTCGCGACCCCGGCGTCCCTGCCGCCGGACCGCACCGACAGCACGGTGAGGTCGAACGGGTCGAAGACCAGCTCGACGCGCCGCCCGGCCAGCCCGGGGTCGACCTGGTAGCAGTTGCCGTGCATGGACACGGTCGCGGTCTTGGTCACGGTCCGCCATTCTGACCAGCGGAACGCCTCAGCCAGGGCAGGCTCGGCGGGGACGGGGAACGGGCCGCCGGCTTCCCACCGGGCCAGCGGCGGCTGCCCGGTCTCGGAATGCTCCCGGGCGTGGTAGACCGTCTCTACCCAGGCGGTGAACAGCCGGTTCAGCTCGGCCAGGTCCGTGACCTGGGCGGCGCGGGCCTCGGTCAGCTCGGCCAGGAACTGGCCGCGCACGGTGCGGAAGAACCGTTCTATTTTGCCCCTGCCTTCGGGCCTTCCGGGCTGGCTGTGCACCAGCTTGATGCCCAGCTTCGCGCAGGCCCGCAGCAGCCACGCATCGACAAACGCGCTGCCGTTATCCACGTATACGTGCTCAGGCACGCCGCGGCTGCCCAGCGCCGGGCGCAGCGCGGCAGCGAGCCGGATGGTGTCCTCGGCGAACCCGAACCGGGCGGCCATCACCGCCCGCGAATGATCGTCCAGGAAGCAGAACAGGTAAGTCTTGCGGCCCGCCAGCCGGATCGCGTGCAGCGCGTCCCCGGTCCAGATCTCGTTCGGCCGGGCCGCCTCGAACCGGCCGAACACCGGGCCGGCCTCCGCCGTGACCAGCGCCCTCAGCCCGGCCCGGTTGAACATCCGCTGGATCGTCCGCTCATCGGGCGCCCACCCCGACTGTGCCTTGAGGATCCGCTGGACCTGCGCCGCGGTCCGGGCCGGGTTCTCCTTCTTCAGCGCCGCCGCCAGCGCCATCACCTCCGGCGGGGTCCGCGGCTGGGACTGGCGCGGTGATGGGACCAGCGCGTCGAACCCGCCGCGGCGCCACGCCCGGATCCACACATCCAGCGTCCACCGGGTCACCCGCACCGGCTGCCCGGACGGCCCGGCGTGCTCGCGGGCCGCGATCGCCCGCACCATCGCCCCGCGCTGGCGTGATGACAGCGCCGGGTCAGCAGCCTCCCGGATCAGCATGTACCGGAACAGCCCGGCCGCCCGGGCCCGCTCCAGCCGCGCCTGCTCTTCCTCTTCCGCCTTGCTCATGCCCACCAGGGCACCTCCTCCGGTCAGGGAAATGACCGGGACACCATCCCGCGGCGCACCCGCCGCCGGTAACGGGTCAGCTCGTGTTGCGGCCCCCTTCCGGCCAGCCCGGCGCCAGCAGCAGGCCGCCGCTGGCCGCCGACGCCGCCGCCCACACCGGCACCTCGCCGAGCAGCGGCCACCGCGCCGCCACCGCCGCCGCCGCGCCCGCGACCGCTGACACCGCCGCCGCCACCGGCCCCGCCGCGCCGGCCGGCATCACCGGATCCGGAGCCGTCCGGGCCAGCAGCACCGTGAAGAACACCCGCACCGCCTCCGCCCGCCCCGCGAACCGCCGCAGCCACCCCCGCACCGTCCCCGCCGCCCGCCCCAGCAGCACGGCGATCTTCCGGTGCCCGTCCCCGCCCGCCGCCGCCTCCAGCGCCGCCCCGATCACCGCGGCCGCGTCCGCCCGCCGCAGCAGGCACCACGCCGGCAACAGCACATGCGTGCCCCCGCACTGGCGGCACCGTGACCTGCGCGGGACCACCTCCGCATCTGGCCCCTGCATCACCCGCACCAGCCGCAGCCGCCCGTTCCCCCACCCGCCCAGCACCCCGCCGCACGACGGGCACGCCAGCTCCCCGCCCGCCAGCTGCCGTTCGACCTCATCCCGGTCACCGTTTACCGTGAGCACGACGCCTCCAAGCGTCAACCCAGCGGCCCTCCCCGAGGCTTCGCCAAAGACACACGGGGAGGGCCGCGCCTTATCCGACCTGCTCACCGTGCCGGCGCACGCCCAAAAAGGCAACCCTGAAAGCCGCCCGCGCCGAATCCGCGACACCAGTGACGCAAACCCGCTACCACGTGCTGACGGCGCCTTTATCTGGACGCCAGGTCATGGTCAATGGCCACGCTCTTTGCCCGGCTCTCCTTCGCTCGTTGCTGCGGTCCTTGTCAGCCCGGAACTGCGGTCCAGGCGGAGCGCCCGCAGCGAAGTGAGGACGAACGAGATGGACGGCCGACGCAGTGGAACTGCCTGGATACGCCACCACGGTCATGGAATGTGGAAGACTTCCGGCGTGCCGGGACGTACGTGGCTGGATCACAAGGCCGATGCGCTGGCGGAGGAACTCGCTGCGTCCGGCATGCATCTGGATCGGCAGCGCGCCGGTGAGCTGATCACCGATCGGGTCCGTGCTGTCGCAGCTCTCATGAGGGTCACCGAGCAGACGGCTCGTAAGTACCTCGACGACGAGACCGTCAAGGATATCGCGCGGCGGATGCTCTTCGAGTTCGTCGATGAACAGCCAGGTGCCGATCTGATGAAGGTGCCCAGGACGATTCCGCTGGCGCTTGTCCTTGCCGGGGTCATCGTCGCGGCCCTGGCAGAGGCAATGCAGGTCGTCGCGGCGAACGAGCCGTCTGACCGGCTTGGTGACGTCGTGGTCACCTACGGGCAGGCGCTGTCTGGGTTCGGTCAGATCATCGCCGCGGCGGCGCCAGGGCAGGCCGGCGATCCGGCGGAGATCATGTTCCCGGCAGCATTGCTGCGCCGCACCGCCAGGTACATCGGCAACGCCGCCGACTTGGCTGCGAACGGCGGCAAGCTCCCGGACGGGGTTCCCGAGGCAGTGCGCGGCGAACTCGCCGCGACCCTGCGCCGAGACGCTGACGGATTGATCGCGGTCACCTCCACGGTTTGACTAGGTCGGCCGGAACCCGCGAGAGCTGGTCTCACCTTGCACTAGCCAGGTCAGCTTCAGAAGCCCTGGGCCCGGGCCGGGAGTCTTGCGTCTGCTTGCCAGTTCGGGGCCAGCTTCAAGAGTCCGGGGCCTGCTACCTGGCTACCCGGGACCGGCGCACCGCTGGCTGCAACCTTGCCCGCTCGCATCCGCCAGCGGCCCCTCGCACCTGCCCGCCCGCGGCCGCCCCAGCTCCCGCCTGCAGCAAATGCTCACCCAGCCATGCCAGATCGTGAACACCAAGCCCCGCCGAATCATGTGCAAACACCGTGACCGCTAACACCACGCCGTCACCCCAGCGCCCAAGAACACCCACGCTCAACCCCGCACACCCACCCCCGGCACCTCATCGGCACGGTGCCGCCGCCCACGAAAACACCCCAGGTCGGCTACCCGCCACCCTCTCATCGGCATCCCCAGTGCCGCAAAAACCCACGGTCATCGCAATCCTGAGCGCCGTCCAACAGCTGGGCCGCGGCCCCGCCCGTTGCGGGCCCGGGTGCCCGGCGCCCAGCGCCCGTAACGATGACCGCCGCCCGCTGCCCCGCCGGGCACGAGTTGACCAGCCACGGCCTGCGGTGGCCTTGTGCTGCCTGCCGCCGGGATGCGCTCATCCAGCACGTGCTCACGGCGGAGGGCTCGCTGCCCGCCAGCGAGGCCGCCGCCGCGGTGGATACGGTGGCCACCAGCCCCGCAGTGCTGCGGGAACTGGCCGCGGCGCTGGCCGCCGACCCGGACATGCTCCGGCATGGGGCATCACCGGTGGCCGGGCGGCTGGCCGGCGAGCTGATCGCCCGCGGCTCGGCCACGCTCACCGCGCCCGCCTGCGCGCGCTG
>DASYQM010000532.1:0-10070 GCA_036005525.1 Streptosporangiaceae bacterium
GGGTGGAGGTGAGGGCCTGCTGCGCGCCGATGACGTCGCTGTTGAGCCTGCTGACCAGCGAGCCGGTCTGGGCACGGGTGAAGAACGCGATCGGCTGCCGCTGCACATGCCCGAACACCTGGGTGCGCAGGTCGTAGATGAGCCCCTCTCCGGTCCGCGCCGACAGCCAGCGGGTGGCGATCGAGATCAGGGCGCCGACGACGGCGAGCGCCGCGACCAGGCCGGCCACCCAGAGGACGACCGAGGTGTTGTCCTTGAGAATGCCGCGGTCGATGATCGTCTTGAGCAGCAACGGCACGGCTACGGTGATCACCGCCGACACGCAGGTGGCGAGGAGGAACAGCGCGAGGGTCCACCGGTAGGGGCGGGCATAGGAGGCGACCCGGCGGACGATGCCCGGCTTGAGCCGCTGCTGGGTGATGGAGCTGTCGCGGCTGAACGAGCGGTAGGCGTGCCAGTTGGCGGCGGACATGAACAGGCCAACGCTGGCCCGGGCCGGGCTCTTCCCGCGTCAGCTAACGGCGAACCGGCAGGACAGGTGGCGGCGGCCGGACGGCGTGGACGCGCCGCCAGCGCGCGGGCACGGATGCGCGATCATGGGAGGGCCATACCGACGAGCAGAGGACGCACGTGAGCGCTGAAGCCGAGGCCAGCACCGGTCACTGGGCCGATCCCGGTCTGTTCACCGTCGCCCCCGGCGTGCACCGGGTGCCGCTTCCGCTGCCCACCGACGGCCTGCGGGCGGTGAACGTCTACGTCGTCGAGGAGGGCGACGGGCTCGTGCTCATCGACAGCGGCTGGGCGCTCAGCGAGTCCCGCGAGGCGCTGGCGGCCGCGCTCGCCACGCTTGGGTGCGGGCTCCGCGACGTGCGGCACTTTCTCGTCACGCACGTGCACCGCGATCACTACACGCAGGCGGTGGAGTTGCGGCGCATCTTCGGCAGCAAGGTGAGCCTGGGCGCCGGGGAGCACGAGGCCATCCGGGCGATCCTCGCGGGTGGTGCCCGCCCGTTCGAGCCGCAGATCAGGCAGTTGCAGGCGAGCGGAGCCGACGTGGTGCTCCAGCGTCTCCGCGAGCTTGGGGCCGCACCGCGCGGGCGCCCGCCCGGCTGGGAAGAGCCGGACGAGTGGCTGGTGCCCCATCAGGAGATCGAGCTGGACGGGCGGACCTTGCGGGTGGTGCCGACACCCGGCCATACCCAGGGCCATGTCGTGTTCACCGACGCGGGCGCCGGGCTGCTCTTCGCCGGCGACCACGTGCTGCCGCACATCACCCCGTCGATCGGGTTCGAGCCGGTGTCGGCCCGCCAGCCGCTCGGTGACTACCTGGAGTCGCTGCGGGTGGTCCGGGCCCTGCCCGATATGCGCCTGCTCCCGGCCCACGGCCCGGTCACCGCGAGCGCCCACGCGCGCATCGACGAGCTTCTCGGCCACCATCGCGACCGGCTCAGCAGCTGCGCCGAGGCGGTGGCGGCGGGGGCCGGCACTGCCTACCAGGTGGCCCGCGCGTTGCGCTGGACGCGCCGCGGCCGCCGCCTGGACGACCTCGACCCGTTCAACCAGATGCTCGCGGTGACCGAGACGCGGGCGCACCTGGAACTGCTCTCCGCGCAGGGACGGCTGGTGGTCTCCTGGGATGACGGGGTGGCTGTCTATGCGCCCGCCGGCCGTCTCACGCGCCCGTGAGCCGGTCCCGCTGCAGGGCGGCCTGCGCCCGGCGTTCGGCGGCCGCCTGCTGCGCCAGGGTGTGACCGGGCGCCTGGGCCAGCAGCTCCTTGGTGGCCCGGGCCGTGGCCGGGTCGAGGTTGAGTATCGCGGCGACGAGGTCGGCGGTCGCGGCATCCAGGTCGTCCGTTGGCACGACCAGCTCGGCGAGCCGGAGTGCGCGCGCTTCCTCCGCCATCACCGAGCGCCCGGTCAGGCACAGCTCCAGCGCCCGTGGCAGGCCGACAATGTCGACAAGTGGCTTTGTCCCCATGAGATCGGGGACCAGGCCCAAGGTGGGCTCCCTCATGCACAGCCGCGCGTCGTCCGCGAGAATCCTCAGATCACAGGCGAGCGCAAGCTGGAAGCCGGCCCCGATCGCGTGGCCGCGCACCGCCGCCACCGACACGATGGACGGCTCATGGAGCCAGCTGAATCCCTCCTGGCAGGAAGCGATCCAGTCCTCGAAGCCCGGGTCTGCGGGCGGGGGCAGCGGCTCCTCGCCGGCCACGCCTTCGGCGCCAAGCAGCCGCAGGTCGATCCCCGCCGAGAACGAGGGGCCTTCCCCGCGGACCACGACCACCCGCACGCCGTCCGGGAGGGATCGCCCGATGGCCGCGAGGCCGCGCCACATGCCCGGCGTCATGGCATTGCGCCGCTCAGGACGGGACAAGGCCACTGTAGCGGCGCCGGTTGCCGGCTGGTCCAGATCCAGCCGCAGGCCCGCGCGGGCGAGACTGGCCGGGGCGGGCGTCACCGTCCCCTCAGCGCCTCGCGCGTGCCTTGCCCCGGGTGGCGCCGCCGCGGCCGCGCAGCGATACGCCGTTCTCGGTGAGGATACGGTGCACAAAGCCGTAGGAACGGCCGGTCGCCGCGGCTAGCGAGCGGATGCTCTCGCCCGCGTCGTACCTCTTCTTCAGGTCCGACGCGAGCTTGGCCCGGTCGGCGCCGGTGACGCGGGTACCTTTCTTGAGGGTCTCGGCCACGCGTACCTCCCGTGAGCTGAAGTGATCGCTGCGTTACCCGCCTTTTCCATCATGATCACAAATTACCGCCCGATCGGCTACCCAGATCGAGGTAAATGATCAACGCATTTTCGGCTTAGCGGCCCCGGCGGTGGGGCGCTGGAGCCAGGAGCGGGTCAGCCGCGCCCGGATGGCGAGGCGGAGGAGCCGATGGTGGAGCTATCGGCGACGACGACAACGCCGCCAGCGCGGATGCGGGCCACGCCAGCCCGGCAGTCCTGTTGCCGGGGCCTCTTAGGCCAGCGCCACGAGGTCGGACAATTCCTCGCTCCAGGAGTCCTCAACGCCGTCCGGCAGCAGGATGACCCGCTCGGGCGCCAGCGCCTCGACCGCCCCTTCGTCGTGGGTGACCAGCACGATCGCACCCCGGTAACGGCGCAGCGCGGCCAGGATCTCCGCCCTGCTCGCGGGATCCAGGTTGTTGGTCGGCTCGTCGAGCAGCAGCACGTTGGCGCCCGACACCACCAGGAGGGCAAGCGCGAGCCGGGTCTTCTCCCCGCCGGACAGGACCCCGGCGGGCTTGGCGACCGCCTCGCCGGAGAAGAGAAAGGACCCGAGGATGCCCCGAAGCTCGCCGTCGGGCAGGTCCGGCGCGGCCGACCGCATGTTGTCCAGCACCGTACGCTCGCCGTCCAGCGTCTCGTGCTCCTGCGCGTAGTAGCCAAGGCGCAGCCCGTGGCCGGGCGTGACCCGTCCCGTGTCGGGCTGTTCCAGCCCGACCAGCAGGCGCAGCAAGGTGGTCTTGCCGGCACCGTTAAGGCCGAGAACGACGATCCTGGCGCCACGGTCCACTGCCACATCCACCCCGGTGAAGACCTCCAGCGAGCCGTAGGACTTCGACAGGTCCGTCGCGGTCAGCGGGGTCTTGCCGCAGGGGGCCGGCACCGGGAAGCGCAGCCGCGCCACCCGGCCCGCGGGGCGCTCGGCGCTCACTCCCGCCAGCAGCCGCCGCGCCCGGCGCTCCATGCTCTGGGCGGCCCTGGCCTTGGTTGCCTTCGCCCGCATCTTGTCCGCCTGCGCCTGCAGTGCGGCTGCCTGGCGCTCGGCGCCACGCGCCTCCCGCCTGCGCCGCCGCGCGTCGGTCTCGCGCTGCTCCAGGTACGCCCGCCAGCCGACGTTGTAGATGTCGAGCGCGGCACGGTCGGCGTCGAGGTGGAAGACCCTGCCGACCACCGCCTCCAGCAGCCCGGCGTTATGGCTGATGATCACCACACCGCCGCGGAACGTGCGGAGGTGATCGCGCAACCAGGCGATGGAGTCGGTGTCCAGGTGGTTGGTGGGCTCGTCGAGCAGCAGCGTCTGCGCGTCCGAGAACAGGATCCTGGCCAGCTCCACCCGGCGCCGCTGCCCGCCGGAGAGCGTCCGCAGCGGCTGGGTCAGCACGCGGTCGGGCAGGCCCAGGCTGGAGGCGATGGCCGCGGCCTCGGCCTCAGCGGCGTAGCCGCCGAGCACGACGAGCCGCTCCTCCAGCGAGGAGTACCGTTGCACGGCGGCGTCCCGGCGCACGGCACTGGAATCGGCCATCGCTTCCTCGGCGGCCCGCATCCCGGCGCGGACCTCATCCAGTCCGCGGGCCGACAGGACCCGGTCCATGGCCAGTGCCGTCAGGTCGCCCGCCCGGGAGTCCTGGGGGAGGTAGCCGATGGTCCCGCGGCGCTGCACCGTGCCGGCGGCCGGCAGCCCGTCGCCGGCCAGCACCCGGGCGAGCGTGGTCTTGCCCGCCCCGTTGCGGCCCACGAGGCCCACCTTGTCCCCCGGGCTGATCTGGAAGGTGGCGCCTTCCAGCAGCAGCTGCGCGCCAGCCCGCAGTTCCAGGCCGGTGGCCGCGATCACCTGAACTCACTCCTTACCAAAGGGAAATCCGATTCTCTCAACAGCCCCGCAGCCGGGGCATTCCCTTTACGGCAGGAGCGGCAGCATGGACCCAGCGTACCCGCTCCGCCAGGCCCCGGCCGGCCTGCGCCGATCCGGCCGAAACCGGCCTCCAAGATCTGCTGACGAGGTCAGCTGGGCTCGGTGAGCCGGATCCGGATCGCCTGGAACAGGCGTGGGGTGTCCCTCAGGACCGCCAGCCGGGGATCGGGCACGGTGAGGAAACGCTCGACCGCCCGCGCCATGAAGGGCGCCAGCCGGGGATCGGCCCGCACGCTGGCCATAGCCCGCCGGTCACCGCCCAGCACCACCACGTCGAGCCTGCCCGCGTACGGGCCCAGGATGGCCAGCGCGGTGTCGGCGGCGGCCTGGAGCGCCGCGGCCGCCTGGTTCTCGCGGCGCCGGGCGAACCGGCGCTGTGACCGGCCGCCGGCCGCAGCGCGGCCATGGACGAGCCGGGAGCCGGTCTTCGAGGCCGCAAGGCGCGGTGGATTGCCGGTGAAGACGCCCACGGCATGACCGCCCAGGCGGACGAGCAGCACGCCCACGGTGCGATCGGCGGCCGCGTGAGCGGCCATCAGTTCCGCCTGCCGGGCTGGGTCTTGCTGGCCCTCCCCCGGCTGCGGCAACGGCGGGAACGGCGGGTGGCAGGCGGCGGCCGCGCCGTCGCTGGCACGCAGCACGACGACCGCCGGGCCCGGCTCCGCCACGGCCGGCCCATGCCGGGCGGCGAAGGCATCCACCCATCGCACCAGCCGCTCCGGCGGCACGTCCACCCAGCGGGGGCCGGCCGCGCTTCCTGTCACCGCTGACCTCCGCCTCCGGGTGCCGTGGAAAGCGTGATCATGACCTGACTGTAGCCAGGTGTGCACCTGAGTCATGATCACGAAAGGGGCACCGGCGCCCGGGCGCCTGGAAACGCGCCGGCTCAGACGTTGAAGCCGAGCGCTCTGAGCTGCTCCCGGCCGTCCTCCGTGATCTTGTCCGGGCCCCAGGGCGGCAGCCATACCCAGTTGATCCGGAAGCCCGGCACCAGGCCCTCCAGCGCGGCAGCGGCCTGATCCTCGATCACGTCGGTCAGCGGGCAGGCGGCGCTGGTGAGGGTCATGTCGATGGTGGCCGCCCCGTCCTCGCCGATGGCGACACCGTAGACCAGCCCGAGGTCGACGACGTTCACCCCGAGCTCGGGGTCGACGACGTCGCGCATGGCCTCGAGCACATCCTCGAGGTCGGTGCCCGCCGTGCCGGCTGCCTGCGCCGCGCCATCGGCCGCGGCTTCGGCGTGTGCTGTGTCAGCAGTGTTCTGGTCCATTTGTTCCAACTCCCGCCTCAGCTGGGCTCGCCGTCGCGCATCGCCTGCGCGGTCGCGTCCTTCCAGGCCATCCAGCCAAGAAGGGCGCACTTGATCCTGGCCGGGTACTTCGACACTCCGGCGAACGCGACCGCGTCCCCGAGTACGTCCTCGTCGGGCTCCGCCTCACCCCGGGACTGCATGAGGGCGACGAACTCGTCGCAGGTCGCCATGGCTTCGCTGACCGGCTTGCCGATGATCAGATCGCTCATGACCGACACGCTGGCCTGGCTGATCGAGCAGCCCAGCGCGTCGTAGGAGATGTCGGCCACGGCCGGCTCCGCGCCGGCGTCCTTCAGCGCGACCCGCAGGGTCACCTCGTCCCCGCAGATGGGGTTCACGTGCCGGACCTCGGCGTCGTGGGGCTCGCGCAGGCCCTTGTGGTACGGGTGCCGGTAGTGATCGAGGATGATCTCCTGGTACAGCGACTCGAGCTGCATCTCCCCTCCTCTCACGCCACCTGGAAGAACCGCTGCGCCTGGCGTATTCCCTCGGCCAGCGCGTCCACCTCGTCAAGCGTGTTGTACAGGTAGAACGAGGCCCGCGTGCTGGACTGGACGCCGAGCGCCCGGTGCAGCGGCCAGGCGCAGTGGTGCCCGGCCCGGACGGCGATGCCGAGCTCGTCGAGGACCTGGCCGACGTCGTGGGGGTGCACGCCGTCTATCTCGAAGGAGACCGCGGCCCCCCGGCCGCCCGGCGTCGTCGGCCCGAGGATCCGCAGGCCGTCGATGTCCGCCAGCTTGGTCAGGGCACGGCCGAGCAGCTGCTGCTCGTGCGCGTGGATGGCGTCGCGCCCGATCTCGTTCAGGTAGTCCATGGCCGCCGCCAGGCCGACGGCCTCGGCGATCGGCATGGTGCCTGCCTCGAACTTGTGCGGTGGCGGGGCGTACGTGGACCGCTCCATCCACACTGTCTCGATCATCTCACCGCCACCCAGGAAGGGGGGCATCTCGTCGAGCAGCTCCCGGCGTCCCCAGAGCACCCCGATGCCGGTCGGCCCGCACATCTTGTGGCCGGTGAAGCCGAGGACGTCGACGCCGAGCGCGGTCACGTCAACCGGCATGTGCGGGACCGACTGGGCGGCGTCCGCCAGCACCAGCGCGCCCACGGCATGGGCTCGGTCGGTGATCTCCCGGACCGGGTTGACGGTGCCGAGCACGTTGGACTGGTGGACGAGCGCGACCAGCTTCGTTCGCTCGGTGATCAGCTCGCCGATGGCCGACAGGTCGAGCTGGCCGTCCCACCCGGTCACCTTGAACCAGCGCAGCGTGGCGCCGGTCCGCTCGCACAGCAGCTGCCACGGCACGATGTCGGAGTGGTGCTCCATCTCGGTGACCACGATCTCGTCGCCGGGCCCGAGCCGGAACCGGTCCGGGCCGGAGCTGCCGGCGCTGGCATTGCCCATGGAGTACGCGACGAGGTTGATGCCCTCGGAGATGTTCTTGGTGAAGATGACCTCGGTCTCGTCGGCGGCGCCGATGAACTGTGCCGCCTTGATCCGGGCCCCTTCGTAGGCCTCGGTCGCCTCCTCGCCCAGCTCGTGGTTGGCCCGGTGGATGTTGGCGTTGTGCCGCTCGTAGAACTCCGTCAGCGCGTCGATGACCTGGCGCGGCTTCTGGGAGGTGTTCGCGCTGTCGAGGTAGATGAGGGGCCGCCCGCCGCGGACCGTGCGGTCCAGGATCGGGAAGTCCTTGCGGATGCGCGCGACGTCGAGGGTCATGTCGCTGCTCCTGCCTTTACCCAGCGCTCGTAACCTTCGGTCTCCAGCGTTTCGGCCAGCTCGGGGCCGCCCTCTTCGACGATCCGGCCGCCCACGAACACGTGCACGAAGTCCGGGGTGATGTAGCGCAGGATCCGGGTGTAGTGCGTGATCAGCATGACCCCGTGGTCCGGTGCGGCGCGGAACCGGTTGATCCCCTCCGCGACCACCTTCAGCGCGTCGATGTCGAGCCCGGAGTCGGTCTCGTCCAGGACCGCGATCTTCGGGGCGAGCAGCTCCAGCTGGAGGATCTCGTGGCGCTTCTTCTCGCCGCCGGAGAAGCCCTCGTTCAGGTTCCGCCGCGCGAACTCCGGGTCGATCGCCAGGCCCTTCATCGCATCGGCCAGTTCCTTGCTGAACGTGCGCAGCTTGGGCGCCTCGCCGCGGACCGCAGTGATGGCCGTGCGCAGGAAGTTGGACACCGACACCCCGGGCACCTCGACCGGGTACTGCATGGCCAGGAACAGCCCGGCGCGGGCGCGGGCGTCCACGCTCATCGCCAGCACGTCCTCGCCGTCGAGGGTGATCGATCCCTGGGTGACCAGGTACTTGGGGTGACCGGCGATCGCGTAAGCGAGGGTGGACTTGCCCGACCCGTTCGGCCCCATGATCGCGTGGGTCTGGCCGGCCGACACGGTCAGATCAACGCCGCGCAGGATCTCATGAGCCTCGCCCGCGCCATCGGTCACGCTGACGTGCAGGTCGTGGATCTCCAGAGTCGCCATCACATGTCTCCCGAATCAGCTGAGCCAGCCTGGTTGTCGGCACCAAGCGCGACGTAGACGTCACCGTTCTCGATCTTCACCCGGTAGGTGGGCACCGGCTTGGTGGCCGGCGGGCCGGTGGGCTTGCCGGTGCGCAGGTCGAAGCAGGACCCGTGCAGGTAGCACTCCACCGTGTGGTCGTAGATGTCTCCTTCGGACAGCGGCACTTCCTCGTGTGAGCACACGTCGTGCAGGGCGAACACCTCGCCCTCGGCGCGGACCACCGCCACCGGCACATCGCCGATGTCCACCCCGAGTGCTCCCTCATCGGGCAGGTCGGACAGGGCGCACGCCCGGACGAACTCGGTCATGCCTGCTGCCCTCCCGCCAGTTCGGCCTCGATCGACGCGGCGATCCGGTCCCGCAGCCCGGGCGCGTCGATCTTGCCGATCAGCTCGCCGAAGAAGCCGCGGATCACCAGCCGCCTCGCCTCCGCCAGCGGGATGCCGCGGGCCATCAGGTAGAACAGGTGATGGTCCTCGAGCCGGCCGCTGGCGCTGGCGTGCCCGGCGCCCACCACCTCGCCGGTGAGGATCTCCAGGTTCGGTACCGAGTCGGCCCGGGCACCATCGGTCAGCAGCAGGTTCCGGTTGCGTTCGTAGGTGTCGGTGCCGATCGCCTCCGCCCGGATCAGCACGTCGCCGATCCATACGGTGTGCGCCTTCTCCCCCTGCAGCGCTCCCTTGTAATCCACCCGGCTGCGGCAGTGCGGCTGTGCATGATCCACAAACAGCCGGTGCTCCAGATGCTGCCCGGAGTCAGCGAAGTAGGCGCCGAGCATCTCCGCGTCACCCCCCGGTCCGGCATAACGAACCGACGGAGCCAGCCGCACAACCGAGCCGCCGAGCGTCACGGCGGCGTGCTGCGCCCGCGCATCCCGTCCCAGCGTCACGTGGTGATGCGACAAGTGCACCGCATCGTCCGCCCAGTCCTGAAGGCTCACCACCGTCAGCGACGCCCCGTCACCGACCACGATCTCGACGTTGTCGGCATAGGTCGCGGACCCACTGTGATCCAGCACCACGGCGGCCCTCGCGTTGGCCCCCACCTCGATCAGCGTGTGCCCGAACGCCGCCCCCTCGGCGCTCTCGCCCCGCACAGAGATCACCGTAGGCTCGTCGATCTGCGCTTCAGCAGGCACCGCAATCACGGTGGCTTCATCAAACGAGGCGAACGCCCGAGCACTGACCCGGTCGGCCGGCACAAAGGCGGCGCCGAGCCGGGTATCACCGCGTTGCGCACGCACAGCGGAGACACCCGGTGCGGCGTCGGCATCAACAGAGACCTTTCCCGGAGCGGGCAAAGTGTCCGTGTGCAGCCCTCGCAGCCGCCGCAGGGGTGTAAACCGCCACTCCTCCTCGCGCCCGGTAGGCACCGGAAAATCGGCCAGCGAGAAGGACTGGTGCTCGTGCAACCTGGACACGGGGGCCGCGGATTCCACGGCCCCCTGGAGTGCCGTCATCAGCCGACCGCTCCTTCCATCTGGAGTTCGATCAGCCGGTTGAGTTCGAGTGCGTATTCCATGGGCAGTTCGCGGGCGATGGGTTCGACGAAGCCG
Source organism: Streptosporangiaceae bacterium (assembly GCA_036005525.1). Lineage (GTDB taxonomy): Bacteria > Actinomycetota > Actinomycetes > Streptosporangiales > Streptosporangiaceae > UBA9676. The sequence continues at coordinate 10,034 of DASYQM010000532.1, forward strand.
CGGACGATGGTGGCGGCGGCTTCGTCTTCGGTCATGC
>DASYQM010000533.1:0-2382 GCA_036005525.1 Streptosporangiaceae bacterium
GGACGCTCAAGACATACAACGGATTCCCCCACGGCATGCCAACCACCCAGGCCCAGACGATCAACGCGGACCTACTGGCCTTCATCCAGTCCTGACCGACCCGGCGGCCGAGCGCCGGCCGTGGCTCTGCCTTGTGCACCCGAACAGGACGAGCCTCATCCAAGGACGGAAGATCCGGTAGCCGCATAGGATGCGCACTTGGTCAGGCGGAATCACTGTCCTGAACCGCGCCCACGCCCAGCCCGCCTTCCACCGGGCCGCCACCACTGGCCTGCCACCCTGGCCGACCCCGGTTACGACGGCGCGGGTATCGGGATTCTGATTCCCGTCAAACGGTCACCGGGCGGCAGGGAGTTCGCTATCAGAACCCGCACCCGCAACGCCATCCAGCGTTCCCTGGGGGCCGGGGAGAACGAGGGCTCGCCCCGGCCTGCAATCCGCAAACCCAGTTCACAGGCGTTCTTGACAGTACTCAGCCTTTCAGGGATGACATAATGAGGCACTCGTTCGGGATGGACCTGCACCGCAGAAGATCGGTGCTGGTCCAGATGACTGAGATGGCGGGCGGCTGGATACTGGCCGGATCACCAACAGCGTGGCGGACCTGCGCCGGGAGATCGCCGGGGATTCACCGGCGGGCACAGTTCGGCGAGCTCGGGTCGGCCTCGGCCGGCTGTCGCTTGGCTTAGCCGGACTGCACGGAGCGGCTGGCTGCGGCGGGCAGGGGAATCCGGATGGCAAAGCGCGCGCCGGCCTGGGGCTTGCTCTCCACGTCGAGGCGCCCGCCCAGGGCTTCGGCGATCCGTTTGGCCAGCGCGAGCCCGAGCCCGGCCCCTGCGCCTGCGCGCGCGGGGTCGGCGCGGTAGAAGGGTTCGAAGATCCGGGGCAGGTCCTCGAGGTCGATCCCCGGGCCGGTATCTTCCACCGCCAGCTCGAGCCCGGTCTGCCAGCGGCTGGCCTCGATGAGCACGGTGCCGTCGGCCGGGGTGTGCCGGACGGCGTTGGCCAGCAGGTTCTGGAGCACCCGGGCCAGCCGCGGAGAGCAGGCCGTGTCGCCGTGGCCGCCGAGGTCGGCCCGAAGGGCAAGATGTTTCTCGGCAGCCTGGAACTGCACGGCGGCGATGGCCGAGAGCACGACGTCCTCCAGCCGGATGCGCGTTGTTTCGGCGTCGATGACGCCGGCCTCTAGCTGGGCCAGTTCGAACAGGTCGTCGACCATGGTGGCGAGCTGGGTGACCGACCGGCGCATCTCGGCCGCGTAGCGCCGCAGGCTCAGCGGGTCGGTGACCACTCCGTCGTCGACCGCCTCTACCATCGCGCGCAGGCTGGACAGCGGGGTCCGCAGGTCGTGGGAGATGGCGGTCATCAGGTCGCGGCGCCGCGCCTCCATTGTGCGCTCGCGGGTGAGGGCGTCTTGCAGGCGGCCGGCCATGTCGTCGAGCGTCTGGGCCAGCATCTCCAGCTCGGGTCCGGCCTCCAGCGCCCCGGCCCGCGCTGACAGATGTCCCTTGCCCAGGTCCCGCGCCACCGACGCCAGCCGGCCGATCGCCCGGGCCTGCGCGCTGCCGAGCGCGAGCGCGGCTCCCACCCCCGCGGCCGCGGCATAGATGAGGAGCACACCGACAAGTGTCGCGTCGGGGCGGCTCACGATCATGAGCATCGCGAGCGCGGCGAGGTTAGCCAGGCCGGCGGCCGCACCGACCGCTGCCACCGCGGTCATGCTCACCCGGATCGACGCGCGCCCCAGGGCCGCGCGGGCGATCCCGGTCGCGAGCACGGTCACGGCGAGCGCTGGAAGGATCAGGGCGGCCAGGTGGGCGAGGCTGCCCCGGTGCAGGCCGGCCGCCGCGCCGGCGGCGATGGTGCCGGCGAACCCCGCTCCGGCTACCGCGACCAGAAGCCCGAGCGGGCGCAGGGCCCTCATGGGTCAAAGCGGTAACCGACGCCCCACACCGTCACCAGATGGCGCGGATGCGACGGATCGTCTTCGATCTTCTCCCGAAGACGGCGGGCGTGGACGGTGACCGTCGCGGCGTCCCCATGCCAGGCGAAATCCCACACGTCCTCCAGCAGCCGCGACCGGCTGAAGGTAGTCCCCGGCGCGCCGGCGAGCGCCGCGAGCAGGTCGAATTCCTTGCGGGTCAGGCGCACCGGCCGCCCACGCACGGACACCTCGTGCCTGCGCAGGTCGATGCGCAGATCGCCGTGCACGATCTCACCGGTCTCTAGCGGGACGCGGTCACTGCTGGCCCGGCGCAGCACGGCCCGCACCCGGGCCACCACCTCCCGCGGTGAGAACGGCTTGGTCACGTAGTCATCGGCGCCGACTTCCAGGCCCACGATACGGTCGGTCACCTCGCCCCGTGCGGTCAGCATGATGAC
>DASYQM010000534.1:0-4790 GCA_036005525.1 Streptosporangiaceae bacterium
CCCGCCTCGATCCGCTTGGCCAGCTCGACCTCCTGCCCGGCGCTGAGCAGCGCCACCTTGCCGATCTGCTTGAGGTAGTCCTTGACCGGGTCGGCCGTAGCGCCGCCGGCTGCCACCCGGGCGGCGGGAAGACCCCCGCCGTCATCGCCGGAAACCAACGGCTCGTCCTGGCTCTGCCCGCCCGCCGCCTTCGGCGGCCGGCCGGCGCCAGCCGCGACGCCACGCCGGCCGGTGCCCGGCTCCGGCTCGCCGGCGGGGCGACCAGGTAGTTGCCGGGAGCAGCCGGCCCGCGCACCTTTGGCGGATGCCGTTCCGGAGCCTGCCGCGCCTTCCACCGCGATCACCTCTTCGATCGCTGGACCGCAGCGCGCCGCGGTGGGCTCGGCGCCTGGCTGGCCGGGCTGGCTCGCGACACAGGCATCCTCTCCCGAACATGCGGGACAACAAGACGGGACATACTGCTGAACCCGCGCTGTCTGCCAGGTGCCCGAAGACAAGATGACAGAAAATCAGAGCGGCTGCCTCGTCCTCTTCCACATCACACTAGGCGCAGTCAGGGGCGGCCCGAACGCCGCCGGGTCATCCAAGCTAGCTGCCGGACTTGCCCATACCCGCCGCAAACCCTTGAGCCTCTCCCCGTCTCCCAGTGATGTGCCCCGGGTTCGGTGGAGCCGGGGCACATCACAAGCTCCGAGAACTCCGGCAGGCATGCCTGACTGGTCAGACGCGCCAGACCGAGGCCGAGCTGGCCGGCCGTTCGTGTGCGTGCGGCCGCGGATGTCGTCGTTGGCGCGGTGGGCGGGGAGGTCACCGAACGCTCCGGTGGTGCAGGTCTGCGCGGCGAGATCTGGCGCTGACCACCAGTAGCCGCCGATCCTGGTGCCCTGCCGTTCGCGGGGAAGGCGCCCGCTACCTTCTTGCCTTTTTGCCTCATTGGTGGGCTAGCTCCCAGCAGCCGCGCGCCGCAGCCGCCCGGGGCCGAGGTCGGCGGCGAAGACGCGCTGCAGCATGTGCCAGTCCTGCGGATGAGCCCTGATTCCGGCCTCGAACAGGCGCGCGGCCTGCTGCGTCATCGCCGCCGCCTTGTGCATGCTGTCGCCTTCGGCAGGCACCGGTATCTCCTCGTGGACATGCACGCCCCAGTGATCGCCCTCGAACCACAAGATCACGGGCATCAGCGCCGCGCCGGTCTGCACGGCGAGCGCGGCCGGGCCGCCCGTCATGCGGGCCTTCTCGCCGAAGAACTCCACCTCGATGCCCGAGCCGGTGACATCGCGGTCACAGACCAGCGCGATAAGCTTGCCGGCCCGCAGCCGCTGCGCCAGGACGGCGAACGCGCTGCCCGTCCCGCCGCTGGCAGGCAGCACCTCCACGCCGAGGCCCTCGCGGAACGCGACGAACCTGCCGTAGACCGACTCCGGCGTCAGCCGCTCCGCCACGGTGGTGATGGAACCTGCTCCCTTGGCGATAACCCATGCGGCAGCCAGGTCGTAGTTGCCCATGTGCGGCAGGGCGAAGACCACCCCGCGGCCGGCCGCGAGGTAGTCGAGCGCGGCCCGGACCTGCCCGGTGTCGCGCATCCCCGCGACCAGCCGGCCGGCCGGCATCACCGGCAGCCGGAAAGCCTCGAGCCAGTACCGCCCATAGGAGCGCATCGCCTGCCTGGACAGGGCGCGCAGCTGCCCGTCTGGCGCCTCGCTCCCGATCACCCGGCGCAGGTTGCCCTCGAGCACCTGCACCCCGGGGCCCTGGCGCCGCCACGCGAGGTCGGCGGAGAACCTGAAGGCACTTTGCGCCCACGATTCGGGCAGGCGGCAGATAACCGACCAGCCGAGGCCGTAGCCGGCATCGGTCAGCCTGTCCTTCAGCCCCGGCATCGCTACCTTCCCAGACCGGCGGGCTGCCGCTCTGGCATGGCAACGACCTCGCACGGCGCACGCGAGCACTTGTTGGCCTGAGAACCAGAGCCGGCGGCGACCGTCAGTTGCACGTACCGCCAAACCGGCATGGCAACCACTGTCGCACCCCTTGCCGCACCGAAGTACAGCAGTGCCCGCCGCCCGCTGTGACCCTCAACAGCCGCCAGCAGCTTCTGACCGGCACAGATCGCTTGGCCGGCGCAGCCACGCGTCACGCGGCGACCATAGTGTGCTGGCTGGCTCAGGTTGGCGTGTCAGTTGCTGCTGGCGAGTTGGTCGCCGGGGCGGCCGCTGTCCCCCGATGACGGAGTGTGGCGCGGCTGGCGAGCAGGTGGCGGTAGGCGCCGATGGACACCGCCGCCGCGGCGCTGGGAATGAACTGCCGTGCACTTCGACATCCCCCATATCGCGACCGGCGAACTGCTGCGCGATCACGTGGCGCGGCGGACCGCCTCAGCCTGGCCGTCCAGACGTATCTCGACCGGGGCGAACTCGTGCCCGGCCAGGTTGTGCTCGGCATGGTGCGGCAGGAGCTGGTCGGCGGCCGCAGGCGGGTTTGTCCTCGACGGAATCCCACGGAACGTGCACCAAGCCCGCGCGGCTTACCTGATAGGCCGCGAACTGGGGATGACCGCGGATGTGGCGCTGCACCTGCAGGTCGACGATAGGGAACTCATGCGCCGGCTGCTCGCGCGGGCTGCGCTCGAGCGTCGATCGGACGACACCGCCGACATCGCGCAGCCGCACGCCCGGGTCGTGTGCGATGCACCACAGGACCCGGGCGCGGTTGGCCGGAAAGCTCCAGCTCGCCATCCTTGAAGATGTACTCTAGTTTCTAGAAATATATTGCTAGTTTTTGGTTGCGAGTGTAGGTTGGGGGCAGGCACCGCGGCTCAGGCGGCGCAGGCGGTCAGCTGACCGGGTGCCGCCGAAGGAGCCGGCCATGAGCACCACCCCGGCCTGGGCGGACATGTCGGCGGCAAAAGCATCCACGGCTGGGCTGCCCGGTGCGGCGCGGATGCCGGCCGCGGCCGCCTCGGTGCGGGCCTGATCACGGCCGGTGATGCCGATCCGGGCGCCCAAGGCGGCGAGGCCGATGGCGGTGGCCCTGCCGATGCCACCTGTGCCTCCGGTGACCAGAACGGACTTCCCGGCCATGAGGGGGCTATCAGCCATGGTTCACTCCTTGGCTCCTCCAAAAAAGGTTCCGGAACTGCGGCAGCAGTATCGTGCCCGCCGGCGACAGTCAGCGGGGATCAGCGGACCGTCCCGCCAGGCGGCGCCGGTCATCGTTTGCCCACTCCGGCATCGTCACACGCCCGCTGGCACCGAAACCAACGCCGTGCCACATCGCCGGCATCCGCAGGCAAAAGCCGGCGCGGCTATGGCTTTGGTGAACAAGGAGCATCTGGGCCCTATGCTCCGGTCCGCAGTTCGCCCAGCTAGTGAGGACGATCCGTTTCGTTATTAAGCGTGTGCACCCCAGACATCCTCATCTGCCGCTGATCGCGTTGGCTGCCATTTCGATGAGGTCGGCGTGGCGTCCTGATGGTGTCTGTGTCACGGCCCGCCCTCAAGGCTGTAGGCCTGGTACTACTCATCTGGGCCGGTGCGGAGATAGACCACCATCGCGCATGGCGTCGGCGAACTGACGGAGGATCGCTGCGCGTCGCGGGCGCCCGCAGCGAACAACTCCTGGCGTGACCACGCGAGCGGCGGGTACGGGCCCACTGGGCGGATCGGGTAATGCTGCTGCGCGGTGATCTGCGGCCAGGCCCGCGGCGGGCCGCCGAGAGACTCGTAGTTCCGCCCGCACCAGTGCACGCGAGCAGAGGCCTGCTGGCCAGGCCACACGTTATAGGCCAGGCGATACCAGACGGCGAAGCCGCCCGCAGCAACGACCATCAGCGCCAGGACACCGGATGCGACCATCATGCCCAAGCGCGCGCCACGCCCGGCCATGATGGCGCTCACGCCGGTCATCATGCCTGGCCCACCGCAAGCTCTTCAACCTGCGCCGGTTTCCGATTCTGCCGCGCTCGAGCGTTGGGGTTAGCCGGGCCGTGCGATGCTCTGCTGGGTGAGGCGCATGCCGAGGCCGGCCGGGGTGCTCGTGTGGATGGCTAGGGCGGTGGCGATGCACGCCGTGGTCCCGTTCGAGTTGTCGCGCTTGGACGATCGGGCCCGGCGGCCTGCCCGCAGATTCCCCGCCATGCGGGGCGCGGGGCTGGTGACGGTGGCGGCAGGCGTGGGGCTGATGGCGTGGGCGCTGGCCGCCCACTACCAGGCGGCGCCGCGAGGGTGGGCGCTGGAATCTGGGCTCACCCCGCAGTACCTGCTGCGGCGCGGCCCGTATCGGCTCAGCCGCAATCCGATGTACGCCGGAGAGGCCGTTGTCTGGCTTGGATGGGCGCTGTTCTACCGCCGCCCGGCTGTCTGGGCGGGGCTGGCCATCGAGTGCGCCGCCTTCTCGGGGATCGTGCGGTGGGAAGAGCAGCGGCTCCTAAGCCGCTTCGGCGGCGGCGACTACCGGGCCTACCTGGCGGAGGTTCCTCGCTGGGTGCCGCGCCCGCCGAGCGCCGCGAAGGACCCGCTGCCGGCGCATTGACCGGCCGCGCCTGATCCGGGTTGAAGCTCGTGTCGTGGAGATTGGGATGCAGTTTTTGACGGTGGACCTGCGCCACGCCATGCCGGCTCAGGCGCGTCATCGGGCCCGCATCTGCCGCTGGCCGCGCGTTGGGCGACGGTGCGAGCGTGTTAGCGGATGGCGCCTGAGGGCCTGCCTGCGCAACGCGCCGGCAACCGCGTCCGCCACAGTGCGGTCGCTAGCCAGGCCGCGGCTAGGATCACAGCGTGATCACCGGCATGCAT
>DASYQM010000535.1:0-12386 GCA_036005525.1 Streptosporangiaceae bacterium
GCCCCGCCGCCGCCAGGCAGCGCCGCAGGTTCTCAAACACCTGGCGGGCCTGCGCGGCTGGGTCGCCGGGGCCGACGAGCTGGCCGTCTTCGCCGAGGGCGACCTGGCCGGACACGACCACCAGCCGCCCGGTGCCGGTAACGACGTGGCTGTAGCCTGGGCCTGGGGCGACGCCCTCGGGCCGGGTGATGTGGGTCAACCGCTGCTGGGATGTCATAGCGGTATTTTCACGCGAGGGTCCTGGCGCCCCAACGCAGGCCCGCTAGGCAGACTGGCCAGGGCCGGATGAGATGAGGGGCAGGGCTGACTTCCGGGCGGCGGGCCTGGCCGGTACCGGGTCCGAGGGCCGGGCCACGATCTGGGCCGGCGGCTCGGGCGTCATCAGCTGAGCAGGAGGACCGCGTAGCAGGCGAGCCAGTGCTCGACCATGTAGTCGTCGCCGACGACGTGCGGCAGTGCGGCATCGGCGTGGGCCCGCGCGGCCGTCTCGGCGGGTTCCACCCGAGGGTCGCCGGTGGGGAGCGACTCGGCGATCCGCCGCCAGCACCAGGCCCGGCTCGCGTTGAGCCCGTGCAGGTGGGCGATCTGGCCGTCGCTGGCGTCCGAGACCACCGCCGGGGTGAACAGCGCGGCGGGCTCCTCGCTGACGATCCCGGGCAGGAAGACCGACAGCCACCCAGCGAACTCCTCCTGCGGCAGGATCTGGGCCATGAGCTCGGCCTCGGTCAGGGCGGGCGAAAGGAAATCGTGGCCGGACGGCTCCCAGCCGCCTGGATAGAGCATGTCGGCCCCGTACCAGTCGAGCGACTTCCGTGCGATCGCCTCCAGCAGCGACGGATCGCCGGCCGCCGCCCGCAGCTGCGCGTAGCGAAGGGCTCGGGAGAGGCCGAACGCGCTGTTGGCGTGGACGCCGCAGCGGACCGGATAAGTGGCCTTGGGCAGCCAGTCCAGGAAACAGCCGGTGATCGCGTCGGCCAGCGGCGCCATGGCGGCCGCCCATTTCGGGCCTTCCGGGTCGTCCCACAGCCACGCCTCGTGGATGAGCGCGAGGGCCCAGCCCCAGCCGTAAGGACGCTCGCGCCACCGGCCGGGGCCGGCGATGTAGTCCGCCTCCACGGCCAGGGCGACGGGGCTGAACTGGGCCCGCAGCGCCTTCCGGATCGCGGACGCGGGCACGGCATCGCCCGCGATGCGGAGCAGGCGCACCAGCAGCCAGTGCATCTCCACGCACGAATGCCAGTCGAGGCTGCCATAGAAGACCGGTGTGCGGGCCCGTGGGCGGAACGGGAAGTCTCCCGGGCCGGACATCGTGTGATGCACGTCAGCGGGGAACTCGCGCTTGATGTTGGCGAGCGCCACCCGGGCGTATCCGGCGGCCTCGGTGCGCAGCAGTTCGCCCCATTCGGCCGCCAGATCCACGATTCCTCCTCCGGGCCGTGTGTCGGCTGGCTTAGCTGATGGCAACTTTCCCGGTCTCGGGCTCGCCCGAACCTGGCGGCGCCACCCTGTCAGACTGGCAGGCGTGACCAGCGACGAACACCGGCAGGCACGGGCCGTGTCGTTCGGGGCGGTGGCCGACGCGTATGAGCGGGGCCGGCCGCCCTACCCCCCCGAGGCGATCGACTGGCTGCTCCCGGCGGGCGCGGCGCACGTCCTCGACCTCGGCGCGGGAACCGGGAAGCTCACCCGCCAGCTGGCCGACCGCGGCCTGGACGTGACCGCCGTGGAGCCGTCGGAAGGCATGCGCGAGCAGCTGCGCCGCGTGGTGCCCGGCGTTCGCGCGCTGGCCGGCAGCGCAGAGCGGATCCCGCTGCCCGGCCGCAGCGTGGATGCGGTGCTGGTGGCCCAGGCGTGGCACTGGGTCGATCCGGTGGTCGCGGTGCCCGAGGTCGCCAGGGTGCTCCGGCCGGGCGGGCTGCTCGGCCTGCTCTGGAACATCCGCGATGAGCGGGCGGGCTGGGTGGCTGAGCTCGGTGCGGCCCTGCGCCGCAGCGATGGCCCTCAGTCGGCCAGCAATACCGTCAGCTCCGCACCGCCGGTCGGCCCGCCGTTCAGCCCGGTCGAGCGCCACGACGTCGAGTGGGTGCACCACATCTCCCCGGAAGCGCTGATCGACATGGTCGCCTCCCGCAGCTATGTCATCACCCTGCCCGCCGCCGGCCGGGCAGCGCTGCTCAGCGAGGTTCGCCGTCTGACCCAGACCCATCCCGCGCTGGCGGGCGCCGATGACATCGCGCTGCCGTACGTGACCCGGTGCTGGCGAGCCCGGCTGCCGGCCTGAGTACCCGGCGTCAGGGCCGCGGCCGCGGCGTCCCCGGCGCTCCCTGCCTGCCCGGTGCTCGCTCGGTCCCGCCGAGGAAGCGCTCGACGTCGGCGGTTTCCGCCGCCAGCGCCGCCCGTTCCCGTGCGGTGAGCGGCTGGAGAGCCTGCATAACGACCTTGCCGCCGGTGAGGCTCCACAGAGCGGTGCCGCGGCCCTGGACGAGCACGAACGGCCGGAACAGGCCGTTCGTGGCGATGACCGGGCCGCCCGGTGCCAGGAACAGCTCGCGCGAGGCCCAGCCGAGCAGGAGCGGGTCGAAGGCGCCCAGCAGGCGCAGATCCGGCACCGCGGGCATCTCCCCGGGCCCCGCCCGGTCGGCCAGGCTGGCCTGTCCGTCGTCGCGGTCGGCGAGCCCGGAGGCGATCGCCGACAGCCCCAGCCGCGCGTCACCCAGCGGCAAACCGGCCCATTTGGCCAGGTCCCGGTCGGTGGCCGGGCCGTGCCCGGCGAGATAGCGGCGGGCGAGCAGGCCGAGGGCCTGAGCGCGGCCCATCGGCGCTGGCGGTGGACCCAGCCATTCGCGGGCCAGCACAAACGCCTGCTCCGCGCCGTACATCGGGCCCCGCACGATCAGGCCGCGCAGCGTGGCAAGAACCAGGATGTGGACGATGGCCTGTCCCTGCGTGCGCACGCCAGCCGCGGCGATCCGCTGCCGCAACTCGGCCCTGGTGAGCGGCCCGTCGGCGGCGAGGGAACGCTCGATCACCCCGACGCCCCGTTCGGCGTCCTGCGGCGGGACCCCCTCCTGCGCGAGCCGCCGCTTGTTCCCGACGGCCAGCTGCGGGGTCGTGAGCTGGTGCAGCCACCAGTAGTCCTCCGCCAGCACCAGATGCAGGGTGCCACGGTTCAGCCAGCTGACCACGACCGAGCGGTCAGCCGTGAGCGCCTCGTCGACATGCGTGGCCAGCAGGCCGGACGTCCGTGCCCGGACGGCAAGCCGCAGCCCCCGCGAATCCTGTGCCTGGACGGCGAGCAGGTGACCGGTCACCCCGGCGACGGCGCTGGCCGGCACGCCCGACAGCAGCTGCGCGCGCAAGCGCTCCGCGGCCAGAGAGGGCTGCTCCGAATTGCGCCTGGGCACGCCGGTCATGATCCCGATCCTGCCACCGGCCCGGATCAGTGTGCGGCGAGGCCGCGCAGTAGCTCGTCCACCACCCGCTCCGGGTATCCGGGCGGTACCGCCTCCATCTCGGGCCCGCGGCGGGCGATCACGGCTCCGACCAGCATGAACAGCGCCGCTTCAACGTCGAGGTCGGGCCGCAGCTCGCCGGCGGCGATGCCCCGGCGCAAGACCGTCCTGATCACCTCGCGGCGCGGCTCCACCACCGTCTCCAGATACCGCGCCATCAGCCGCGGGTACTTCGCGCCCTCCCCCAGCAGCAGCGCGAACTGCCGGGCACGCCGCGGATCGGCGGTCTCCTCGCACATGGCGCCGAGCAGCGCAACCAGATCCTCCCGGGCCGACCGGCTGGCCGGTTCCGGCAGCGGCGTTTTCAGCGCCGCGATGGCGTCCAGCAGCAGGTCTTCCTTGCCAGGCCAGCGGCGGTAGATGGTGGCCTTCCCCACGCCCGCCCTGGCGGCGACGCGCTCGATGCACAGCCCCTCCGGGCCCGACTCGGCGAACAGGCTGAGTGCCGCGTCGATGATGGCCCGGTCGGCCTGTTCGCTGCGTGGCCGGCCCGGGCGGCGGGCGACTGCTGCGGCGCTTCCGGCGCTCATCGCGCCTGGCCTTCCGCCCGGACGGGGTCGCCCGCGTGCGCGTCCGCCCATTCGGCGCCGGCGCGCCCTGAGACCGGGGTGGCCGCCGCACCCGTGGCGACCGCGTCTTCCAGTGGGGCGTCAGCTTCCAGGGCAGCCGGGCCGGCCGGCCGGCCGGCGCCCGCCGCGACCAGCTCGCCGTGGCCGGCCACCTCCGTGGCGCGGGCCGGCGCCTCGGCCGCGGCGGCGCGCCGGGCAGCGGCGCCGCGGCCGGGCATCCAGGCCACCACAACCAGCGCGCCGAGCAAGGTGATCACCGCCGAGATGAGCGTGGTGATGTGCATGGCGTGCACGAAGGCGGAATCGGCGAAGACGGCCAGTTCCCGCCCGGCGGTGCTGCCCGAGCCCAGCTTCGCCGCCACCGCCTGAGTCGCCTCGATCGACTCCGTCGCCGCCCCCCTGGCCGCGGCCGGCAGCGCGCCCAGGTGCGGGCCGAGCTGGCCCCGGTAGGCCTGGGCGAGGATCGAGCCGAGGACCGCAACGCCGAGCGCCCCGGACACCTGCCGCGCGACGTTGGTGAGCGCCGAGCCTGCGCCCGCCCGCTCCCTGGGCACCACGGACATGACCGCCTCCGTGGCCGGTGGCATCACGCTGCCCATCCCTGCGCCCTGGACGAAGAACAGGACCGCGAGCACCCAGATCGGGGTGGCGGTGCCGAGCATCTGGTAACCGGCGAGCGCGAGCGTCACCACCAGCAGGCCGGACGCGACGACCGCCTTGGTGCCGAACCGCCGCACGAGGCTGGCGCTGCGCGGCGCCAGCAGCATCTGGCCGGCCGCGAACGGGAGCGAGAGCAGCCCGGCCTGCAGCGCGCTGTAGCCGCGCACGCTCTGCAGGTAGAAGCTGAGGAAGAACAGCGCCCCCATCATGCCGAAGAACACCAGGGACAGCGCGCCGACCGCCGACGACAGGCGGGGGTTGCGGAACAGCCGGACGTCCAGCGACGGATGGCGCAGCCTGGCCTCGTACCACGTGAAGAAGGCGAGCACGGCGACCCCGGCGATGATCGGGCCGAGCACACCCGCGTGCACCCAGGAGCCCTTCTCACCGCCCTGGATGATCCCGTAGACCAGGAGTACCAGGCCCGCGATGGAGGCCAGCACACCCACGTAGTCGATGCGGCCCGGGTCCGGGTTCTTCGACTCGGGCACCAGCAGCCAGACGGCGGCCGCGCCGGCGGCCGTGAACGGCACGTTCAGCAGGAACACCGAGCCCCACCAGAAGTGGGCGAGCAGCAGGCCGCCGACGACGGGGCCAATCGCCACGCCGATGCCGACCGCCATGGCCCAGATGCCGATGGCCCGCGGCCGCTCCCGAGGGTCGAACACGTTGGTGATGATCGACAGAGTCTGCGGCATCACGGCCGCGGCGCCCAGGCCCATCGCCGCCCGCGCCCAGACCAGCTGATCCGGTGTCTGCGCGTACGCGGTGATCAGCGAGAAGAGGCCGAACGCCACCAGCCCGATCATCAGCATCCGCTTGCGGCCGATCCGGTCGCCGATGACCCCGAACGTGAACAGCAGCCCGGCGAACACCAGAGTGTAGGAGTTGATCCCCCACTCCAGCTGGCTCTGGCTGGCGCCGAGCCCGGCGACGGGGTCGGCGATCGTCTTGAGCGCCACGTTCAGGACGGTGTTGTCGAGCACGATGGCCATCAGGCTGGTGATCAGGACGCCCAGAATGAGCCAGCGGCGGCGGTGGATCCTGTCGGCAGGCCCGGCGATCGCGGCCTGCGGGGAAGCGTTGCGCAATTGCATGATGTCCTTTTGGGTAACAGGAAGGGCTGGCGCCGCTGCCGGCGTTGTGCCCATGGGTCCCGGGCGGCGACGTGCGGCCCGGGCAAGCTATCGATACGGAACTACACCGTATCGAAAAAGATTCCCGCCACCGGCCGTCGGCCGGGTCGCGGCCAGCCAGGGCCGCCCCGCCGCTCCGCCACCGGCCGTCGGCCGGGTCGTGGCCATCCGGGGCCGGCCCGCCGCTCCGCCTGTGCCCCGCGCCCGGGGCGTGCGATGATCGAACCGTCCGGGGACGCCACCGAGGCGCCACGAGACATGGAGGATCCAGATGAATGCAGAGAGCAGCAGTTCGGACGCGGCCGCGACGAGTGCGCGGACCCCAGAGCCGCTCTTCGGGGTTAGCGCGAAACGGCGGGTCACCGTCCGCGACCTGGCGGCCGCCAAGGCGCGGGGCGAGAAGTGGCCGATGCTGACCTCGTACGACGCCCTCACCGCCGCCGTCTTTGACGAGGCCGGCATCCCCGTGCTGCTGGTGGGCGACTCGGCCGGCATGGTCGTCTTCGGCCATGACAGCACCCTGCCGGTAACGGTGGACGATCTGCTTCCCCTCACCGCCGCGGTGGTCCGCGGCACCCAGCGTGCGATGATCATCGCCGACCTTCCGTTCGGCTCCTATCAGGTCTCACCGGCGGATGCGCTTGCCGCCGCCACCAGGTTCCTCAAGGAAGCGGGAGCGCACGGCGTCAAGCTGGAGGGCGGCCAGCGGGTCGTCCGGCAGGTGGAGGAACTCGTCGCGGCCGGCATCCCGGTCATGGCACACCTGGGGCTCACCCCGCAGTCGGTCAACGTGCTCGGCGGGTACCGGGTCCAGGGCCGCGGCGAGGCCGGCGACCGGCTGCTGCACGACGCCAAGGCGCTGGAGTCCGCCGGCGCGTTCTCGGTCGTGCTCGAAGCCGTCCCGGCCGAGCTGGCCACCCGCATCACCGAGGCGGTGAACATCCCGACCATCGGGATCGGCGCCGGAGCCGACTGCGACGCGCAGGTGCTGGTCTGGCAGGACATGGCCGGGCTGTCCCCGCGAACGCCGAAGTTCGTGAAGCGCTACGCCGACGTGGCCGGCGTGCTCGGCCAGGCCGCCCGCTCATTCGGGCAGGAGGTCGTGGCCGGGCAGTTCCCCGGGCCGGAGCACGCGTACCACTGAACCCGGGCCCTTCATGATCGCGGACGCTTGCGTGCGCATAGCGCCCCTACAAGCGTCCGTAATCATGAGTTAGGTGGGTGATGCGGAGCCCGGCGTGGGCCTTGTAGCGGCCGTTGATCGAGACCAAATTGGCGGTGAGCGCCTCCACCTGGCCGCAGTTGCGGAGCCGGCCTGCGTAGATGCCACGGATCCCGGGGATGCGCACCGCGAGCGCGGCGACCAGGTCGGTCGCTGGCCGTTCGTCACCAAGCACCAGCACGTCCTGGTCGATCGTGACGATGTCGGGGTCGAGCAGCAGGACGGCCGACACGTGGTGGAACGCGCCGACCACGACCGAGCGCGGCAGGACGGCGGCTGCCTGCTCGGCCGCGCTGCCCTCGGCCACCTTGAGCGCGTGGACGCCGCGTGCGTCGAACCCGAGCGGGTTCACGCAGTCGATGACGATCTTGCCCGCGAGCGGCTCCGCCAGCGAGGCGAGCAGCTCCCGGTGGCCCTCCCACGGCACGGCCACGATCACCACGTCCGCGGCCCGCGCCGTGTCCTCGTTCGTCATCCCCCGGATCCCCGGCTCACCGCCGAGCCCGGCCGCCGCGGCGGCGGCGCGCTGCCCGCTGCGCGAGCCGATGATGACCGGGTTGCCCGCGGCGGCCAGCCGCCTGGCAAATCCCTGCCCCTGGTCGCCGGTGCCGCCGAGGACCCCCACCACCAGGCTCGCGACATCGGGGTCGTCAGCAGGCGGCACGCGCTGCTCAGTCATGCCCCGATCCTGCCAGAGCGGCCGCGGCCACGGGCGCCGGGCGCCGGGCTGGTACCGGTGGACACGCAGCGCCGTTGATACGTTGTCGCCATGAGCACCCAGATCCAGATGGCCGAACGCTTTCTCGCGCTGCACCGCCAGCAGCAGCCGCTGCTGTTGCCCAACCCGTGGGACCTGGGCTCGGCGAAGCTTCTTGCCTGGCTCGGCTTCTCCGCCCTGGCGACCACCAGCGGCGGGTTCGCGGCGACCGTGGGCCGCCTGGACGGGAAGGTGCGGAGAGACGAGGCGCTGGCGCATGCGGCGGCCATCGTGGAGGCGACCGACCTGCCCGTCTCGGCCGACCTTGAGAACGGGTTCGCGGACCATCCGGCGGGGGTCGCCGAGACGGTGCACCTCGCCGCCGGAGCGGGCCTGGCGGGCTGCTCGGTGGAGGACTTCACCGGCAGCCCCGGGGACCCGGTCTACGAGCCGTCGCTGGCCGCGGAACGCGTGACGGCGGCGGCCGAGGTGGCCGCGTCCGGCCCGATCCGTCTGGTGCTCACCGCCCGGGCCGAGAACTACCTGCACGGCCGGCCCGACCTGGCGGACACGATCGCCCGCCTGCAGGCGTACCAGGAAGCGGGCGCCGACGTGCTCTACGCGCCGGGCCTGACCGACCTGGCCGACATACGCCAGGTCGTGACGTCTGTCGACTGCCCGGTGAACGTCCTGGCCCTCCCCGGCGGGCCGACGATATCCGAACTGGCCGAGGCCGGCGTGCGGCGGGTCTCAGTCGGCTCTGCGTTCGCCTTCGCCGCGCTCGGAGCGCTGGTCGAGGCCGCCACCGAACTGCGCGAGCAGGGAACCTACGGCTTCGGCGCCCTCAGCGCCGTCGGCCGCGCCGCCGTGCTCGAGGCCTTCGCCGGCTGATGCCCGAGCCGTCGCCGGCGGCACCCCGGCGGAGGGCCGCGCTAGGCGTCGAGGCTGAGCACCATCGTGGGGCGCTCAATCACGTGATCCTCACGCAACGGCCTAACGGCGGTGCCGATGGCGAAGAACTCGGTGGTGTGGGAGCCCCAGGTGTGACTGTGCTGGCGTAGCTGGACCCCGACGATCCCCTCCGCGTGCAGCGCCTCGGCCTCGGCCTGCATCCGGCTCATCGCCAGCTCCCTGGCGTCGTACAGGGCCTGGGTGAACTGCTCGATCTCCACGTTGCGGCCGATGTTGCCGATCACCCCGCCGAGCCGCTGGTGGGCGATGTGATAGACGCACGTCCCCATCACCATGCCCAGCGGTGCGTAACCGGCCCGGATCAGGGTCCAGAAGTCCTGCCCGGACAAATCGGAGGTGAACGGCTGGTTCTTGTTGTTGCGCCAGTTGGTGACCCCGCCGCCGCCCGCGCCCGCCTCTGCCTTGACCGCGGTGCCCACGGCGATGAACTCCGCGATGTCGGACCCGAACTCCTTCATCTCCACGTCAAGCCGAACCCCGACGATGCCGTCGGCCGCCAGCGCGTCCGCCTCCGCCTCCATCCGGGTCATCGCCAGCTCGCGCGCGTGGTACATGGCCTGCGACAGCACGTCGAGCTCGGAGTTCTTGCCCCACCGGCCTACCTGCAGCCCGACATGGTAGATCGAGCTGCCAAGCACCAGCCCGAGCGGTCGGAACCCTGCCTCCCGCACCAGCAGGAACTCGTTGACGGAAAGGTCGGAGGTGAAGATCGCCCCCGGCTTGCCCGGCTGCAGTTCGGCGAGGCGCCGCATGGCGTCCTGCGGCACGCCGGCCGCCTCCAGGCTGACGGGTGTCTGCTCTGTCATCGTCGTCCTCTCACGCGCTGGGAAGAGGGGGAAACGTGCTTGCTGTCATCACCTCAGCGCCCGAGCCTCACCCTGGCCACCTGCCGCTGTTGCGGGTCGAGCGAGAGAACCGCGAGGCTGCCCGGCGGGGCAGCCACCGCGGGGGAAGAGAACTGGGCGGTGGCCGTGCCGACGATCGTGACCTCCGCGATGTGGTCCCTGCTGCTCTCCCGCGCAGGGCATTCCCGCGCGCGCACCTGCAGGTCATAAGTGGAGACCACGACCCCATCCGCGCCCATCTGGCTGACATCGGCCTCGAGCTGGACCCGGGCGTCATGCCTGGCCATGTTGACAAGCTCGGTGTAGCCGGCCACCTCTGTGTTCCCGGCGCCCCAGAAGGCCGAGCCGCGCGTCAGCCAGTCATCGTGCCTGGCGCCGATCGAGATGCCCAATGCCAGGCCGACCGGTACCCAGCCGGCCCGGATGAGCTTGGCGAAGTCCTGGCCGGACAGGTCGGAGCTGAACGGCCGCGGCGGGGCGGGTGCACCCATGCCCCGCACGGCCGTGCCGATCGCCCTGAACTCCAGGCCGCCGAGCGGGAACGGGCCGAAGCTCAGCGAGACACCCACGATCCCGTGGCCGCCCAGCCCGGCGCACTCGGCCGTCATGCGGCCGATCGCCTTGCGGCGGGCGTCGTACATGGCCTGGGTCAGCGGGCCGAAGGTGCCCCAGCCGCCCTGCCCGGACACCTGCGTCGCCGCCGTGACGACCCCGCCGAAGACCCCGCTGGACCAGCCCCCAGGGCAGGTGTATCCGCCGGCGTAGCCGATGTTGTACACGCACGCGCCGAGCACCTGGCCGACCGGCTCGAACCCGACGCCACGGATCGCCGCGAACTCGTCCGTGGACAGTGCCGAGCCCCAGGTTCCGCTGCCCCGGATCTCCGCCATCCGGTCCCGCGCCGCCGGCGGGAGCGTGGCACCCGTGCTGTCGTCGGTCACCGCGCGTCCCCTCCGGCTGCTGGACGCCCCAACCCTACCTTCCCGGGCGAGCCGGGCGAGGCGCCCGCCTAACGGTCCTGGGCATCCCACTCCTCGTTGCGCCGGCGCACGGTTTCCAGGGCCCGCTCCGCTTCCTCCCGGGTGGCGTAGGGCCCGAGCCGGTCCTTGCCGGGGCATACGCCGTTCCGCTCCACCGTTTTATGTCGTAGGCAATACCACCAGCGAGGTTCATCGTCCATGCCACTAGACTCCCAGACCATGGCAACAATGCTCCAGCCCGGCCGGATCTCGCCCGTCCGGCAGGTGCCGGCGCACATCCCCCGGCCGGAATACGTGGGCAAGAAGCGCCCGTGGACGGGTGAGCCGGACGTCAAGGACGCCGACACGATCGAGCGGATGCGGGTCGCCGGGCGCCTCGCCGCCCAGGCGCTGGCAGAGATCGGCCGGCATATCGCGCCGGGGGTCACCACGGACGAACTGGACCGGATCGGGCACGAGTTCCTGACCGGCCACGGCGCCTACCCGAGCACGCTGGGCTACCGGGGCTACCCGAAGTCGTTGTGCACGTCGCTCAACGAGGTGATCTGCCATGGGATCCCCGACGACACGGTGATCGCCGACGGGGACATCGTCAACGTGGACATCACCGCCTTCATCGGCGGGGTGCATGGCGACACCAACGCCACGTTCCTCGCCGGGAACGTGGGCGCCGAATCACGGCTGCTGGTCGAGCGCACGCACGAGGCGATGATGCGCGGCATCCGCGCGGTGGCGCCCGGGCGGCCGCTCAACGCCGTCGGCCGGGTGATCGAGTCGTACGCGCGCCGCTTCGGCTACGGTGTGGTCCGCGACTTCACCGGCCACGGGATCGGCACCACCTTCCATTCCGGGCTCATCGTGCCGCACTTCGACGACCCCAGCGTCAATGTGATCATGGAACCGGGGATGACCTTTACCATCGAGCCGATGCTGACCCTGGGCACGATCGACTTCGACATGTGGCCCGACGGGTGGACGGTCGTGACCAAGGATCACAAGCGCACGGCTCAGTTCGAGCACACCGTGCTGGTCACCGCGGACGGCCACGAGATCCTGACCTGCCCCTGAGCGTGGGAGAGCTGATCCTGCTCCGGCACGGGGAGACCGAGTGGAGCCGCGCCGGCAGGCACACCGGGCGGACCGACCTGCCGCTCACTCCCGCGGGCGAGGCCGCCGCCGCTGCCCTGGCGCCGGTACTCGCCGGCCGCGACATCCGTGCCGTCTTCACCAGCCCCTTGCAGCGCGCCACCCGGACCGCCGCGCTGGCCGGCCTTGCCCACGTCCAGCAGGACCCGGACCTGCGGGAATGGGACTACGGTAGATACGAGGGGGTGACCACCCAGCAGATCAGGGCGCAGCGGCCCGGGTGGTACCTGTGGCGGGACGGCGTCATCCCGGGCGACGCCGATCACCCCGGCGAGACGGTGCAGCAAGTGGGTGCGCGGGCGGACGCGGTGCTGTCCCGGGTGACACCGCTGCTGGCCGACGGCTACGTGGTCCTGGTGTCCCACGGGCATCTGCTGCGCGTGCTGACCGCCCGCTGGCTGCGGCTGGAGCCGGCCGACGGCCGGCTCTTCCGGCTCGGGACCGGCACCCTGTGCACGCTGGGCACCGAGCACGGCGAGCCGGCGATCAGCTCCTGGAACGTTCCCCCCTGCTAGTGTCGCGTGTTGGAAGTTAGTTTACGGTGAGTTGAGCGGGACAATGGGGCATGTCCGTTGCTCCTGCACTGATCCTGCGTGAAGGCGACCGGCAGCGGCTGGCCGATCTGGCCCGGCTGCCGAGCGTGCCGT
>DASYQM010000536.1:0-5524 GCA_036005525.1 Streptosporangiaceae bacterium
CAGCCGTGAGCAGGCCGTCCGCCACGCCGAGATCAGCCGTCTCGCCCGCGCGCTCGGCCAGGCCCGGCACCAGCTCAAAGACAACCGCGCCCAGCTGCTGGCCATCGTCGAGGACATCGCCCCCGGCCTCACCAGCCGCTATGGCGTCGGGCCGGTCAGCGCCGCCCAGGCCATCGTGAGCTTCTCCCACCCCGGCCGCTGCCGCAGCGAGGCCGCGTTCGCCGCGCTCGGCGGCACCAGCCCCATCCCGGCCAGCAGCGGCCAGACCATCCGGCACCGGCTCAACCGCGGCGGCGACCGCGCCCTCAACCGGGCCATCCACGCCATCGCGCTGACCCGCATGCGCAACTGCCCCCGCACCCGCGCCTACCTCGCCCGGCGCACCGCCGAGGGCAAGACCCCACGGGAAATCCGCCGCTGCCTCAAGCGCTACATCGCCCGCGAACTCTACCGCCAGCTCACCCGGTCGATGAAACCACTCACGAGTCCTTGACAAACATAGAAGCGTCAAGAGGCTGGCTACACGGGCGAGATCCGGCCTCACTTTCGGGTGAGACCTGGCTCCGCCCGCCAGCCGCGCGAAACGCTTCTGGTGTGATTCGGCCCCGCCCGCGGGGCCTGGGCGGGTCTACGGGTAGCTCAACTGCTCGTCCCAGTCGGTCGGGCGCCCCTCCCGCGTCAGGTCAAACAGGTTCCAGAGCGGCTCAAGCGTGCCGACGCTGCGGTGGTCTTGTCCGGGGTCGCTTGGCCCGTAAGTGAGCTCCGCGCCCCAGAAGTGCCGGATGGTTTCGCCGTCGCGGTGGAATACGTTGAGCATCGGCATCTGCGATCCGTCCGCGGTCTCCCCGAAGTAGTCACGGTTGTAGGTATTGCCGGCCGAGGACAGCAGACGCAAATTCCGCCAACCACGCTCGTGGGCAAAGGTGAGGAGCCGCGGAAACGCCGTCTTCGCCACCACAGCGAAGTTGAGGCGCTGACTGGCGTGCCCGGCGGCGCCGTCGAGCTGATCGAGGAGGGCCGTGCACGAGGGGCAGGGACCTTCCTCCAATGGCAGCAACGCGGTCTTTCCGCTGGCGGGCCCCGGACGATCGCCGCCGTAGGTACGCGGGAACATAAAGTTGTAGATCACCAGCGAGTCCCCGCCGGAAGCGAACAGCTCCGACAGCCTGACCGCGGCCGGACTGCCATCGGCTGCTGCCCCCTGGAAAACGTAGTCCTGGGGGACGACACCGCCGGGCGGCAGCTTGCGCCTGGCGGCGGCCACCGCCTCCATGTCGCGGCGCAGCTCGATCTCTTGCTCGAGCAGCCGGTCGCGCGCCGCTCTGTACTCCGCGGACTCTCCTGGGAACGTGATGCTCACGGCTTCGCCTCCTGTTCAACGGCGAAGGTGTTGCCGCCGGGATCCTTGAACCATACGGCCCTGCCATCGCCGAGCTCGCGGGCCATCTATGGGAAAGGTTTTCATGCCCGGTCACATCGCCGCCCCGGCAGTCATCGTCGCACTAGCCGCGGTGCGCCTGGGCGAGCTCAGCGGGGGGCCTCGCGACCGGCAGGTTCCCCGGCAGCCTCCAGCCCGGCGCCCACAGCACGTCCCGCACGCCAACGCGCGAGCCACCAGACAGCACCTGACACCAAGATCAGCAAGTGGAGCCAGCACTCACCCAAAACACCCCCGGACGATCACCCCAATGGGGCCAGAACCCACCCGAAGTCGGGCCAGAACTCACCCAAGAAGCCAAGAGGCCTTGGCTGTCCTGGGGGTGGTCGCAGCAGAAGTGACAGCAACGCCGCCTGCCGTGAGGCCCACCTGGCGCGCTGTGGCTATCACCGATGACAGGCTCACAGCCCGGCGACCCATGTCTGCCCAGAACTGATCCGAAAATCGGAGAGTTAGTGGGCGCGCGGCAGCGCCCGGCGGAGCCGGGCTGGATTGGTCCTGGCGGTCAGGCCGCGGGTTCGAGGGTGACTTTGTAGCCGAGCGCCTCGAGCTGACGGATGTGGTTGCGCTTGCGGCGTTCGGGGTTGATCCGGGTGTCGTAAAAATCGCTGCCCAGGTCGGTGTAGCGGACAGTGGGGTCGGCGAGCAGGTGCCAGATGATGATCAGCAGGGAGCGGCCGACGGCCACGACGGCTTTTTTGCTGCCGCGGCGGCGGGCGATCCGCCGGTACCGCTCTCCCAGGAAGGTGTCGGTCCGGGTGATGGAGGCGGCAGCGTTGCCGAGGACCCGTGCCAGGTAGCGGTTACCGCGCTCGGTCGTGCCCTTGCCCTTCTTCTTCCCGGCGGACTCCTTGATGCCGGGGGCGAACTTGGCCCAGGAGACCACGTGCCCGGCGGTGGGGAACCGGTCCATGCTGGTGCCGATCTCGGCCAGGATCGCGCACGCCGCGGTGAAGCTGATGCCGGGGATCTCGGCCAGGCGCCTCACCTCCGCGGTAAATGGGGCGGCCAGCTGCTCGATGCTGGCGTCGAGCGCGGCGATGTCGGCGTCGATGGCATCGACCCGGGCCAGCACCTTGGCGAGCAGGAATGCGTGGTGGCTGGTGAAGTAGCCGGTGAACGCCTCCTGCAGCGTGGTGATCTTGCGGCGCATCACGCCCCGGGCCAGCTGGGCCAGCGCCTTGGGGTCGCGCTGCCCGCCGATCAGCGCGGCCAGCATCTGCCGGCCCGAGACCCCGAAGATGTCCGAGACGACCACGCTCAGCTTGATCTGCGCGTCCTCCAGCAGTTTCTCCACCCGCTGCTTTTCGGCGGTGCGCGCCGCCACCAGGTCCGCGCGGTAGCGGGTGGCGTCGCGCAGCTGGCGGATCTGGGGCGGGGGCACGAAACTGGGCCGGATCATCTGCCGTTCGGCGACCTTGGCCAGCCACACCGCATCCAGTTTGTCGGTCTTGGGCCTGCCGGGCAGGTGCTTGACGTCGCGGGCGTTGACCAGCCAGGTCTCGAAACCGTGCGCCTCCAGCAGGTAGAACACCGGTTTCCAGTAGTCGCTGGTTGCCTCCATCACCACCCGGGTCACCCCCAGGCAGCGCAGCCGGTCAGCCAGGCCCAGCAGCGGCCGGGTCATCGTGGCATACGTCGCCACCTCCTGCAGCCGCCGTCCCGGCCGGTCCTCATCCGGGACCCGCACGCAGCACACCAGCTCGGCCTTGCCGATATCCAGCGCCGCGACCCGCGCGATGATCTGCTCCTCATCCTGCGTCTTTGCCAGCATCTCGCCTGCCTCACCCTCGACCGGACCTAAGGCGGCTGCTGCCCGCAGGAGCCAAAGGGCGTGGCAGGAGAAACTGATCCTCGTGCTCGTGGCGACACTGAAGGGCCCAAGGCTGGCTCCCAGCACCCGGCTGATAAACGACCTCGACGATCACAGTTCGAACGGCGTCAGCGGACAGCAGCCGCACCCGATTTTCCGCCCTGAACGGGCGTCACCACAGGGGATACCAAGGCTGATAAGGATGAGGTCAAGTTCGATAGATGCCCGGCTGGCAGACCCAGGCGGCGAACGCGTGGGTCAGGCCCTGGCGTCCGCCTGCAATTGGCCGCGAGCCAGTGACCCGCGTGGCGATTCGCTCGTCAGCTAGGTCAGGCCCTCCACCTGCTCGTTGTAGACCCCCATCAGAGTCTCAATCTGCTCGCCGAGCTGGGCACCTATGACACCAAACCCCTCGACGATGAGGTCGGCCCGGATGCTCAGCCGCGCGAACTCATCACTGGTGCGGATGCTCGCCAGCTTGTCCCGGTCTCCGCGAATGAGTGTGAAGCCGTTGAGGTCCCCACCGTGCGGCTCAAGAAAGACCGACTCGAAGCTCTCGATCTCGCCCTGTTGCTGGAGACGCGCGTAGTACTCTATCGCCTCGTTGAACACCTTCACGGCCTGCCGTTCCCGGCCTCGCACCGGATACCCAAAGCCGACGAAGAGCCCGAAGTCTGCCATCTCGGCCTCCTTGCTCAAGACAGCGCAACGCGCCAGCCGTTACCGATCTGGCCCTAGAGTTGCCCCTACAGTGACCCTAGAACGGGCGCAGCAGCCCGGGTACCTCGGGGGAGGGCCTGGGGGGACGCGCCGCCCCGCAGCCCCACGGCCAATGATTTCGTGCCTTCTGGCGTGTCACGTGCCCGATCGACGCCGCCTCTGAGATGCCCCCGAACAGCCATCAACAGCCAACGTAGGCCGCGGATCGTGGCTGAGACTTCCCAAGCTGATAGCGCGGTTCGATTCCCGTCACCCGCTCCAACAACGAAGCGGCGGGTCAGCGGCTCACGCTGAGCTGGCATCCAGTCCGTTGGTGCCGGCGACGGCCGGTGTGATATTGCTCAACCGTGCTTGACCCCTTCTTGACCAAGGAGTTACGTTTCTACAACTCGGGGTTCGCAGGGGGGGTCTCAACTGCTTCGGCCGAGCACCCGCTGCGGCTTGTGGATTACGGCATCGCTGTAGCCAGCCGAAACGCTGCTGGGCGAACTACATATCCACAGCTCCAGCGGCTTGTGGACAATGGTGGCCATAAGCGGATTTTGCGCCTCTTGCACAGATATCCACAGTCCCCATCGGGTTTCCGGGCCGGAAACTACCAGCTGGGATCGGGTTAAGGCCATAGCCGCGATGCGGCGGCCCGGAAGGGTGAAGCGCCGCCGAACCGGTTCGGCGGCGCTTCCCGCCCGGCAAATACGGGGGCTGGCCGGGCGCCTCCGGGGGAGCGCACGAACCCTGTTGCCAGCTCTGGCTTACCCCGGAGTCAATGAGGCCCCATACCCGCTCTCCAGGCCCCAAACATCGGAACTTACGGCGGTCATCATTCGCATTATTGTTTCGTGCGAACGAAGTAACACATCGGCGCCGGCGCCGCTGGCGCACGCCATTCCTGCAGCGGCCATCGCTGAGACGTCTCATCGTCTCCCGGGCAGCGCCGGCCCGCACGTAATTGACCAACTATTTTCGGCCAAACGGGCAATCGCCGGCCGGGCGTGATCGCCCGGGCAGCGGCGGCCGGGCCGCACCCAGCCTCTGAGCCGCCGCAGGCCCGTCCTGTGCCCAGAGGGGCGGCACAGGGACAGCAACCGCCCGCCGTGTCGGCACGGAACGCGTCATGACCAGGCAGGCCACCGGCGCGGCCTCAACTCGATGCGGCCGCAGGGGCCGGCACAGACAGCATCGAGGAGGCCAAGGGCGATATGCGCCCGCTCCTGCGCCACGATCTTCACGCGCCGCAGCCCGCCGAGATCATCACCAGCCCACACCGGGCTAGCGGCGTGAGTGCGGCTGGCCCGGTCGCGGCTTGCCCGGGCGGCTTGGCTGAGCGCCGTAGCGACCTGGGCCATGAGGTCGTTCCAGGGGCCTGCGGCCCGGGCGCAGGCGAGCAGCCCGGGCCGTTCCCGCTGGGAACCCGGCTTCTATCGGTCTGGCTGAGGTCAAAGACGGCCGCCGTGCTCAAGCCGCCGGGTCGCCGCCAGCTGGGCGAACGTCCGGCTGCCCGGCGAGAGCCCGGTCATCACCGGGTCAGCGTGTCCGGCCCGAACGAGCAGGTC
>DASYQM010000537.1:0-46453 GCA_036005525.1 Streptosporangiaceae bacterium
CATCGTGCAGCTCGCGGGCCAGCCGCGACCGCTCGGCCATGGCCGCCATCTGCTCGCGAACGTCCCGGATGGCGGCCTCGCGGGCGAGCTGGGCCTCCGCGCGATGGTGGGCATCGCGGCTGAACGCGGCGAGGGCGGACGTCCCAAAGATAAAGCCGGCGCCGAGCGCCACGGCAAGGACGGCAGTTGCCGGGTTGGCGGAGTCACGCGCATCGGCGACCGCGACCGCGAACACCACCGGTGCCCCGGCGAGCAGGGCCAGCCACCTGGGCGCGCGGAGCGCCAGCCCGGAGAGCGCCATATAGCCAACGACGAAGCCGGGGCCGTCCGACTGCAGGAGGTCCAGCGCCACGCCGCACAGCCCGAGACCGACCAGGGTCGGGACAAGCACACGCAGGTCACGGACCCGCCCGGACAGCGCGACGCCCCAGGACGCGCTGGCCACGATCAGCAGTGCCACGGTAGCCAGCCCGGCCATTCCGGCGGGCAGCCCTTCGGCCGCCACGCCAATGCCGACGCCGACCATGGTGAACATCCCCACCTGGGCCAGCCAGGAAGGGACGTCCCGGCGACGGGCCTCGGCCCCGGGTTCGGCGGCCGCCGCGCCCGCTGCCACTCCGTCCGCCGCCACGGCTTTGGCCTGACCCCCCAGCGCCGCCGTCGGCGGCCAGGGTTTACGGATTCCCGACAGAAAGGCGTCGCGGCGCCGCCGTCGGACGGTATCCGCGCTCCCCGTACCCGGCCAGGGCGCCTCCTCCGGCTGCCCTGCCCCCTGGGCGACCCCTGCCTTGCCCATCGCTGACACACCGTCGGCCGAATTGCATCCGGCTGCCCCACGGCGGTGGCTCCCCATATTAATCACGACGATACGTCACGGAGCGTTCAATGGCCCGGCAGCAAGCAGGTCATCGTGCCGCAGGTGACAAATGACCATATCCGGTGACAGGCTGGGGATCCCTCCTTTTCCGGCCCCGGCTGTGCGCCGCGCGCTGGGCAGCGGATGGCGCCACGGCACCGGCGGTGTCCGGCCACCGGCCCGCCGCAGCGCTCTGGCGGCCACGGCAAGCCGCGAATCCCACTGTGCGGTGCGGATTTTATTAGCAATGTTTGGCGATTCCGCTTGAAGCTGTATGTACGGTATGTTCCGCTATCTCCTGGTGGGTCGGAACTTTAGGGGTGGGACCCGGGGGAAATCTGCATGCAGCCGCGGAACGGCCAGCCACGACGGCTCCGGAACAAGCCGGGCAGTGCCGCCGTGCATGTTGGGTCACCCCAGAATCAGCAGGTCAGCGCGCTGCTGCCCAGGCGCGGCCGTGGCTCACCCACAGCCGCGGGGCAGGACCCGCTCGACGGAGACCGGGAGGGGCCCGCAGCCGCCGCTGGTGGCGACGGCACCGCCGACGGCACGGTCAGCGTTCCCGTCCCCGGCTCCGGCGAGGCCCGGTCCGGCCAGCACGGGCTGGCAGAACCGCCGGACCGGCCGAGGCCGCGGGAGCCGCGGGGCAAGCTGCCGCCGGTACCGTCCGAGCTGCCCAAGCGCACGCGGGACGCGTCCAGGCCATCCGTGCCGTCCAGGTATGCCAAGCGGCCGGTGCCAGCGGGTGGCGCGCGGCTCGCGGAACCATCCAGCGACCCCCCGCCGGCCGAATCCCCCGGCCCTCCGCAGCCGGAACCGCCCGCCCAGCCGGAGCCGGCCGAGCCCAGCGCGGCCGGAAACAAACCCGGTGCGGCCGGAAAGCAGGAACCCGCCGGTCAGCCCGAGCCGGCCGGGCAGTCCAGCCCACCTGGGCAGCCGGAACCGCGGGGCAAGCCCCCGCCGCCCGCTTCCATGAGCTGGCCGCCGGAACCGTCCGACTGGTCCGGTGAGCCCGCACCGCCGGCCGTGGCCCGGGCCCGGGAACCGTCCTGGGGCACCGTGCTCATCACCACCCTGCGGCTGTGGACGCGGCGCCGGCTCGGCCGGATACGGCGGTTGTGGCCCGCGCGGGTACGCTGGCGGGTGCTGCTCGTGGCCGCGCTGGTGGCCGTGGTCTTCGTGGCCGGTGCCGCCACGGTGCGGTTGACCCGGGCCAGCGGGCCGGGCGGCGAACCAGGCCAGCAGGCCGGGACCCCGGCGCTCGCCGCGGCGGCCGCGGCCCGGCAGCAGGCAGCGGCGTGGGTGGCCGGCCAGGCCGGCGCCGACGCCATCGTGGCCTGTGATCCCGCCATGTGCGCGGCCCTGCAGGCGCACGGCGTGCCCGCCGGCCGGCTGCTGGTGCTGTCCCCGGCCCGGGGCGACCCGCTCGGGTCGGACTTGGTGGTGGCGACCCCCGCCGTGCGCAGCCAGTTCGGAGCCCGCCTGGCGGGCGTGTACGCGCCGGTGACCCTGGCAGCCTTCGGCTCGGGGGCCGCGCGGATCGATGTCCGGGCCATGGCACCCTTGGGCGCCGCCGCCTACCGGGCGCTGCTGACCACGGACGTACGGGCGCGCAAGGCGGCGGGAGCGCTGCTGCTGCGCAATCGCCGCATCCACGTCGCGGCGGCCGCCCGGGCGGCCCTGGCCGGCGGCGAGGTCGACTCCCGGCTCCTGGTCACGCTGGCTGCGCTGGCCGCCATCCACCCGCTCGACATCGCCGGATTCGGCGCCCCCGGCCGCGGTGCCAGCCCCGGAGTGCCGCTGCGTTCAGCGGACGTCGCCGGCGGCCCGCCCCACCCGGCCTCACTGCACAGCCTGATGACGATCCTGCGAGCCCAGCGCTCGCCCTACCTGGCCTCATCACTGGAGATCGTGCGGATCCCGGCACTCGGGTTCGTGCTCAGAATCGAGTACCCGGCCCCGAGCCCGCTTGGGCTCCTCGGGTCCGGCAGCTGACCTAAGGAGCTGGCTCATGGCGTTGGAGCGGGGAGTTGTTGCGTCCGGCCGCCGCCGGTTCCGCCGCGCCGCGGCGCTGGCGGGCCTGCTGACACTGGCCTCCGGGCTGCTGGCCGCCGCGGCACCGGCCGCGCTGGCCGCGCCGGGCGCGACCCACGCGGCGAAGTCCAGCCAGGCCGGCTGGATCCGGCTCACGCACCTGTCCCCGAACACCCCGCCGGTTGATGTCTACCTGTACTCGTTCGGCGGCCAGCAGGCCATCATGGTGCTCAAGCACGTTGCCTACGGCACGGTTTCCCCGTACGAGAAGCTGCCCGGCGGCGAGTACACCGTGGCCATGCGCGCGGCGGGCGCGAAGCCGAGCTCCCCGCCGGTGCTTTCCACCAGCGTTCACGTCGCCCCCGGCGCGGCGTACACGGTCGCGGGGCTCGGGCCGGCCAAAGGGCTGCGGCTGGCGGTGCTCCACGACCGGCTGACCACGCCCAAGGGCAAGTCGCTGGTGCGGGTGATCCAGGCCTCCCTGCGTGACCATCAGGTCACGGTGACCGCCGGGCGGCAGGTGCTCGCCCAGCATCTGGCCTTTGGGGACGTGACCGGCTACGGGCCCGCGCGCCCGGGCGATTGGATGGTCCACGTCTCCGGGGCGGCCGGGATGGCCAGCCAGTCGGTCAAGCTCTCCGCGGGCACGATCCACACGCTCGTGGTGCTCGACGGGGCCTCCGGTGGCCTCATGCTCGACAACCTGAAGGACGCCGCGGGCAGCGCGATCCCGCCGCAGGGAGGCGCGGCGACGGGGCTGGGCGGCACCGCGCCGGGGCCGGCTCCCTCGCCCGCTCCGTGGGCCGCCGCGGTCGCGGCTGGGCTGGTCTGCTGCGCCGCCGCGGCGTACTGGCTGCGCCGGGTCCGGCACCAGGCCCGCCACGCCCGGTAGCCGCGATGGAGCATGGCGGGCAGGGCTCGCACACTGGCCGGAAGGCGCGGGCCGGTCAGGGGTCACGCCACGCCGGGCGGGGCCGGCCCTTCCGCCGGCTGGCGCGCCACCCGGTGGCGGCGGCCGTGCTCTGTGCCGGCCTGCTCGCCGTGGTCGGCGGCGTGGGCGGGCTGGTGCTGCTGAACGGCCACCAGGGGACCAACCCCCGGCCGGTCGCGCACCCTGCCCGCCCGCCGGCCGGGCTGGTCGCCGCACCGCCACGGCCGGCCGCCAGGACCGCGGTGACCCGGCCGGTGTACCTGTCCATCCCGGTCATCGACGTCCATACCCGCCTGATCAAGCTGGGCCTGACCGCGCAGGGCACCCTGCAGGTGCCGGCGAGCACGGCGGTGGCGGGCTGGTACACCGGCAGCCCACGGCCGGGCCAGGTCGGCTCCGCGATCATCGCCGGCCACATCGACTCCTACCGCGGGCCGGGGGTGTTCTTCCGGCTGCGGCTGCTGCGGCCGGGTGACCGCATCTACGTCCGGCACGCGGACGGCACGCTGGCGGTGTTCCGCGTCTACTCCGAGCACATGTACGCGAAGAACCGTTTTCCCACCCAGCAGGTCTACGGTCCCGCGCCCAGCCCGGAGCTGCGCCTCATCACCTGCGGCGGAACGTTCGACTCGGCTATCGGCTCGTACCTGAGCAACGTCGTCGTCTACGCCACCCAGATCCGCTGACGGCACGGCGCTGCCGGGCGCGCGGTCACCAGCCCCGCTCGCGCCACTCGGCCAGGTGCGGGCGCTCCGCCCCGAGCGTGGTGTCCTTGCCGTGGCCGGGATACACCCAGGTGCCATCCGGCAGCGTGCCGAACACCCGCTCCTCCAGGTCGTCCATGAGCTGGCCGAACCGCCGGGGGTCACCCTCGGTGTTCCCCGGGCCGCCGGGGAACAGGGAATCCCCGGTGAACAGGTGCGGGGAATCCGCGAGCGCGCCGTCGGCGTCATAGCACAGCGCGATGCTGCCGGGGGTGTGGCCGCGCAGGTGGATGACGGAGACGCTGGTCCCTCCGACCACCACGCGGTCGCCGCCGCGGACCAGGCTGGTGGCCGGGACCGGGAGTTCGCCCGCGTCGTCGGGGTGGGCGATGACCACCGCGCCGGTCGCCGAGGCCACCTCGGCGAGTGCCTGCCAGTGATCCCAGTGCCGGTGGGTGGTCACGATCGCGCTCACCGGCGTGTCACCGATGAGCTCCAGCAGTCGGCCCGCCTCGTTGGCGGCGTCGACCACCACCATCGTCCCGGTCTCGCCGGACCGGAGCAGGTAGGCGTTGTTGTCCATCGGCCCGACCGCCACCTTGGTCACGGTCAGGCCGGGAAGCTCGCGGGTGTCCGGCGCACCACCAACGGTCACGTCCCCGGTGTAAGCCACGATCTCTCCTTCGCTCATCCGCTTGCCCACGACAGGTCAATTCTGCTGCCTAACGAAAGCGCCGTGGTGCCCGCCTGCCATGGCGCGGCCGGCACAGGTTACCGCCACGGGGGCAGCGCAGGCAGGGCGGCGTCGTCACCGAAGACCCGCAGCCCGGCCCCGTCGTCGCGGCCGAGCAGCCACGCCAGCAGGGTGGCGGCCTGCCCGTGCACGCTCACCAGGGGTTCACCGGCCCGCCGCTCCGGGCCGATGCGGAACTCGTGCGGTGTCCCCTCCTCCCAGATCAGGCACGATGGCGCGTCCTGGCGGCCGGCGAAGGAATCGGCGACCCGGGGGAGTGCGTCGGCGACGAAGTCCGCCGGCCAGTCGGCTGGGCGGTAGCCCGCCGCGAGGTCCACGTGGTGGATCTCCACCTCAGACATCCGCCGCTCGAGCACCCCATAGGCCGGGAACGCCGGCCCCTGGAGCGCCCGGACCTGTGCGGCCCACGCATCTGCCGGCAGGCTGGCCGCCTCCGCCGCGAAGGCTGCGGCGGTCCCTGCCACATCGGCGGTGAGTTCCGCCGCCGGCCGGCCCGCGCCGGCCTCGATGTCGGCGCTGCGCGAGGCGGCGCTGGTGTACATCGGGGTCTCGCGGCCGGTACCCGCCCAGCGCAACAGGTTCGCCAGGCCGTCCGCGTTGCGCGCGATGTGGGTCAGCACGTGGCCGCGGCTCCACCCGGGCAGCAGCGACGGCTCGCGGGCCTGGGCGTCGCTCAGCGCGGTCGCGGTCGCCAGCAGCCGGTCCGTCGCCGCACCGACCCGGGCCAGTTGCCCGCTGATTTCGCCGTCCATGCGATGC
The DNA here is from genome assembly GCA_036005525.1 of Streptosporangiaceae bacterium. Lineage (GTDB taxonomy): Bacteria > Actinomycetota > Actinomycetes > Streptosporangiales > Streptosporangiaceae > UBA9676. The sequence goes on from DASYQM010000537.1 coordinate 6,039, forward strand.
TCCTTCTTCTATCCCGGGCCATCCTCGCGCACGAGATGGCACGCTGGAAGCGGCGGGTGGTTTCCGGCGGGCCGCCGGCTGGATGCGACTCCACGGAGGGGGCGGGGGCTGTGGCGGGCCGGTGGTTTCCGGGAATCTGGGAGGGCGCTCGATGGTTGCCGGAAGGGCAGGGATGGCGCCCGGAGAGCCGACCCCGACGGCCCATCGGCATGCGCAGCGCGTGCCGGATGTTTTGTCAGTGCACCCGGATACGATGACGTGTCCCCTGTCCGCGTAAGAACCTCATGACCTGGAAAGCAGACCGCAGTGGCTGATCGTCTTGTTGTGCGCGGTGCGCGCGAGCACAACCTCAAGGACGTGTCGCTCGACCTGCCGAGGGATTCGCTGATCGTGTTCACCGGGCTGTCCGGGTCGGGCAAGTCCAGCCTGGCCTTCGACACGATCTTCGCCGAAGGGCAGCGCCGCTACGTCGAGTCGCTGTCGGCCTACGCCCGCCAGTTCCTCGGCCAGATGGACAAGCCCGACGTGGATTTCATCGACGGGCTCTCGCCGGCCGTCTCCATCGACCAGAAGGCCGCCAGCCGGAACCCGCGGTCCACGGTCGGGACCATCACCGAGGTCTACGACTACCTGCGGCTGCTGTACGCGCGGGTGGGCAAGCCGCACTGCCCGATGTGCGGCCGCCCGATCGCCCGGCAGACCCCACAGCAGATCGTGGACCGGGTGCTGGAGCTCGACGAGGGCACCAGGTTCCAGGTGCTCGCCCCCGTGGTCCGCGGGCGCAAGGGCGAGTACACCGAGCTGCTGCGCGAACTCCAGATCAAGGGCTACTCGCGGGCGCGGGTGGACGGGACCGTGGTCCGCCTCGATGAGGCGGTGGCCGACACCCTGCCCGCCCTGAAGAAGTACGAGAAGCACACCATCGAGGCGGTGGTGGACCGGCTCTCGGTGAAGGAGTCCGCGCGCCGCCGGCTCACCGACTCGGTGGAGACCGCCCTCGGCCTGTCCGGTGGGGTCGTGGTACTCGATTTCGTGGACCTGCCGGAGACCGATCCGCACCGGGAGCGGATGTACTCCGAGCACCTGGCCTGCCTGTACGACGACCTGTCCTTCGAGGAGCTGGAGCCGCGGTCGTTCTCGTTCAACTCGCCGTGGGGCGCCTGCCCGGACTGCACCGGCCTTGGCACCCGGCTGGAGGTGGACCCGGAGCTGGTGGTCCCCGACCCTGCCAGGACCCTGGCGGAGGGCGCGATCGGCCCGTGGAGCGGCGGCCATGTCAGCGACTACTTCATGCGGCTGATCGAGGCGCTCGGGTCGGCGATGGGGTTCAGCATCGATACGCCCTGGTCGCGGCTCCCGGCGGCGGCCCAGCGGGCGCTCCTGTTCGGCTACGGCGACCAGGTGCATGTCCGGTACCGGAACCGGTACGGGCGGGAACGCTCGTACTATACCGACTTCGAGGGCGCGGTCCCCTACATCGAGCGCCGGCACTCCGAGGCGGAGAGCGACTCCAGCCGGGAGCGGTTCGCCGGGTTCATGCGGGAAGTGCCCTGCCCGTCCTGTCACGGCGCGCGGCTCAAGCCGGTCGCGCTCGCCGTCACGGTGGACGGCAGGTCCATCGCGGAGATCTGTGCCCTGCCGATCGGGGAACTCGCCAAGCTGTTTCTCGGCCTCGACCTGTCCGACCGGGACCGGCAGATCGCCGGGCGGATTCTCAAGGAGGTCAACGCCCGGCTGGGCTTCCTGCTCGACGTCGGCCTGGACTATCTCACCCTGGACCGCGCCTCGGCCACGCTGGCGGGGGGAGAGGCACAGCGGATCAGGCTGGCGACCCAGATCGGCTCGGGGCTGGTCGGTGTGCTGTACGTGCTGGATGAGCCGTCGATCGGCCTGCACCAGCGGGACAACCACCGGCTGCTTGAGACGCTGCTGCGGCTGCGCGATCTCGGCAACACCCTGATCGTGGTCGAGCACGACGAGGACACCATCCGCTCGGCGGATTGGGTGGTCGACATCGGCCCGGGGGCCGGCGAGCACGGCGGCCGGATCGTGGTGTCGGGCCCGCTGGCGGACCTGCTCGCCAGCAAGGAGTCGCTGACGGGCGCCTACCTGACCGGGCGGGCGGAGATCCCACTGCCCGTGACCCGCCGCAAGCGCATCCGCGGCAAGGAGGTCGTGGTCAAGGGCGCCAGCGAGCACAACCTGCGCTCGGTTGACGTGGCGTTCCCGCTCGGGTGCCTGATTGCGGTCACCGGCGTCTCGGGCTCGGGGAAGTCGACCCTGGTCAACGACATCCTCTACAGCGCGCTGGCGAAGGAACTGCACGGGACCAGGATCGTGCCGGGCCGGCACACCAGGGTGACGGGGACGCACCTCCTGGACAAGGTGGTGCATGTCGACCAGGGCCCCATCGGCCGCACCCCGCGCTCCAACCCGGCGACCTACACCGGGGTGTTCGACCACATCAGGCGGCTGTTCTCGCAAACCACCGAGGCCAAGATTCGCGGCTACCAGCCGGGCAGGTTCTCGTTCAACGTCAAGGGCGGCCGGTGTGAGGCCTGCTCGGGCGACGGCACGATCAAGATCGAGATGCAGTTCCTGCCGGATGTCTATGTGCCGTGCGAGGTCTGTCACGGCGCCCGGTACAACACCGACACGCTGGCCGTCCACTACAAGGGCAAGACGATCGCCGACGTGCTGGACATGCCGATCGAGGAAGCGGCGGTCTTCTTCGAGCCGGTGCCCCCCATTCACCGGCACCTGAAGACGCTCGTCGACGTCGGCCTCGGCTACGTCCGGCTCGGCCAGCCAGCGCCCACCCTTTCCGGCGGCGAGGCGCAACGGGTGAAGCTCGCCTCGGAACTGCAGCGCAGGTCCACCGGCCGCACGATCTACGTGCTGGACGAGCCCACCACGGGGCTGCACTTCGAGGACATCCGCAAGCTGCTCGGGGTGCTCGGCCGGCTCGTCGATGGCGGCAACACGGTGATCGTGATCGAGCACAACCTGGACGTGATCAAGACCGCCGACTGGGTGATCGACCTCGGGCCCGACGGCGGGTCGCGTGGCGGCGCCGTGGTGGCGACCGGCACTCCCGAGGAGATCGCCATGGCCGAGGAGAGCTACACCGGCCAGTTCCTCAAGAAGATTGTGAACGTGTAGGGGGGGCGGCGTCCCGGCGGGCCTGCTCACTGGTTCCCGCCGTCGGCCCGAGACGCGCCCGTGCCCCAGGGCCGTCGGGCACGCTACGCCTGCGGCTCCCACCGGGACGCCGCTAGCTCACATGGCCAGCCTGCGGCTCCCACCGGGACGCCGCTAGCTCACATGGCCAGCCTGTGGCTCCCACCGGGACGCCGCTAGCTCATACCGCCCCCGCCGTTGCCACCGGACGTTGCTAGTGCTGCGACCGCTCATGTCTGCCTCGCTTCCTCCGAGGCCGGGGCGGCTGCGGATGGCGCGGATCAGGACGAGTTAGCTGACCGAGTCGATCCAGTCGAACACTCGCGCGCTGATCGGTACCGACTCATTGATGTCCAGCACGGGGACGATGTGGAACTCCGCCATGTCGGCGAAAGCCGCAGCCGCCTCGAACGTGGCGGCTGCGCTGTCGACCTCGGCGATGAAGATCCCTCCCATGCCATCGGCCGTGGCCCAGTGACCCTGGAAGGTGAATCCAGCTGGAGGCTGCCAGGCCTGGAAACGCTTTAGCCCGGCCTTCTGGTCAGCGCCTTCAACGAACTGGTAGGTGCCTCCTACGAGCATCGCGATGCTCCTTTCCCCCGGGATCGTTCGTGAGCTTCCATGATCACGTACATCACTGAGGCCATCCGGATCACTGCCCAAATCGCCTGCCGTCCAGATTCGCACATGCCATCCCCGGCGTGCCCTCCGGGGCTGGTGGCTCCCGGCGGAATGCCGCTGGGTCTCGCGGGGCCCTGCGGCTCCCGTTGGGGCCGCTCGCTCGTGGGGCTGTGGCGCTCTGGGCGGGCGCGGGAGTGAGCGGGGCCTGGGGGTTACGCTGCGCGGGTGGAGATTGGGACTGGGGAGGGGGTGGCGCGGGTCGAGGTGGATGGGCCCGCGGCCGGGGAGGCTGCGTTCCTGCTGATGCTGACGCACGGGGCGGGCGGTGGGCCGGACTCGCCGGACCTGCTCGCGGTCGCTGCCGCGGCATTGGGCCTGGGCGGGGCGGTCGCCGGGGTTACCCAGCCTTACCGGGTCAGGGGCCGCCGGGCGCCCGGCTCGCCGGACCGGCAGGACGCGGCCTGGGTCGAGGTGGTCGCCGCGCTCCGGGCGAAGGCCGGCCCGAACCTGCCGCTGGTCCAGGGTGGGCGCAGCAACGGGGCGCGGGTCGCCTGCCGCACCGCCCGTGCGGTCGGCGCCCGGGCCGTGATCGCCCTTGCGTTTCCCCTGCATCCACCCGGCAGGCCCGAGATGTCCCGCGCGGCCGAGCTGGCGGCCGCGGGGACCGACGTGCTGGTGGTGAACGGCGAGCGCGACCCGTTCGGGATCCCGGAGGGCACGGGCAAGACCCGGGTCGTGGTGCTGGCGGGGGAGTCGCACGCCTTGTCCAGGTCCCCCGGTGAGGCTGGGCGCGCCGCCGGGTCCTGGCTCCGGGAAATTCTTGCAGGCAGCGGGGCGGCCAGATGAGACCGGTCAGGCGGCCGGGGCTGCCGGCTTGTCCGGTGGCGGCGCTGCCGGCTGCTCACGCAGGTCGGTGGGACGGTGCGGGGCGATGGTGCCGCCGCCGGGGAGCAGCTCCCCGGTGTCCTCGAATACGACGATGCCGTTGCAGAGCAGGCTCCAGCCTTGCTCGGGATGGCTGACAACGGTCTTGGCCGCCTCACGATCCGGCGCGCTCGCGTCCGGACACGGTGGCGTGTGCGGGCACATGGATGTGCCTCCTGGTTACGGTCGAACTGTAGTTGGCTGGGCAGGCAGGCGTAACGGTCCGCCTTCATGGGATTACCCGCTGTGATGAAGATCTTATCTTCACCCAGGAGGGCCTCGCAGGGCTTTTCCCCGTGTGCTCCCATCGTATGGCCGCCTGTAACCAGCAAACGCCAGAAACCTGGCCGACACGCCGCAGTTGGCCGGATCGTTGTACACCGCCCGCAGGTCTGGTGGGCGTGTGCTGGTCGCTCCGGACTCGCTGTGCGGCTGGCGGGGTGCCGCCCGGTGCGGTACTGGGAGCGCGGTCAGACGGCGGGCGCGGGGGGAAGGCGGGCGATGCCGGTCAGGCGGTGGCTCTCGCGCAGCGTGAGCAGCCGCTGTGCCTCCATCGTCCAGGCACGCACCGGTGAGGTGGCCGTCGCCTTGCGCCGGTAGATGCGGTCCTCGTAGCCCCGCGGCCCGATCTCGGCGCGTTCGGCCGCGAACGCGGCCCGCATGACCGCCGTGAGGGCCTCGTCGAGACGCTTACCGAGCAGGCGCAGGTCGGCCGCGGATGCTCCGTCCGCCTGGGCCGAACGCAGCGCATCCTCGGCGGCCCGCGCCTGGGCAAGGAGGTCGTCGAACTGCCCCGCCAGGGCCACGTCGGCGGCGTGCTTGGCGAGCGAGTCCTCGCTCACGGGCTTGCGCTTGGCGATCACGGCGCCAGCCTAGCGTCTCACCGTGCGAAGTAGTGCCAGCCGAGCCACCACCAGCCGAGGAAGATGAGCACCCGGCCGATCCGGGGCCGCATCAGGTACCCGAGCCACTGGCCCACGGTGGGGATCCGGCTGCCCGGCCGGCGCGCGAGGAACTCGAGCGCGAACATGGCCGCGATCACGATGGCGAAGACGGCGATGGTGAGAACGCGAGTCGACATGATGATCACCGCCTTACCAACGCCCACCCGACCAGCACCCACAGCAGAAACGCCGCGCTCTTGATGGGGTGCGGCCCGAGCAGCGGGTTGATCAGGTCGGTCAGTGACGGGTGCCAGGGCAGCGAGTTGTCCTTGTACGCGGAGGCCTCCCACTCGAAAAGGGCCGCGACGCAGATCGCCCAGTAGGACACCCCGGTGATGTCCAGCTTGCCGGGCGGGGGGATGCGTTCCGGCGGCCACCAGTAGGCGACGGAGGCGAGGACCACGCCGGGAATCAGCACGAACACCAGAGCGGTCGCCGAGAACGGCGCGGTCGAGCCGGCCGCCCACGCGTAGCCGGCCAGGACGATGCCGATGGCTGCCGTCCGTAGCCGGTTCCGCTGGCGGCCTGGCCGCGGCGCGAACCCGGAGCGGTGGCCGGGGCGGTCACGCCGGCGGGGGACGTCGTCTGTCGCCATCACCTCTCCCCGACTCAGAATCTCACTCAGCCCTCATGAGCGGCAAACGGCCACCCCCGCCGCAGGACGGTCCCCCATGGTGCCAGGGTTCGGCCCGGCCGGGGCCGGGCAGGGCCTCCAGTCCTGGTGTCAGGCCAGGGTCTTCAGCCAGCTGGCGTGCAGGTCGGAGTACCTGCCCCGGCCAGCAATCAGGCGCCCGGGCGGGCCATCCTCCGCGATGCGGCCACCCTCGATCACCAGGACACGGTCGGCGATCGCGACCGTGGACAGCCGGTGGGCGATGATGAGGGCGGTGCGCCCGGCCAGGATAGTGCGCAACGCGGCCTGCACGGCGCGCTCACCCGGAATGTCGAGCAGGGATGTCGCCTCGTCCAGGACGAGCACAGCGGGGGCCGCCAGGAAGGCGCGCGCGAACGAGATCAGCTGGCGCTGCCCAGCCGACAGGCGGCCGCCGCGCTTGCCGACCTCGGCGTCGTAGCCGCCGGGCAGCGACGTGATGAACTCGTCCGCGCCGATGGCCGCCGCGGCCGCTTCGATCTCCGCACGGTCCGCGCCGGGCTTGCCGAGCCCGATGTTGTCCGCGACGGACCCACTGAACAGGAAACCCTCCTGGGTGATCAGCACGATCTCGTGCCGCAGCCGCGCGTCGGACAGGTCGCGCAGGTCGGCGCCATCGAGCAGGATCCGCCCCTCGCTGGGGTCGTAGAAACGCGCGAGGAGCCTGGCGATCGTCGTCTTGCCCGCCCCGGTCTCGCCGACCAGCGCCGCGGTCTGCCCGGCCGGGATGGTCAGGTCGAGCCCGGGCAGCACGACCTCTCCCCGGTAGCCGAACCGCACCGCCTCGAACCGCACCTCCCGGCCGCCGCTGCAGCTGCTGGCGAGCGCGGCGCCGGTGGCGGGCTCGGCCACCGCGGGCGGCTCCTCCAGCACCCCGGAGATCTTCTCCAGCGCGGCCGCCGCCGACTGGAACGTGTTGTAGAACTGCGAGAGATCCTGCAGCGGGTCGAAGAACCGCTGCAGGTACAGCAGGAACGTGGCGAGCACGCCGACCTTGATGTGCCCCTCCATCACCTGCAGCCCGCCGTAGAGCAGCACCGCCCCGGTGGCGAGGTTGCCGACCATCGTGATCGAGGGTGAGTACACCGCGATCAGCCGCGACGAACGCAGCGACGCCGCGGCGTAACGCCCGTTCAGCTCCGTGAAGATCTCCTCGTTGCGGCGCTCGCGGCGGAACGCCTGGACGGCGCGGATGCCGGTGAACGTTTCCACGAAGGCCACGATGACCTGCGCGATCGCCTCCCTGCTCCGCCGGTAGGCAAGCGCCGACTCACGCCGGAACCACCAGGTGAGCACCGCCAGCGGGCCGAAGCCGGCCAGCACGACAAGCGCCAGCTGCCAGTCGAGCAGGAGCATCCCGACGCCGACCAGCAGCAGCGAGAAGACCGCCGACACCAGGGAGTCCAGGCCGTCCTCGAACAGGTCCGAGATCGAGTCCACGTCGGAGACCTGCCGGGAGATGACGCGGCCGGACGTGTAGTGCTCGTGGAACGCGACCGGCAGCCGCTGGAAGTGCGCGAACAGGCGCTGGCGAATTTCGAGCACCACATCTTCGCCCAGCTTGCCGATCAGCGCGACGAAGGCGCGGGTGGTGACCGCCTGGGCGATGACGGCGGCGAAGAACGCGGCCACGATGACCGCCAGCGGCATCAGGTCACCGTCGTGGATCAGCGGCGGGATGCCCCGGTCGATGCCGAGGCCGACCAGCCACGGCCCGGCCAGGGCGGCCAGGTTCGCGGCCACGACCAGCACGAGCGTGCCGGCCACCGCTCCCTTGTGCGGCCGGAGCAGATCCGTCAGCAGCCGCCGGGCTCGCCGCCGCAGCAGCGCGGACACACCGGCGGTGAGCTGGTCCGTTTCCTCGGCGGCTATGCCGGACCAGGCGTCCGCCGTCATCCCGCCGCCGCCCTTTCCCCGGCAGCCTCCCCGGCGTCGCCGCTCATGAGGTCGCGGTAACGGGGCTGGGACCTGAGCAGCTCGGCATGGGTCCCGAGGGCGGCGATCACCCCGTCGGCGAGCAGGGCCACCTTGTCCGCGAGCGCGACGGTGGACGGCCGGTGGGCGACGATCAGGGCGGTCGTCCCGGCCAGCACCTGGCGGAGCGCTCGGCTCACCTTCTCCTCGGTGTGAACGTCCAGCGCGGACAGCGGGTCGTCAAGGACCAGCACGGAGGGCCTGGCCAGGATGGCCCGTGCCAGCGCGACGCGCTGGCGCTGCCCGCCGGACAGCGTCATGCCCTGCTCCCCGATCCGGGTGTCCAGGCCCCACGGCAGGCCGTGGACGAAGCCCGCCTGGGCGGCCGTCAGGGCCTGCTCGATCTCTTCGTCGGTGGCGCCCGGCGCGCCGAAACTCACGTTCTCCCGGACACTGGCCGAGAACAGGGTCGCCTCCTCGAACGCGCAGCCGACCCGCGTGCGCAGCGTCGCCAGCGGCAGCGCGCGGACGTCGGTGCCGTCCAGCACGATGCGGCCCGCCGCCGGGTCGGCCAGCCGGGGCACCAGCTGGAGCAGGGTGGTCTTGCCCGCGCCGGTGGCACCGGTCAGCGCCAGCGTCTTGCCCGGCTCCAGGTCCAGGCAGACCCCGCGAAGGACCGGCCGGGTACCGGGATAGCCGAACTCGACCCGGTCGAAGACGAGCCGGGCGGGAGCGCGCCGCCGGGAGCCCGTGGCGGCAGGGCGTGCCGGGGCTGGCCGGGCCTGGGCGGGTGGGAGCGGCGCGGCATGCACCGGGGGGTCGGTGATGGCCGGCTCGGTGTCCAGGATCTCGTAGACCCGCTGAGCGGCGGTGGCCGCCTCCTGGCCGCTGGCCAGGATGTAGCCCATCGCCTCGATCGGCCACACCAGCAGCAACGTCAGCGTGATGAAGGCGACCAGGCCGCCGAGGGTCAGCTCGTGCTGGCTGGTGGCGACCGCGCCGAGGAGCAACAGCAGGCCGATGACCGCGTTGGGTATCAAGTCGAGGAACGCCCAGAACGAGCCGCGCAGGCGGGCCTTGCTCACCTGGGTCTGGTACACCAGGCGCGCCTGCCCGGTGTGGCGGGCGGCTGCCTCGTCCCGGCGGCCGAGCGCCTTGAGCACCCGGATACCGGCCGCGGCCTCCTCCACGTAGGTGGCGAGGTCGCCCTGCTGGTCCTGGGAGCGCCGGGCCAGCACCGTGTAGCGGCGCTCGAACCAGGTGCAGACGGCGGCCACCGGCAGGAAGACGCCGGTGGTGAGCAGGCCAAGCCACCAGTTCAGGTGAATGAGGAGCACGGTGACGATGGCGAACGTCACCAGGTTGGTGATGAAGAAGATCACGCCGAATCCCGCGAACCTCCGGATCGCCGACAGGTCGGTGGTCGCCCGGGACAGCAGCTGGCCCGACTGCCACTCGTCGTGAAACCGGGGCTCCAGGCGCTGCAGATGGGCGTAGAGGTCGTCGCGCATGGCCATCTCCATGCCGGTGACGGCCCGGGCCTGCACCCAGCGCCGGAGGAGGTTCAGCATCGCCTCGGTGACGCCCAGCGCGGTCGCGGCCAGGCCCAGCACGAGAAGCAATTCCCGGTTGCCGTGGGTGATCGCCCCGTCGATGACGGACTTGGTCAGCAGCGGGATGACGATCTCGGCCGCGACCGCCGCGCAGGCGGCGGCCAGCATGAAAATGAGCCGCCCCAGGTAGGGCCGCAGGTAGCTGCGGGTACGCCACAGCGCCGCCAGCGGCAGGTCCCTCCTGGGAGCATGAGTGGCGGCGCTAACCTGCTCGGGGGGCATTATCCGGACGCTAACCGGGCCTTCGCGTCACTGTCACCTGGTTTTCCGCCCGTCGCCGCGCCGCGGGGAAGCGCGGCCGTGCCCCGTTGATGACTGAGCGCGAACTAACAGGCTTCCTGGGCGAAAATCCGGGGCCGCCGCGGGGTGGCGGAGGGCCGGTGACTCTGGCACGCTGGCCAGCCGGGCCGCACCCCGGACCCGGCCGCCGGCAGGGAGAGGGACCGTGGGGCGCACGGATTGTGGGGGCAGTCCATGACCGAGTGGGCACCTGGCCCCGCACTGGCCGCTTTCCACGACGGGGTAATGGTGGTCTGTGAACTTGCCGCCCTGTTTCCGGACGACCGCTGGGCCGCGCCGACGCCGTGCCCGGAGTGGCAGGCCGGCGACCTGGCCGGACACCTGCGCTGTGTGGCGGACGACCTCAACGAGTACCTCGATGACGCGCCCGCCAGCAGGCTCGCCCGGCTGATGGCCACCGGTGCGGACCCGGCACGGCTGGCGCGCAAGCTGGCCCGGCAGAACGCGGCTGAACTGGCGGCCCTGGCCGAGGGCCGGGGTCCCGAGCACATCGCGGCGTTCGCCGTCTCGGCCCGCGCCTACGCCCGCCGGATCCCGGCGGTCTGGGACCTGCCGCACCACCGCTACCGGGACACCGTGGTCACCGTCGGCGATATGGCGGGCGCCGCCTGCGTGGAGTGGCATCTGCACGCCTGGGACCTGGCCCGGGCGCTGGGCAAGGACTACTGTCCCGCCAACCCCGACGTCCTGGCCGCGGGGTGGCGGGCGGGGCTGCCGCATCTGCCGCTCGGCCGGCCGGTCGCCGTGGCCACGCGCGGTGCCGCACCAGCCAGCGGTAGCGTCGTGGTCGAGGGCGGCGCCTGGCCGTCAGGGAACGCCGCGTGGCGCATCCTGCTGCGCGCTTCCGGCCGCCTTGCCTGAGAGGGAGCCGCAGTCATGACGCTCGACGTGGCGGCAGTTCGTGCCGCCTACCCGGCCCTCGCTGACGGGTACGCCTACCTCGATGGCGCGGCCGGAACGCAGGTGCCCGGATCGGTGATCGACGCGATCGGCGCCGCATACCGGTCGGGCCTGGGAAACACCGGCGGGGCCTTCCCCGCCAGCCGGCGCTCGGACAGCGTGACCGCGGAATGCCGGCGGGCGATCGCCGACCTCACCGGCGGCGTTGCCGAGGGCGTGATCCTCGGCCCGAACATGACCACGCTGACCTACCGGCTCGCGGGCACCCTGGCGCGGGCCTGGGGCCCCGGGGATGAGGTGGTCGTCTCCCGGCTCGACCACGACGCCAACGTCCGGCCGTGGGTGCAGGCGGCCGCGCGGGCGGGTGCGGCGGTCAGGTGGGCCGAGGTGGAACTCCCGGCGGGTGAGCTCCCGGTGGAGCAGTACGACTCCCTGCTCTCGGAACGGACCGTGCTGGTGGCCGTCACCGCCGCCAGCAACGTGCTCGGTACCCGGCCCAGCGTGGCCGAGATCACCGCCAGGGCACGCGCCGTGGGCGCGCTCAGTTACGTGGATGGGGTGCACGCGACGCCGCACGGGCCAACCGACATGGCCGCGCTGGGCGCCGATTTCTATGCGACCAGTGCCTACAAGTGGTCGGGGCCGCACGTGGGGGCGGTCGTCGCCGACCCCGGGCTGCTCGAGTCACTGCACCCGGACAAGCTGGAGCCGGCGCCGGGCACGGTGCCCGACCGGTTCGAGCGGGGGACGCCCCCGTTCGCAGATTTTGCCGGGGTCACTGCGGCGGTGGAGCACCTGGCCTCGCTGGATCCGTCCGCGGCCGGAACGCGCCGGGAGCGGGTGCTGGGATCCATGGCCGCGGCGCAGGACCACGAGCAGGCGCTCTTCCAGGTGATGGTGAACGGGCTCGGCGCCATGGAGAAGGTGACGCTTTACGGGAAGGCGCACCGCCGGACCGCCACCGCCTTCTTTACGGTGGCGGGCCGGACCCCGGCGGAGGTGGCCGCGCATTGTGCCGGCCGCAAGGTGAACGTGTGGGACGGGGACAACTACGCCTGGGAAGTGACCGGCATGCTCGGCATTCGTGACGCCGGCAGCGCGGTACGGGCCGGGCTCGTCCACTACAACGACCGCTCCGACGTGGACCGCCTGCTCGCTGCGGTGGCCGAGATCGCGGAGTAGCCCGCCGGTCAGCTGGCGGAGCGGGCGAACGTGTACCGGTAGTTGCGGGTGCTGCGGGCGGCGAAACCCACCCGCTCGTAGAGGCGGCCCGCGGCTTCGCGGTGGGGGCGCGTGGTCAGGTCCACCGTTCTGGCCCCGGCGGCCTCCGCCAGGTCAAGTGCCTTCATGGTGAGCGCCTCGCCGATCCCCCGGCCGCGCGCCGCCTCGTCGACGATCACGTCCTCGATCCAGGCCCGGAAACCGGTCGGGATCGGGAACATCACCAGCGCGAGGAAGCCGACGATCTTCCCGTCGAGGCGGGCGGCCAGCAGCGTCGTCGCCTGTGAGCCCACGATTCGCTGGACGGCGGCCAGGTCGGGCAGTGCCGCGCTTGTGGACAGCTGGGGCACCAGATGGCAGAGGGCTCCGGCTACTTCCTCGGTCGCTTCGTGCACCACGTCAATGTCGACACTCACGCCGGGCAGGTTACCGCCTGGCCGGCGGTGGGGGAGCGTGGCCCCGGTCGGGTGGCCGGATGCCCGCCGATTCGGTAAGACAGTCGCTATGACGAGAAGGGCGCTGGTGCTCGGCGCGGGCGGGGAGGCCGGGATCGCCTGGGAGGTGGGGCTGCTGGCCGGGCTGGCCGCTCACGGCGTCGACCTGACGGCGGCGGACCTGGTGGTCGGCACCTCGGCCGGGGCGGGAGTCGCGGCCAGGATGAACTCGGGCATCGGCCTGGCGGCGCTGTACGAGCAGCAGCTGGCGTCGGCCGACGGCGAGATCGTGGCCCGGATGGGCCCGCGGGCCATAGCGGGCTTCCTCTGGGCGACGGGGCTGGCCCGCCGCAACCCGGTCCGGGCCCGCGTCCGGCTCGGGCGGCTGGCGGTGCGGGCGCGCACCGGGTCCGCGGCGGCGCGGCGCGCCGTTGTCGCGGCCCGGCTCGGCACGCACGACTGGCCGGCCGGGCAGCTGCTGATCACCGCCGTGGACGCCGACACCGGCGAGTTCGCGACGTTCGACGCCAGCAGCGGCGTGGACCTGGTCGACGCGGTCGGGGCCAGCTGCGCGGTGCCGGGAGTCTGGCCCCCGGTCACCATCAACGGGCGGCGCTGGATGGACGGCGGGATGCGCTCGCCCGCCAACGCGGATCTGGCCGCCGGGTACGACCGCGTCGTGGTGGTGGCACCGATCACGCGAGGGCTGAAGCCCATGCCCAGCGTCACCGATCAGGTGACGGAGCTGGCCCAGAGCTGCCAGGCGGTCGCCCTGCTGGCGCCGGACGCCGTGTCCGTCGCCGCCTTCGGCCGCAACCTGCTGGACCCGCGGACCCGGGCACCGTCGGCCCGGGCCGGCTACGCGCAGGCGGCCGCGGTGCGGCCGGACGTGGCGGCGGTCTGGGGGTAGTCAAACGCCCCGGCCCGTACGGGCCGGGGCGTCGTCTTGCCGAAGTCAGCTGGCGTAATCGAGCAGCGGCTGGGCGCGGCTCGGGTGGCGCAGCTTGGACAGCGACTGCTTTTCCAGCTGCCTGATCCGCTCCCGGGTCAGGCCGAGCGCGCGGCCGATCTCATCCAGCGTGTGCGGGTTGCCGTCGTACAGGCCGAACCGCATCGCCATGATGGTCGCCTCGCGCGGGGTGAGCGCGTCCAGCGCGTGCCGCAGCTGGTCGGCCATGAGCTGACGGTCCACGAGCTCGGACGCCTCAGGAGCATCGGTGTCCTCGATGAGATCGCCGATGCTGGTCTCGCCGTCCTCACCGATGGTGGAGTCCAGGCTGATCGGCTGCCGGCTGGTCCGCAGCAGCTCCTCGATCTGGTCCGGGGTCCGGTCCAGCTCCACCGCCAGTTCCTCCGGCGTCGGCTCCCGGCCCAGCCGCTGATGCATGTCCCGCTCGACCCGGCTCAGCTTGCTCAGCATCTCCAGCACGTGCACCGGCAGCCGGATCGTCCGGGCGGAATCGGCGAAACCACGCTGGATCGCCTGGCGGATCCACCACATCGCGTAGGTGGAGAACTTGTAGCCCTTGGTGTAATCGAACTTCTCGACCGCCCGGATCAGGCCCAGGTTGCCCTCCTGCACCACGTCCAGGAGCGAGAGCCCCCGGTCGCTGTACTTCTTCGCCACCGAGACCACCAGCCGGAGGTTGGCCTCCAGCATGTGGGCCTTAGCGCGGCGCCCGTCTTCGGCCACCAGCTCCAGCTCCCGGCGGTACTCCTCGGGCAGGTCAGCCTCGGAGGCGAGCTTGTGCTCGGCGAACAGCCCGGCCTCGATCCGCTTGGCGAGGTTCACCTCCTGCTCGGCCGTGAGCAGGCTGGTGCGGCCGATGGACTTGAGGTAGGTGTGGACGGAGTCCCCCATGGTCGAGGTCTGATCGTCCAGATCGACCTCCACACCAGCCGCCGGGTTGGCGGCCTCGCTCAGGGCGGCGGCCTCAGCCTCGGCCGCGTCCAGGCCGTCGAGCCCGACGACCTCGGCGATCTCGTCCGGGGTGGCGTCAGCGGTCTGCGCAGTCTGCATGTCTTCCTTGCCCGTTCGTACGCTGCCCGGGGTTCCTGCTTGCCCTTCGCCCAGGTCAACCCCGGCTCCGGCCAGATCTCTCAGGATCGCCCGGCCCTGCGCGGGGGAAAGGCCGGCCGCCGCGAACGCGGAGCGAAGCTCGGTCTGGGACAGGTGCCCGCGCTCGCGCCCGAGCCGGATAAGCTCGTCCACGTTCTGCGAGACGGGCCCTGGCGGGCGTCCCGCGGTCGCGTTCCTCGGCACGAGGCACCTCCCTTCCTGGGTGCGCTGCCCGCAGTTGCGTGGCCGGGCCGATCGCCGCGAACTGCGCGGCATCGCTGGCGGCGATCTCCGGTATCACTTGGTACTGTGAGGCGCGGGCACTATTAAGTAACGTTGTATGGGCGCGATTGTTCCCGTGTGACTACCGCATGCCCCAGGTCATCCACCTCCCGCGCCTCCGGCGCACCCTCCGCGACCATACGACGGCGGGCGTCACCCCTGGCTGAGCCCGCGCAGCGCGGCCAGGTCGGGCTTGCCCGACGCCAGCAGCGGCACCTCCGCCACCAGAATCAGCGCCCGCGGAGCGGCATAGCGCGGCATCCGCCGCATGACGCCGGCGCGCAGCGCTGGCAGGGCCGGCGGATGAGCGGGATCGTCGGGCACCACGACGGCCGTGACCCGTTCCCCCCACTCCGGGTCCGGTTCCCCGATCACCACGGCCTCCCGGACCCCGGGGCATAGCTCCAGCGCCGCCGCGACCTCGGCGGGGGCCACCTTCTCGCCCCCCGTATTGATCATCTCGTCGGCGCGGCCGCGGACGGCCAGGCGGCCCGCGTCCACCGCGCCGACGTCGGGGGTGACCAGCCATCCACCGGCCATGACCTGCCGAGTCAGGTCGGGCCGGAGGCGGTACCCGGAGAACAGAACCGGGCCGGTGATCTCGATCCTGCCGCCGGTGCCGGTACGGACCGACACGCCCTCGAGCGGCACGCCATCGTAGATGCACCCGCCGCAGGTCTCGGTCATTCCATAGGTCGTGACCACCCTCGCGCCGGCCGCCCGGGCGGTGGCCAGAAGCCCGGCCGGCACCGCCGCCCCGCCGAGCAGGATCGCGCCGAACCGGGCCAGGTCGGCCCCGGCCGACAGCAGCCGCCGCAGCTGGGTCGGCACCAGCGAGGTGTGCGTGCAGCCCGCCGCGGCCAGGCCCGCACCGTCGTCCAGCCGCGCAACCACCACCGGCGTGGTCCCGCCGACCAGCGACCGCACCAGGATGCCGAGCCCGGCGACGTGGCTGGTCGGCAGCGGGCACAGCCAGCGCTCGCCCGCGCCGGCCCCGATCCGGTCAAGGCTGGCCCGGGCCGAATGCAGCAGCGCGCTGGCGGCCAGCTGCGAGCCCTTGGGCTCGCCGGTCGAGCCGGAGGTGGCGATCACCACCGCCACCTCGGCCGGGACGTTCCCGCGCCTGCCGCCGCGGCCCGCGCCCGCGCCGTCAGCAGGCTGCCAGCGCCGCGTTCCGTCGGGGGTTTCGACGGCGGCAGGGGCGAAAGCGTCGAGCAGTGCCGCCACCCGGGCCGGTGGCAGCCGCGGGTCCAGCGGCAGAATCGCCGGGCCGCTGCCATCCAGCGCCGATGCCAGGGCATCCAGCAGCCTGCCCGCCGCGGCGGGCGGGAGCAGGAGTGCATGCAGGGGCCGGTCGGTCACCGTCGTAAGGTTAACGGGCGCAACAGGACGGACCAGGAGGCCCTGACGTGATCGAGTGGAAGCGGCAGTCGCCGTACGGAGGCCGGGAATACACCGACATCGTGTACGAAACGGCCGAGGGCATCGCCAAGATCACGATCAACCGGCCCGAGGTGCGCAACGCGTTCCGGCCGGCCACGCTGTTCGAGCTGTCGCATGCGTTCAACGCCGCCCGCGATGACCCGGGCATCGGCGTCGTCATCCTGACGGGGGCCGGCACCCAGGCGTTCTGCTCCGGCGGCGACCAGAAGATCCGCGGCGACGACGGGTACCTTGATGCGAGCGGCGTCGGCAGGCTCAACGTGCTCGACCTGCAGGTGCAGATCCGCCGCACGCCCAAGCCGGTGATCGCCATGGTGGCCGGGTACGCGATCGGCGGCGGGCACGTACTGCACGTGTGCTGTGACCTGACGATCGCCGCCGACAACGCGATCTTCGGGCAGACCGGCCCCAAGGTCGGGTCGTTCGACGGCGGGTACGGCTCGTGGCTGCTGGCCGAGACCGTCGGGCTGAAGAAGGCCAGGGAGATCTGGTACCTGTGCCGTCAGTACAGCGCGCAGCAGGCGCTGGACATGGGCCTGGTCAATACGGTGGTGCCGCTGGAGCGGCTGGAGGAGGAGACCGTCGCCTGGGCGCGTGAGCTGCTGGAGCGCTCCCCGCTCGCGCTGCGCATGCTCAAGGGCGCGCTGAACGCGGTGACCGACGGCGCGGCCGGGATGCAGCAGTTCGCGGGGGACGCGACGCTGCTGTTCTACATGAGCGAGGAGGCGCAGGAGGGGCGTGACGCGTTCCGGGAGAAGCGCCGCCCCGACTTCGCCAGATTCCCCCGGCGCCCGTGACCGTGGGCCCCGTGGCCGAAGGGCCGGTGACGGAGGGATCCCGCGGTGACCTGGTGGCGGACCTGCTGCCCGGGCTGCGGGCGTTCGCGATCCCGATGCGGACCCGGTTCCGCGGCATCACCGTCCGGGAAGGCGCGCTGATCGAGGGCCCGGCCGGCTGGGGCGAGTTCTCACCGTTCCCCGGGTACGGGCCGCGCGAGTGCGCGCGCTGGCTCGCCGCTGCGCTGGAGGCGGCCACGTCCGCCTGGCCGGCCCCCGCCCGCAGCAAGGTGCCGGTGAATGTGACCGTGCCGGCGGTCGGCCCCGAGCGGGCGCACGCCATCGTGGCCGGCTCGGCCTGCCACACCGCCAAGGTGAAGGTGGCCGAGCGCGGGCAGCCGCTGGCGGCGGACACCGCCCGGGTCGAGGCGGTCCGGGACGCGCTGGGGCGCCGCGGGCGGATCCGGGTCGACGCCAACGGCGCCTGGGACGTGCAGCAGGCGGAGCGCGCCCTGCGCGAGCTTGGCCGGTTCGGCCTGGAATATGCCGAGCAGCCGTGCGCCACCCTGGCGGAGCTGGCCGAACTGCGGCGCCGGGTGGACGTGCCGGTGGCGGCGGACGAGTCCATCCGCCGGGCCGAGGACCCGGCGGCCGTGCGGGCGGCGGGCGCCGCCGACATCGTCGTGCTCAAGGTGCAGCCACTGGGCGGTGTGCGGGCCGCGCTGCGGGTGGCAGAGGCCTGCGGGCTGCCGGTGGTGGTCTCCAGTGCGGTCGAGACCTCGGTGGGGCTGGCGGCGGGGGTGGCACTCGCCGCCGCGCTGCCCGAGCTTCCCTACGCCTGCGGCCTGGCCACGATGAGCCTGCTCGCCGGCGACGTGACCGCCTCACCCCTGGTGGCTGTGGGTGGCGTCCTGTCGGCTGCCCGGCCCGCCGTCGATACGGGGCGCCTGGCGGCCTTCCAGGCCGACCCGGCTCCCTGGCGGGACCGCCTGATCGCGGCCGCCCGTTACCTGGATCCGCCGCTGCGGGGCTCGCTGCCGGAGGACCCGCCGTGAATCCCGCGACCGCGTTCGCCACGGCACTCGTCGACGAACTGGCCCGGTGCGGGCTCACCGAGGCGGTCGTCGCTCCCGGGTCGCGCAACGCACCGCTGGCGATGGCACTGTGGCGGCAGGCGACCGGGCCCGCGGTCCGGCTGCACGTACGGATCGATGAGCGCTCTGCCGCGTTCCTCGCGCTGGGCCTGGCGAAGGTGAGCCGCCGCCCGGTCGCGGTGGTCTGCACGTCGGGCACGGCGGCGGCGCACTTCCACGCGGCGGTGATCGAGGCCGACGAAGCGTGTGTGCCACTGCTCGTGCTCACCGCCGACCGCCCCCCGGAACTGCGGGGGACCGGCGCGAACCAGACGGTCGACCAGGTCAAGCTGTACGGGAACGCGGTGCGCTGGTTCTGTGAGGTCGGCGTGCCGGAGGCACGGGAGGGGATGAACGCCTACTGGCGGTCGCTGGCCTGCCGTGCCTGGGCGTCCGCCGCCGGAGGGGCGGGCGGCGCACCCGGCCCGGTCCACCTCAACCTGCCCCTGCGCGAGCCGCTCGTGCCGGACGCGGCGGATGGCGCCGGGGAGGATCCCGGTGAGGCGCGTCCCGCTGCCACCGGGCCGGGCGGCGCCGCTGGCTGGCCGGAGCCGCTGGCCGGCCGGCCCGGCGGGGCGCCGTGGACGGCGATCGGCGCGGCACCGGCCGGCTCCGCGCTGGAGCTGCCCTGGACCGAGCGCGGGGTGGTCGTCTGCGGTGACGGCTGCACCGACCCGGCCGCGCTGCTGCGGCTCGCCGAGGAAGCCGGCTGGCCGGTACTCGCGGAGCCGTCCTCGGGTGCGCGGGCCGGGCCCGGCGCCCTGGCCGCGTACCCGTTTCTTCTCGACTCCGCCGAGTTCGTGGCCGCGCACCGGCCGGACGTGATCGTCTCGGCCGGCCGGCCGGGGCTGTCCCGCGGCCAGCTGGCCTACCTGAAGACGGCCGCACCGTCCGGCGCGCCCCCGCGGCATGTCGTGGTCGCGCAGGGCCCCGGGCGCTGGGCGGATCCTGCCCGCACCGCCACCGACGTCGCCCCGGCACTCCGGCTGGCGGGGCGCGGGCCGGCAGGCACCGGGTGGCTGACGTCGTGGCGGACCGCGGACGCGGCGGCGCGCGCCGCCGCGTCCGCCATCCTCGACGCCGGCGACGCCCTCAGCGAGCCCCGGCTCGCCCGTGACCTGGCGGCCGGCGTCCCGGACGGGGCGCTGCTCTGGGCCGCCTCCAGCCTCCCTATTCGTGATCTCGACCAGCAGATGGCGCCGCGGCCGGGAGTCACGGTGCTGGCCAACCGGGGCGTGAGTGGCATCGACGGCCTCGTCTCCTCCGCGTACGGGGCGGCGCTCGCCCACCAGCGGGTCGGCGGCGGGCCCGCCGTCGCGCTGCTCGGGGACCTCGCGTTCCTGCACGACCTGCCCGGCCTGTTCACCGGCCCGGAGGAGCCGCGCCCGGACCTGGTCCTGGTCGTGGTCAACAACGACGGGGGCGGGATCTTCTCGCTACTGGAGCAGGCCGCGTTCCCCGCATCCTTCGAGCGGGTGTTCGGCACCCCGCACGGCGGGGCGCTCGCCCGGGCCGCGGCGGCCGCCGGCATCCCCGCGGTGACGCTGGAGCGGGCATCAGGCCTGGCCGGCGCGTTGTGGGGAGACCGCACGCCGGGGGGGCACGGGCTGCCGGGAGCGGGGATCCGGATCGTGGAGGTGCCAACGAGCCGGACGGCGGGGACGGCGCTGCGCCACCGGCTGCGCGCTGCCTGTACCGCCGCGGCGGGAACGCGGTGACCTGCGGCGGGCGTCAGGCTTCGAGCGCGAACTGCATGGGACGGAACTTGGCCTGGGTCTCGGCGAGTTCGGCCACCGGGTCCGAGCCGCTGACGATGCCGCCGCCGGCGAACAGCCGCGCCCGCGGGCCGTCGACCTCGGCACACCGCAGCGCGATACCCCATTCGCCGTTGCCGCGCGCGTCCACCCAGCCGACCGGCCCGGCGTAGCGGCCGCGGTCCATACCCTCGAGTTCGCGGATGAGCTCCATGGCCACCTCGGTCGGGGTGCCGCACACGGCCCCGGTGGGGTGCAGCGCGGCGACGAGCGAGAGCACCGAATGGTCGGTGCCCTGCTCGGGCTGGGCCAGCCTGCCGCTGATGGCGGTGGCGAGGTGCTGCACGTTGGCCAGGAGCAGCAGGGACGGCCGGCTGTCCACCGTCAGCGTGTCGCACAGCGGCGCGAGCGTGTCGCGCACCCCTGCGACCGCGTACTCGTGCTCTTCCGTCTCCTTCGCCGACGAGAGCAGGCTGGCCCCGAGCGCCTCGTCCTCCGCGGCGTCCCGGCCGCGGCCGATGGTGCCGGCGAGGACCAGCGAGCTGATGTCGTCGTCCTGCCGCCTGATCAGCAGCTCCGGAGTGGCTCCCACCAGCCCCGCACAGGCGAAGGTGTAGCAATCTGGGTAGCGGTCGGCCAGCCGCTGGAGCAGGACCCGGACGTCGATGTCCTCGGACGCGGTGGCGTACAGGTCGCGGGCGAGGACCACCTTGCCGAGCGTGCCCGACCGGATCCGGCCGACCGCCGTGGCGACGGCCAGCTCCCAGTCCGGCGCGGGCAGGCTGCCGTCGTGCCAGCGCACCTCGGCCGGCGGGGTGCGCGGGCAGGCCCGGCGGAGCGAGTCGGCCGGGTCGCCGATCGTGGTGAGCCAGGCCCGCCCGGAGCGGCGGCCGAGCACCGCGCTGGGAACGACCAGGACGGAGCCGTCGCAGGTGGGGTCGAAGGTGAAGCTGCCAAAGGCGACCGGCCCGGAGCCGGGCAGGGCGACCGGGTCCTCGATCGTGGCGCGGTCGAACAGCTCGCGCAGCCACTTCTCGCTGGCCGTGAACCTGTCCTCGCCGGCCGGCAGCGTGATCCTGGCCGCCTCACCCCAGCCGACCAGTCCTTCGCCGTGACGGATCCAGGCCAGCGCGGCGGGTTCGGGGAGCCGGCTCACCAGGCGGCCCGGGTCGGCTACGGGGACGGTGCGGACGGCCAGCCGTTCCGGTGCCGGCTGGCCCTCGTTACAGCGGCCGGATTCCACGCCTGCCAACTCTACGTGGCAGCCACGGCTGCGCAGGTCCCGGGGAGTGCCCGTACCTGCCGGGGTCATTCCGCGGCCCGCCGGAGACCATATTCCGGGGCGTGGCCGCCACCGCCGTGCTACAGTCGCCGGGTCAGATTCCTATTAAAATGATCGGAATAACAGGATGAATGCTCCCGGCACCCGCCTGGCGGTCGGCGAGGCCCGCCTGCGCGAGCTCGTCCTCGACGTGGCCACCAGCCCGGAGCGCTGGCTCGCGCTGGTGAGGTACGACGCGGACCGCCGCTGGTACCAGCGCCTGGCGCGGGACGGGGATCACGAGGTCTGGCTGCTGAGCTGGCTTCCCGGGCAGCGCACCGGCTTCCATGACCATGGCAGCTCCGGCGGCGCGTTCACCGTCGTGCAGGGCTGCCTGCGGGAGCGGGCCGCATACGGAGGCCGGCCCGATCCCGTGGGCGCCGCGCTGGTGCCGGGACCGGTCAGGTCGTTCGGTCCGCGGTACGTCCACGACGTGCGGAACGAGTCGGCCCGGACGGCCCTCAGCGTGCACGCCTATTCCCCGCCGCTCACCACCATGCGCCGGTTCGACGTCAGCGCCGGCCTGCTGGTCCCGGCCGCGGTAGAGACGGCGGCGGGCTGGTGAGAGCGGGAGGCGGGGTGCCGAGCCGGTCCATCGATGCCATCCTCGCGGCCGCGCGGCGGCGCCTGCACCGGCTCGGACCGGCCGAGGCGTCCGAGGCCATCCGTGGCGGGGCGCTGCTTGTCGACATCCGCCCGCAGCACCAGCGAGCCGCGGAGGGTGTCGTTCCGGGGGCGCTGCACGTGGAGCGCAACGTCCTGGAATGGCGGTTCGACCCCGGCAGCGAGTCGAGGCTGCCGCAGGCAACCGGGTACGGCCAGCGCGTGATCATCATGTGCTCGCGCGGATACGCGTCCAGCCTGGCGGCGGCCTGTCTTCAGGACATCGGGCTGGTCAACGCCACCGACCTGGCGGGCGGTTTCGTGGCCTGGGCTGCCGCCGGCCTGCCGCATCAGCCTGGCACGGCACTCGCGGCGGCGCCGGTCAGAGCAGGGTGAGCTGGGTCGCGGCCGGGACGGAGGGTGCCGGGTCACCGGTGCCCGGCGGAGGCGTGGCGGCCCGGGCACCGCGGTGCGACGCCCGGCGGGGGCCGTCCCTGCCGACCCCATACCGGCGGGCCAGCGCCCGGACCCGCTCGCTCACCTGCTGCTGGTAGGCCCTTGGCGCGTACGCGCCGCGCCCGTACAGCGCGCGGTAGCGGGCGATGAGCTCGGGATGGTGCTCGCCGAGCCAGCGGAAGAACCATTCCCGCGCGCCGGGGCGCAGGTGCAGCACGATGGGGCTGACCGAGGCGGCGCCGGCCTGTGCGGCCTCACGCACCGTTGCGGCCAGCTGGGCGGGGGAGTCGGACAGGAACGGCACGACCGGGCCCATCAGCACCGCGCACGGCATCCCGCGGTCGCTGAACGCGGCGCACACCTCGAGGCGGCGCCGCGGGCTGGGCGTCCCCGGCTCCAGCACCCGCCACAGGTCCTCGTCGGTGCATCCGACGGAGACGGCCAGCCTCACGTCGGTGACCTCGGATGCCTCCGCAAGCAGGTCGGCGTCGCGCAGGATCAGGGTGCCCTTGGTCAGGATGGAGAACGGGTTGGCGGCGTCGCGCAGGGCGGCCAGGATGCCCGGCATGAGCCGGTAACGTCCCTCGGCGCGCTGGTAGCAGTCGACGTTGGTGCCCATCGCGATGTGCTCGCCCCGCCAGCGCGGCGCCGCGAGCTCGGCGCGGACCCGCTCCGGGGCGTTGACCTTGACCACGATCTTGGTGTCGAAGTCGTGCCCGGCGTCCAGGTCCAGGTACGTGTGTGACCGCCGCGCGAAGCAGTTGTGGCTCACCACGCCGTCGGCGATGAAGTCGCCGGTCCCGGTCGTGATGTCGAACATGGGCACGTCCAGCCCGAGCGGTGCCACCGACACCACGCCGAGCGGCGCGTCGCTCTTGATCGCCACGCCCTCGATCGAGCGCTTGCGGGTGATCGCCGGGTCGGTGGTGTGGAAGAACCGGAGCGCCTCCCGCAGCCCGCCGCGGAGCCGGATGACCCGCAGGCCGTTCGCATGCTTGGGCGGCTCGACTACCACCTTGAACCCCAGCGCGTACATGCAGGCGATGGTCCAGCCGATGATGGCCCGGTCGGTGTTGCAGATTCTCAGGGCCCCCTGGCTGTAGCTGCCCTCGGCGTCGAAGATCCCGGCTAGGAAGCCCTTCCGCCAGTCCATGCTCGGTGAGGTCGGCCAGCGTGTCAGCCACTCGATGAAGCGCACCTGATCGCGGGCTGCGGTGCGGATGGCCATGATCATACGGCGGTTCTCGCTGGCCCGAGAGAAGGTGAACATGGCCGTCGTGACGCCCATGCCATCGAGGTAGTCGCGTGCCCGCCCGAGCGCGTCCGTATCGGCGAGCGCGAGCCGGAACTGATGTACCTCACCTTGACGATGCGAGTAGGTGCCGAGGCTCCCGTCGCCGCGGACCATCCCGCACAGGTAGCCA
This sequence comes from Streptosporangiaceae bacterium, assembly GCA_036005525.1. Classification (GTDB taxonomy): domain Bacteria; phylum Actinomycetota; class Actinomycetes; order Streptosporangiales; family Streptosporangiaceae; genus UBA9676. The sequence goes on from DASYQM010000537.1 coordinate 29,993, forward strand.
TGCCGGTATTCGCCGGACGCCTTCGGCTGGTCGGCGAAGGCGCCGACCCCCATCAGCTTGTTGCCGGTCGTCAGGTACGGCCGCTGCAGCGGGCCGGACATGGCGCCGGTGACGTGCTTCCAGCCCCGGTCGGTGAGGAAACGGTGGTCCCCGCTGGTGACCAGGCTCGTGCCGTCCTCCAGGGTGGCCAGGTACGCAGGCTTCACCGTCTGCCAGTGGGCCAGCACCGCGGTCCGGACATAGCGGCGGTAGGAGCCACGCCGTACGGTGCCGTAAATGACGTCGCCGACTTGGACGTCTGCCAGCGGCTTGGTACGGCCGTCGGCCATCAAGATCGGCGTCTCTCCCACGGCGCAGTAGGAGCACGCATGGGAGCTGCCCCTATAGGGGTTGATGGTCCAGCGGAAGGGCATGCGGGAGGCCTCGGGCACCCGGTTGATGACTGAGCGGGCGTGCACCTCGAAGAACGTCATGCCGCAGAAGCCGGGCGTATCGAAAGTCCGGGCCACCGCGCCGCGCTCGAACAGCGCGGGCGGTCCCGCGCCGCCGCCCTGGATCCGCATGCCATCCCACCGCACACGAGGCACACTAGAACAGCTGTTCCCTTGCGTCAAACACGTGTGCGACTAGAGTGGTCCGTGGCGGGCCCGGCGGCCATTGCGGGCCGGCAGACGCCGCGATGGTGGCTAAAAATCTTCCGACCGGGGATAGTTAGTGGCATCCATCCTCGGCGGGCACGGGCGGAGGTGGCGGCATGGCGCTCTCCATGGATGAGCAGCGCATCCTCGCCGAGATCGAACAGCATCTCGCCAAGGCCGAGCCAGCGCTCGCGGCCCGGATGGCGTCGTTCGGCCGCCCCGGCGCGGCGCACCTGCTGCGCTCGCCGCGGGTGCGGATCCTGGCGGCGTGCGTGGTGCTCGTCGCGGTGACGGTCGTGTCCTTGATCGCGTACGCGCTGCTGCCCCTGCGCGCCATGCCGGATCGCGGGAGCGGCGGGCGCGCGACCCCCGTGTCACGGCAGCCGTCGGTGGCCGCGCCGCAGCAGCCCGCGCTCAAGGAACGGCCCGGTCCCTCCACCGCCACCACAGTGGCCCCGTAGCCGCCCGGCGCGCCGGGGCGCTGCGGGCGCCGCCGGATCCGTCAGGGTTCCCGCCACAGCTGCAGCAGGTACTGCTCGTGGCCCTCCAGCGCCTTGCGTGCCTGCTGGAACTCGTCGCTCAGCGGGTCGACCCCCCGCTCGAACAGCTCGTTGTAGAGCCTGCTGACCTCGCGGCGGTTGCGGGCGAACACGCGGACCACGTAATCGCCGACCCCGCCGGCGAGCTGGAGCCGGTCCAGGGCGCGGCCCGCCGAGCCCATGTCGATGCTCAGCGCGCCGCGCAGGTAGATCACTGCCTTGGCCTCGTCTTCCCACTCGTCGCCGAACAGCGGCGGCGCCATGTCCCACTCCTCGAGGAAGAGCCGGACGGCGATGTGCTCCTGCAGGCTGCCCACCCACATCTGCTCACGGTTGACGCTCATCAGCGCGCCCAGGGGCGCGAGGGGACCACCCGGCGCGTCCGGGTCCACCGTCGCGTCGTGTACCCGGAACATCCGCCGGTCCGGGAACACCGGGATGTCCAACCGGAGCATCCTGCGGCTCACATGTTCCCCCTTTACCCGCGTCTGTCTCCCTACAGGATGCGCCGAGAGCTGCTCGATGGTCCGGGAATCGCTGACAAAGCACAAATCCGGCCTCGCCGGTGATTCGGGGACGTTTCCGGGCGGCGCGGGCCGGCCCGGGCCCCCGCATGGACGATATCGTCGGCCGAGGGCGGGCTTGGCGCCGGCGGAGGGGAGCCAGAGTGCACGACGGCACCGCGACCGGAGAACCCCCCGGCGGCTGGGCCTCTCTCATCGGTCACCGGACGATCGACGCCGGCGGGCTGCGCATGCATATCGCCGAGGCCGGCACGGGACCGCTCGTGCTGTTGCTACACGGCTTTCCCGAGTGCTGGTATTCGTGGCGGCACCAGCTTGCCGCGCTGGCCGGGGCGGGCTTCCACGCGGTGGCGCCCGACCAGCGCGGCTACTGCCGGACCGGCCGGCCCGGCGCGGTGGCGGACTACACCATCCTTCACCTGACCGGGGATGTGCTCGCCCTGATGGACGCGCTCGGCGAGGAAACCGCCGTCGTGGCCGGCCATGACTGGGGCGCTCCGGTCGCCTGGCATGCCGCCCTCATGCGTCCCGACCGGGTCCGGGGCGTGATCGGGCTGAGCGTGCCCTACCGGCCGCGGGGAAGCGCTCCGCCGCTGGAAACGCTGCGCCAGCGTCTCGGCGAGGGCTTCTACATGGCGTACTTCCAGGAGCCGGGGATCGCCGACGCCGAACTCGCCCGGGACCTGCCCACGACGTTTCGCCGGCTGCTCTACGCCGCGTCCGGCGAGGCGCCCCCGCTGCTGCCGGTCGTCCCGCCCAGCGGCGGGCTGCTGGACGTATGCCCGGAGCCGCCGTCCCTGCCCGGCTGGCTCACCGACGGCGACATCGCGGTCTTCGCCGCCGAGTACGCGGGGGCCGGGTTCACCGGCCCTCTCAACTGGTACCGCAACCTGGACCGGAACTGGGCCCTGACCGCACCCTGGCGCCACGCGCCGGTCACGGTTCCCGCCCTGTTCCTGGCGGGCACGCGGGATTTCGTGGTGAGCCAGCAGGGCCCGGCGCAGGTGGCCGACCGCCTGCGCGGGTGCGTCCCCCGGCTGGCTGGCGCGGTGCTGCTCGACGGCTGCGGCCACTGGACCCAGCAGGAGCGGCCGGGCGACGTGAGCCGGGCGATCATCGATTTCCTGCACGACCTGGGCTGACCATGCCGCGGCCCGCCGGTCACAGGCCGCGCTCGGCCACCTCCGCCCAGAGGGCCGCGTACTGCCGCGCCGCCGCGCTGCGCGGCGCGAAGGCGGTCACCGGGGCGCGCTCCAGAGACATCCGCTCGATCAGCGACAGGGCCGGGATGATGGTCCGCGCGACGTCGGGGCGCTCGGCCGGCAGGCGTTCGGCGATCTCACGATGCAGACGCTTGCGGCGGTCGATCATCGAGCAGAACGCCAGCACCTCCGGCCGGTGCCCGTCGAAACCGGCGATGAACTCGGTGAGCTGGTCGAGCGTCCGCACCGACAGCGTGGTCGGGATGAGCGGCACCAGCAGGATGTCCGCCGCGTGCAGCACGCTTTCCGACAGCAGGGAGATGCTCGGCGGGCAGTCCAGGACGATGAGGTCGTACTCGGCGCCCAGCGGCCGGAGCAGGCGCGCCAGCCGCTGGGTGGGCTTCTTGGAGGCGTCCAGGATCAGGTCCAGCTTCCGGTAGGTGAAGTCGGCCGGCAGCAGGTCGAGCCCCTCGAAGTCGGTGCCCTTGATCGCCGCGTCGAGGTCCCTGCGCCCTCTGATCAGCGCCGCGCCGCCGCCCTTGACCCGGGGCCGGACCCGCAGCAGGAAGCTGGCCGCTCCCTGCGGGTCCAGGTCCCACAGCAGCACCCGCAGGCCGTCGCGCGCCGCGAGGTGGCTGATGTTGACCGCCGTCGACGTCTTGCCGACCCCGCCCTTGATGTTATATGTGGCAAGGATCTTCATGGGCCGGAGCCCGAGGTAAGGGCGCGGAACCGCCGCTGGCTCCCGGCGCTGGCGAAGTCCGCGAACCGGCCCGCGAACTCGCGGCGGGCCCGGCGCTCGCGGCGTGCGATCTGCCCCGCGAGCTCGCCCATGGCGAGCAGGGCCGTGGCGGGAACCGTGCGCTGCGCCATCATCTGTTCGGCGAACATCCTGATCTCGTGCTGCTGTACCTGGCAGTCCTGGTATTCACCGAGACAGTCTTGCAGGCCTTTGAGGTCGCGCACCGCCTGCTGGTGGATTGCCGGGTCATGCAGCGAGGCGAAGAACTCCAGCAGGTAACGCAGCTCCTTACAGCGTTTGCGCAAGTCATGAAGGCTTTCCGGGGGGGAGTCCGGGGTGATCGGCGCCCCACGCCGCAGTACTTGCCGGTCTGCCCGGCGGATGCGGTCGGCGGCCAGGCGCGCGGCGGTCATGCCGCGCCGGGGAGCCGGGGCGGCCAGTGCGCCGCGCCAGGCCGTGGTCATGTCGAGGAAACGGCGCGAGCGCAGGGCCCGCGCCAGCGCCCGCTGCTCGATCTCGCGGCGCTGGCAGAGATAGTGGTGGAACGGCGCCAGCTCGGCCGGCGTGGCCGACAGCAGCCCGGCCGCCATCCCGTCGTAGCCGAGGAGGTAGACATCGAGGTCACGGATGGGGGTGGTGACATCACCCAGCCACTTGAACTCGCCGCGGAAGGCCTCGGCCGTCCCGCCGGCCAGCACGTCGCCGCATAGCTTGATCCCCGACCTGGTGCGCCGCACGGCGACGCGCAGGTCGTGCAGGAACTCGGTGTCGATGTCCCGCACCGTGCCGGGCACGTTGGCCTCGAGCGTGTCGAGCAGCCGCAGCAGCACCGTCTGCATCGCGCTCCGGGCGGGCATCGCCGCGGTCAGCTTGACGTCGATCTTGCTGGAGTAACCGCACGGCCGGCGCCCGGCGGCGGCGAGAACGCTGTCGAGCGGGGACTGCAGCGCCGGCGCCACATCGGCGGCCGCGGTCAGCTGCCGGACGATCCGGTTGGTCTGCCCCTGGTAGCCGCGGACCGCCGTCAGCGACAGCCGGGACGGCACGCCGTCGGTCCCCGGGCCCGGCAGGGACAGGTCGTTGACGGTCAGCCAGGCGATCGTCTTGCCGTCGGCGTTCAGCACCCGCAACTGCCGCATCACGGTGGAGGCTCGTGCGGTGGGCAGCAGCGCCCTCACCCACGTGACCGGCTGCAGGCGGGCACGCAGCGGTCCCAGCGGCAGCGCGTCGGCCAGCGCCGGCCAGCGGAGCCCCTTGGCCTCGGCCGTGATCTGCTCGCCATCGTCCCTGGTCAGCGTGTAGTCGCTGACCCGGGAGCCCACGCTGTGCCGCAGCGTGAGCCCGGCGTGGTACAGCCGCCAGTCGAACGTGTCCAGCCACGTCAGCCGGAGCCTGCGGGGCAGCCCGTCCGGCGCGACCGTATACCGCGGTGCGATCGCCGCTTGCACGACGTCCTCGATTGGCCGGCCATCGCCGGCCAGCACGAAGTCGTGCGGGAACGCCTCCACCACAAGAGCCTGGCCAGGTTTCGAAGGAACAAGGACGTGCGCCGACGGACAGGTAACTGTCACGATCCCTTTCGGTCAGCTTATCCGGGATCGCCGCGCCGACCCAGAGCAACCCCGCCGGCGGGCGGCGAGCGGGGCCCGGGCAGGTGACCGCCTGGCTCGCTCCGGTGGTGTGCCGCAGACTGAAAGACAGCCGCTGCTAGGCAGCGCATGGACGGTGCTGTGTGAGGAGGTCGGCGTGCTGTACGTTTTCGGCTTCGAGCGGACCGGCGTGGCCATGGGAGACCTGTACATCGTCGACCCGGAGCCAGAGCCAGGGCAGGAGGGCGCCGAGCGGGGCGTGCGGCTGGAGGTCCGCCTGCTCGAGCAGGGGGCGCCGCCGGGGTCGATCTATTCCGCACGGCCGATAGCGGTGACCCAGCCGGTCTGGCGGGCCGACCTGCTGGAGTCGGTGGACGGCCCGCCGGGAAGCTTCGACCGCACCCACCACCACCCGGCGGTGGAAGGCTGGGAGCCGGGTCCGCGGGTCTTCGACCGCGACCTGCAGGCGCTCCCGGTCGAGTGGGTGGGCGCCAGGCTCGCCGGCCTGGAAACTCTGCTGGCCGAGGCCGGGATCGCCGCCGACCCCGCCTTCGCCAGAGACGCGGAGGCCCTGCGCGGATGTCTCGCCGAGATCATGGACACGCTCAGCCGCCTGCTGCAGCGGGTACGGCGCGGCGAACTGGCCACCCCGCCCAGCGGGCCGGAGCCGGCCGAGGCGCGCGTCGGCTGGCTGTGAGCGGGTTTTCGCCCAGGCTGGGAAGGCCCGGCGGGCGGGAGGCGTTGATCAGTAGCTGCCCACCAAACCCGCGGCCCGGCCGCGCCAGGAAAGGCTTGACCACCCATGAGCGAATCCGTGCCCGCCGCCGGTGTCGCGCTGAATGACCCGTTCGCCGTGCTGACCGGGCCGCTGGCCGCGACGACCCGGATGCAGCTGGAGGTGGTGGACTCCCATCAGCTCAGCCCGGGCATGCAGCGGCTGGTGCTGACCGCGCCCGAGCTGGCCGGGCTGCAGTACCGCCCCGGCCAGGACATGATGCTCATGGTGGCGGTGGACGGCGACCGGCCGGTGCGCCGGCGCTACACGATCCGGGCGCTCGACCCCGCGCGGCGCCTGCTCACGCTCGATGTGGTGCGCCACGCCGGCGGGCCGGGGGAGCGCTGGGTCGCGGCCGCCCGGCCCGGCGACCGGATCGAGGGCATCGGGCCGCGGGGCAAGATCTTCCTGGCGCCGGACGCGGACTGGCACCTGTTCGCGGGGGATGAGTCCGCGCTCCCGGCCTTCTTCGCGATGGCGGGCGCCCTGCCGGCCGGGCGCCGGGCGCTGCTGATCCTGGAGGTGCCCAGCCAGCAGGACGAGCAGGACCTGGCCACCCAGGCGGACACCGAGGTGACCTGGCTGCACCGGCAGGGCCGGCCCGCCGGCGACGCGGCGGCGCTGGTGGCAGCGGTCGGCGCGGCGGCGCTGCCGGACGGCGCCGGCCACGCCTACCTGGCCGGCGAGGCCAGGGTGGTGCTGGCGCTGCGGGCTGCGGTGCAGGCGCGCGGCCTGGCGCCGGAGCAGGTCTCACCGAAGGCGTACTGGGGACGCGGCCGGGCGAACGCCGCTCACGGCGAACCCGCCAAAGACTCCTAGCGCGGGTCAGCCGCAGCCGCAGGCGCCGCCGCAGCAGCCGCCGCCCGACGGGCCCGCACTGGCCCTCGCGCTGGCCCGGCCGCCGACGGAGACCGTGGAGAGCAGCTTCACGGTGTCGTCGTGGCCCTGCGGGCAGGTGCAGGGGGCGGACGCCTGGGCCATCGGGCGGTTGAGCTCGAACGTGGCGCCGCACGCCCGGCAGCGGTACTCGTAACGTGGCACGCCTGAAGCTTACGTCACCGGTGCGGCGCGAGTCAGCGTGCGCGGCCGGTCGTGCCCGGCCGTTCCCGGGATCAGCGCGGCAGCCCCTGCCGTGCCGGGGCACCGGGCGGCGACTCGCGGTCCGCGGGCGTGGTGTGCCGGGAGGTTCCGTTAAGCGGCTGGGGCTCGCGCGCTGCGGTGTCGGGCGCTGGCGCCGCTGCCGGGCCGGGGCCGTCCGGCGCGTCGTAGTAGAACTGGCCGCCACGCATCAGTGACACCGCGGCTCCCACCACCGACATGATGGCCGCGGCGGTGAACACGATGATCAGCCCATGATGGAACGGCCCGGCGATGAGGTGCGGGAAGAACTGCGTCCCGGTCAGCACGGCGGCGTTGTGCGCCGGGAGCGTGGCGAGCACGCCGGACGGGGCCAGCAGGTGCTGCACCGGGTTGTAGCCGAGCAGGGCCGCGAAGACCGTGCTCACCGGCGGCAGGTGGCTGATCTGGTTCGCGGTCGCCAGCGGGACGCCCTGCGCTGCCAGGCCGCTGGCCAGCGTGCGGGGGAGGGTGGCGGCCAGCCCGACGATCATCAGCGAGAAGAAGATCCCGATCGACAGGGCCATCCCCGAGTTCTGGAACGTGGCCCGCATGCCCGCCGCGGAGCCGCGGTGCCGGGCCGGGACGCTGCTCATGATCGCCGAGGTGTTGGGGGAGGCGAACAGCCCCGAGCCGATCCCGTTGCCGAAGATGAGCAGCGCGAACACCCAGTACGGGAAGTCCACGGGGAGCAGCATCAGGCCGCAGAACGCGCACGCCGCGACCAGCAGGCCCGCGGTGGCGAACGGGCGCGGGCCGAACCGGTCCGACAGGTAGCCCGACACCGGGCCGGCCAGGAGGAAGCCGGTGGTCAGCGGCAGCATGTAGATGCCCGCCCACAGCGGGGTGACCGCGAAGTCGTACCCGTGCAGCGGCAGCCAGATCCCCGCCAGCCAGATCACCAGCACGAACTGGAGGCCGCCGCGGGCGATCGAGCCGAGCAGGCTCGCCGCGTTGCCGGCCGCGAACGCCCGGATCTTGAACAGTCCCATCCGGAACATCGGTTCGGCGATCTTGGTCTCGATGACGCAGAACGTGGCCAGCAGGGCGGCGCCCGCGAGAAGCCCGCCGGCCACCCAGGGGCTGGTCCACCCCGTGGTGTGGCCGCCGTAGGGCTGGATGCCGTGCGTGATGGCGGCCAGCAGCAGGCCCGCGCCGAGCGCGAAGGTGATGTTGCCGGCCCAGTCGATCCTCGCCCGCCGGGTCGTCGCGATCTCCCGCAGGCTCAGGTAGGACCAGATGGTGCCCACCACGCCGATGGGGACGTTCACCCAGAAGACCGCGCGCCAGTCCCACGCGGCGAGCAGCCCGCCCAGCAGCAGGCCGACGAACTGGCCGGCGATGCCGGCGATCTGGTTGATGCCCAGGGCCATGCCGCGCTGGCGGGCGGGGAAGGTGTCGGTGAGGATGGCGGCCGCGTTGGCCATGAGCATCGCCCCGCCGAACGCCTGCACGAGCCGCCAGCCGATCAGCCACAGCGCCCCGGGCGGGCCGGTCATCGGGTCGAGCGAGAGCGCGATCGAGGCCAGCGTGAAGACCACGAACCCGAGGTTGTAGATGCGCACCCGGCCGAACATGTCGCCCAGCCGGCCGAGCGTCACCACCAGGACCGCCGTCACCAGCAGGTACCCCATGATCATCCAGAGCAGATAGGTGACGTTGGCGGGGGCCAGCGGGTCCAGGTGGATGCCGCGGAAGATGGCGGGCATGGCGATGATCACGATCGAGGCGTCGATGGTCGCCATCGTGATGCTGAGGGTGGTATTGGAGAGGGCTACCCACTTGTAGCGGCCGCCGGTGTGTGCGCCGTTGGCGGCCCCCGCAGCACGCACTTCCTGCACGCTATCCGAGCCTACCCCGGATTACTTGCTTGATCGCAACTAGTTAGTGCGGTCCTTCTGGGTGCGGCCGAGCTCTCAGGCGGTGCCGCGGGCCATCGCGATCAGCCGGTCAAGTACGGCGCCGTCGCTGACGCGCAGCCCGCTGTGATCGTACTCGCTGGTCACCCACGCCTTCAGCCCGCGGATCGCCCGCGCCGTGGGCACCGAGAACTCGGTCGGCACGTACATGTCGTTGAAGTACACGGCCGCCGCCACCGGGACCTCGTTCGCAGCCAGCCGGGCCGCGTCGTAGAGCATGGGCCAGCTCTCGCGCTCGGCCAGCGCGTCGGCCGCCCCGCGCAGCGGGCGCAGCACCGGGTCGGCGTCGAACATCCAGGGGTAGATCATCTCGCCGGTGAACAGCAACGGGCCGCCGCCGTCCAGGGCGGCGGCCGGGTCGAACTCGCCGAACTCCGCCCGGATCCGCTGCGCCGACCAGCGGGTAGCGCAGCCCTGCGCGTAGGACGGCTCGTGCAGCACCGCGTACAGCGGGCCGGCGGCGAAGCTCAGCTGCTGCTGCACCGCGTGCAGGAACGCGTCGGACAGCACATCGCCCGCGAACGGATCCTCGATCAGGTAGTGCAGGTCGTCACCGCCGCTGTTCGAGTCGAGCATCCGCCCGAGGCTCTGGAACGCCTCAACGGTGAGCGGTGCGCCGCCGGGGAGCACGACCTCGTTGTCCCGCAGATGGCGCGCCACCCGGCGGGCCCGGTCCACATCGCCGGGGTAGCGCGCGTAGTGAGCCCGGGTCTTCGCCCTGACCTTGCCGTAGGTGACGCGGTAGACATCGTCAGCGGTGGCGTCCAGCCCGGGCAGGCCGCCGGTGATGAAGGCCTCCCGGATGCCCTCGGGCGCCAGCGACAGGTACGTCACGGTGCAGAAGCCGCCGTAGCTCTGGCCGAGCACGCTCCACGGCTCGCCGCCGGTGAGCGCCTTGCGGACCAGTTCCGCGTCCCGGACGATCGCGTCGGCGCGGAAGTGCGCGAGGTAGTCGGCCTGGTCGGCGGCGGTGCCGAAGCGGGCCAGCGTCTGCCTGGTGGCCGGGGTGGACCGGCCCGTGCCCCGCTGGTCGAGCAGCAGCACCCGGTAGCCGCTGAGCGCGCGGTCGAGCCAGCCGTCGCGGCCGTGCCGGCGCTGGGCGCCGAAACCGGGGCCGCCCTGGAGGAACAGCAGCCAGGGCAGGCCGGCCGGCGACCGGTCCGCCGCGACCACCTCCCGGGCGAACACCTCGATCTGCTCGCCACCGGGCCGGTCATGGTCGAGCGGGACGGCGAAGATGTGGTCGGTGAGCACGGTGCCGACCTGGCGGTAGCTGGACATGATCAGCACGGTACCGCCGTTCGGGCGGCCGGCCGGGCCGGGTGTTTCAGTTCAGGACGTGGCTTCTTCCCCGGCCGCGGGGCTGGTGACCTGCGTCAGGTGAGCGGCAGCCGCCAGTCCTGCTCCACCAGGTCGTGGCCGAAGCCGTGGTGCGGGCTGGACCCCGCAAGCTGGAAGCCCGCCCGCTGGTAGATCCGCCGGGCGGCGTCCAGCACGTCGTTGGTCCACAGCACGATCTCGCGGTAGCCGGCCCGGCGGGCGAAGGAGACGCACTCGGCGACCAGGCGGGCGCCCACGCCCAGGCCACGGGCCCGCGGCTCGACGAGCAGCAGCCTCAGCTGAGCGGTGGTCGTGGTCTTGCGCATGCAGAACACGCACCCGGCGGGCTCGCCGCCCAGTTCGGCGATCCAGGCGGATTCCCGGCTGTGATCGCCCCGGTTGGCGTAGTCCGCGACGATCCGGGCCACCAGTGCCTCGAAGGACGCGTCCCAGCCGTACTCGGCCGCGTACAGGGCGCCGTGGCGCTGCACCACCCAGCCCAGGTCGCCGGGCGCGGGCGGCCGGAGCACGAACGCAACGGGACGGGGAGCCGGCTCGATGATCTCCCGGATGCTGGCCATGGCCCCGGTCAGGCGCTGCCGGTCCGCTGGGCCGAGCGCGGCGAGCAGGGCACGGATCTGATCGCCCGAGCGCGCGTCGAGGTCCGCGAAGGCCGTCTCGCCCTTGGCGGTGAGGCCGATGACCTGGCGCCGCCCGTCGGCGGTGGAACGGGCCCGGTGCACCAGCCCGTCGGTCTCGAACCTGGCCAGCAGGCGGCTCAGGTAGCCCGCGTCGATGTCGAGCCACCGGCGCAGGACAGCGGTCTCGGCCTCGCCCTCCCGGGCCAGCTCGAACAGGATCCTGGCCTCGGTGAGGGAGTAGGGCGTGTCCAGGAGCCCCTCCCGGAGCAGGCCGATCACGTTGGTGTAGAACCGGTTGAACTCACGCACGGCCGCGACCTGGCCATCGGTCACCGGACCGGCCGGATCGCCGGTTCCGGCGCCAGTCGCTGACGATGTCAAAGAATCGGTTGACATAGTCAAAGAATGGTCCCGCTCCACCCGCCCCGTCAAGCTCGCCCCGACTCGTGATCATGACTCGGGGCCGCGGTCGGGGGCGGCGGGTCAGCCGCGGACGATGGCGGTGCCGAGCAGGCCCAGCGGCGGCGAGCCGAGCGCAAGCATGGCCGCGTGGAAGCGCTGCAGGGTGAATCCCTCACCCCATTGCTGCATGGCCTGCTCGCGCAGGTCGAGGATCGTCAGCTTGCCCCAGGTGTAGCGGCCGTAGGTCGGGTCGAAGGTGGCCCGCCGGGCCTCGGAGAGCGCGGCCGGGCCGGACAGGTGCGTGTCGGCCTCGAACCTGCGGGCGCCTTCAGCAACGCTCATTCCCGCGGTGTGCACGCCGATCGCGCACGCGAGCCGGGTGACCCGCACGAGCGCCTCGAGCCACACGCCGATCTCGAACCGGGGGTCATCGCCGCCGAATCCCTGCTCCACACACAGTTCCTCGCCGTAATGCGCCCACCCCTCGACGAACGCTTCCGAGTGCAGCACACGCCGGACCGGGCTGGACACGTGCCGCAGGGCACGGCCGTGTGAGAAATGCCCGGGCGCCACCTCGTGCACGGTGATTCCCGGCAGCGTTGTCGCGCTGAACACCTCCAGCCATTCCCGCGTCTCACGTTCCGGCCACGACTCGTCCGGCGGGGTGATGTGGTACCAGGACGGGCCCTCCGGCTCGCCCGGAGCGGCCCACGCCATCATGGCCATCCCCCATCGGCGGGACGGGGGGGCGAGCCCGACCAGGCACTCCCCGTCATGGTAAGGAACAAGATCGCGTTCCCGGGTGAAGTCGATCGCCCGCTGCGTCCATTGCCGCGCGGCGTCGATGACCCCGTCGGCGTCGGGATGGTCGCGGACCAGCTCGCGCGCCACCTCCAGCGGTGGCCGTCCTGGGTCGATGCGGGCGCAGCTGCCCGCGAGCAGTTTCCGCAGCCGGTCGCGTTCGGCGTCGGCCCGCTCGGCCAGCGCGCCCAGATCCACCTCCATCCGCTCCGGCCTGCTCATCAGTGCGGTCAGGGCCGGCCCGCCCAGGGCCGGGTCGGGGTCACCGGACGCGGCCTTGTCGGCGACGGCCGCGACGAGCCGCTCATGCGCCGCCCGGGCCGCCTCGGCGATGGCGTCCGGGGTGCCGGCCGGGATGCCGGCCGCCAGGCCCCTGATGCCCTGCAGGAGGGCGGCAGCCACCGGCGCGGTCATCAGGTCGAGCGACGCGACCGCGACGTCCACCGCCTGCGGCCAGCGAGCCAGCTGCGACAGCCGGGCCTGGTCCCGCTCCGCCTGCGGTCCGTAGTCCCGGTCGTAGCAGGACAGATCGAGGCCGGCCAGATGGATCAGCGGGTTGCGCCGGTGCAGCTCCAGTTCCCCGAACACGACCTGGGCGTAGTCCTCGAACGCGGCGAGATGCGCCTCGTCGTGCACATCCTCGAGCGGGTCACCCGTTCCCGCCGCCTCCGCGAGCGCCGCCAGCCCGGCGCGCACCCCGTCCGGCGACAGATCCTGGATGGCGCCGTCATACTCGTGACGCCCGGAGAACTCGCGCGTCTCGGCGACGTTGAGATCGCAAACAGCCCGCAGTCGCGGGGACAGGTCATCATCCATGGGGCCGACCGTATCGCGCGCGGCGGTGCCCACGTGACGGTCAGCGCAACTGCCGATCGGGGGCACGCCGGCTAACGGGCGCTCGCTAACTCGCCCCAGGCTGGAAGACGGAAACGGCGAGCTGGCTGCCGACGCTGTGCGGGAGCCGGGCTGAGCAGGCCGTGGTCGTGAAGCTCACGAAGAGGGGGGCGGTCTGATCGGGCGGGAAGATCCGCAGCCAGTGCGCGGTCACCGGCTTGCACTGGGCCGGGTCGTAGTTGCCCGCCTGCGCGACCTGGAGCGTCGCGTGCGCGACCTGCCCGGGGGCGAGCGTGACCGTGGTCGCCGGCTTGACCGGGTTCCTGGTGGCGGCCCTCCCTATCAGGGTGCCTGACGGCCCGGTGACGAACGAGACGCCCGGGTAGCCGAACACGGTGCAGGTGCTGCCGGAGATGTTGGTGAGGTCGAGCGGGTAGTAGATGCTCCCCGCCGCCGCGCCCGGCTTGGCCGTATTCACCGCTGCCTTCAGCGCGGACGTGGCGCACATGGTGACGGCGGCGCTGCTGCTGGTGGCCGGGGCCGACGAGACGGGGGCGGCGCTGGCGCTGGTGGCCGCGGCCGTCGGCGTGCTGGCCGCTGCGGCGCCGCCGGTGCTCTGGCTCGCCGTATCGCACGCCACGAGCAGCGCCGCGCTGCTGAGCAGGGCGGCCACCGCGATGCGATGGCGGAGGACGCCGGCCGCTGGTCTCATGTCTGCTCGCTCCCTGTCCTGGGCGAGATGCGACAGGCCCGGATAAGGCCGTGGTCGCTGGGAAGCGCTACTGCGCCAGCCTATCCGGCTGGACCTTCGCTACCGGCTGACGGCACGCCGGGCGCGGTTGGCCGAAATCTGCGATGCGGACGGCGGAGGTAGCGTGTGAAGGCCCGGCACCCGGCCGATCCCGCCCGAGGAGTGCGCATGATGCCACACGGGTCCACCTTCACCACCCGGCCGCAGCTGGCGGGCACGTTCGGCATGGTCGCCTCCACGCACTGGCTGGCTTCGGCCGCGGGAATGGCGGTGCTGGAGAAGGGCGGGAACGCGTTCGACGCGGCGGTGGCCGCGGGCTTAGTGCTGCAGGTCGTCGAGCCACATCTGAACGGGCCCGGCGGCGAGGTGCCCATCATCGGCTACGACGCCGGCCAGGGTGAGGTGTTCGTGCTGGACGGCCAGGGGCCCGCGCCGCTAGCCGCCACGCCAGAGGCGTTCGCGGCGCTCGGGCTGGACCTGGTGCCCGGCAGCGGGCTGCTCGCCGCCTGCGTCCCCGCCGCGTTCGGGACGTGGATGCTGCTGCTCGCAGCCCACGGGCGGCTGCGGCTGCGTGAGGTGATGGGGTACGCGATCGGTTACGCCCGGCAGGGCTATCCGGTGGTGCCCGATATCAGCGCCGGCATCGCGTCGGTGGCCGGCGCCTTCCGGGAGCACTGGCCGACCTCGGCCGAGATCTACCTGGCGGACGAGGTGCCGGCGCCGGGCGCACGTTTTGCCAATCCGGTGCTCGCGGCCACCTACCAGCGCCTGCTGGACGAGGCGGAGGCCGCGGGACCGGACCGGGAAGCGCAGATCGAGGCGGCCCGCCGTGCCTTCTACCAGGGCTTCGTGGCGGAGGCGATCGGGGCGTACCTGGAGCGCGCGGAGGTGATGGACATCACCGGCGAGCCGCACCGGGCCCTGCTTGCCCCCGACGACCTGGCCAGGTGGCAGGCGCGCGCGGAGCCCCCGGTCACCGGCGAGTACGCCGGGCTGACCGTGTGCAAGACCGGGCCGTGGGGCCAGGGCCCGGTGTTCCTGCAGCAACTGGCGCTGCTCGCGGGGTTCGATCTGGGCGCCATGGCTCCAGCGGAGTACATCCACACCGTGGTGGAGTGCGCCAAGCTGGCGTTCGCGGACCGGGAAGCCTGGTACGGCGACCCACGGGCCGTCGGTGTCCCGCTTCCCGCGCTGCTGTCGGCGGACTACGCGGAGCGGCGCCGCGCCCTGGTCGGGCCGGCGGCGTCGCCGGACCTCCGCCCGGGCAGCCCGGCCGGCGCCGAGCCCACGCTGCCCGGGTACGCGGCCGGGGAGCCGGTGAAGCGCGCGGCAGGCGGCGGCTGGTCCGCGGAACCGGTGGCAGGGCTCGCCAACCCCGGGCTGAGCGACACCCGCCCGGCCGCCGCCGGCCTGGGCGGCACCGCGCGGGGCGGGGACACCTGCCACCTCGACGTCGCCGACCGGTTCGGCAATACGGTCACCGCCACCCCCAGCGGGGGCTGGCTGCAGAGCTCGCCGGTGATCCCCGGCCTCGGGTTCTGCCTCGGCACCCGGGCGCAGATGTTCGCCCTGACCCCCGGGCTGGCGAACACGCTGGCGCCGGCCAAGCGCCCGCGCACCACCCTGTCACCGACCCTGGTGCTGCGTGACGGTGAGCCCTACCTTGCCTTCGGCACCCCCGGGGGAGATCAGCAGGACCAGTGGACGCTGTCGTTCTTCCTCAACCACGTGCACTTCGGCATGAACCTGCAGGAGGCGATCGACGCCCCCGCCTTCCACACCCGCCACTTCCCATCATCCTTCTACCCACGTGATTCGTCCCCGCTGGCCGTGGAGGTGGAGGAACGGGCGGGCGGGGACGTGATCACCCGGCTGGGTGAGCTCGGGCACCGGGTGACGGTACGGCCCCCGTGGTCGCTGGGGCGGGTCAGCGCCGTCGCCCGGTCCGGCGGTTTGCTTTACGCCGCCGCCAACGCCCGGGGGATGCAGGGTTACGCCGCCGGCCGTTGACGCGACGGCGTCAACGGGGGAGCGCGGCGCCGCCCAAGTGTCCGAAGAGCACGGTGACGGCGCGGCCGCCCAGCAGCACGCGCTCGCCCTCCACCCGCACGCGGACCGTGCCGCCGCGCGGCGAAGCCTGGTAACCGGTGAGGCTAGACCGCCCGAGCCGCTGTGCCCAGAACGGGGCGAGCGTGCAGTGCGCGGAGCCGGTCACCGGATCCTCGGCAATCCCGACGGCAGGGGCGAAGAAGCGGGACACGAAATCCGCGTCCGGCCGGGCCGCCGGGGCGGTCACGATAACGCCGCGGGTGCCGGGTCCGGCCAGCGCCGCGGTGTCCGGGCGCAGCCTGGTCACCTCCTCCTCCCGCGCAAGGACCACCATGATGTCTTCCTTGGCCCGCCCGGTCCATACCGGGCTGGCCACCCCGAGCGCAGCCAGCACCCCATCCGGGGCCGGCGCAGGCCCGGCGGGCCGGGCCGGGAAGTCGAGCACGATCAGGCCGTCCTCGCGGCGCGCGGTCAGTGGCCCGCTCACCGAATCGAACCGGACCGGCGCGGCCGGCTCCACCAGCCCGGTCTCGTACAGGACGTGGGCGCTGGCCAGGGTGGCATGCCCGCACAGGCTGACCTCCGCCACCGGTGTGAACCAGCGGAGCCCGTATCCGGC
>DASYQM010000538.1:0-7854 GCA_036005525.1 Streptosporangiaceae bacterium
ACCACGCCATCCACATGGCCGCGGTCGCCCAGATCAGCCACCGCCACAGCGACGGCCGCGCCTATTACGAGCGCAAGCTAGCCGAGGGCAAGACCCCCAAAGAGGCGCTCCGTTCCCTGAAACGGCGGGTCAGCGACGCCATCTTCGCCCGCCTCCAGGCCGACGCCCACCGGGCCGTGGCAAGGCTCACGCCGAAGGAGCCCGGGAGGGCAACGGGGGAACGACTCAATCGCCAGCGCGGGAACGGGTAGAACAGTGTCTGGCGTCGGCCGGGTGATCGTCGGGACGAGTGGCTCCCCGGGCAGCCTGCAGGCGCTGCGCTATGGGGAGGGCATGGCCCGCGCCCACGGTGCGGTCTTGATCCCGGTGCTGGCCTGGGAGCTGCCCGGCGGTGAATACGCCGAGCGGGTCCATCCGTCGGGTGAGCTGCGCCAGGTATGGCGTAACCTCGCCTGCCGGCGGCTCCGGGACGCGCTCATCGCCGTGTGGGGCGAGGTTCCCGGCGACCCGCTGGTGCAGCCGCACATCGAGCGGGGCCCGCCCGGCTGGGTGCTGATCAACCTTGCCCGCCGCCCCGGCGATGTGCTGGTGGTGGGCGCGGGCCGCCGCGGCGCGCTGGCCCGGATGGCCTTTCCAGGGTGAGCCGCTATTGCCAGGCCTACGCCCAGTGCCCGGTCCTGGCCATACCGCCGCCCGCCCTGGCCCGCGAATTCCGGCATGGCCGCCTCGCCTGGATGTTCTGGCACCGGCCACTGACCCCAGAGCAGATCCTGCGCGACCAGCCCAAGCCAGCCGCCTGAGAAAAGCGGGCCACCGCGCCGCGGCAAGGCAGCGATAGGCGAATCTGCCCGGCCGCTCAATTTCGGTCTCCGCCCAGGCTCAATCACGAGTGATCATTACTTGGTGTTTGCCCGTGCTCGCGGGACGACTTGATGCATTTCACCTGAGCTGCTGTGCCCTGGCGCTGTCAGCCGCCGCTGAACCGGTACCCGATGCCGGACTCGGTGAGCAGGTAGCGCGGCCGCGATGGGTCAGGCTCCAGCTTCCTGCGCAGGCGGGCGATGTAGGCCCGCAGGTAGTTGCCCTCGGTCTGGTACTGCTCGCCCCAGACTCCCTGGAGGAGCTGCCGCTGGGTCACCAGCTGGCTGCGGACGAGGGCTTCGAGCAGACCCCATTCGGTGGGAGTGAGCCGCACGTCACGACCGTCACGCGTCACCCGCTTGGCGGCCAGGTCGACCGTGAAGTCCTCGGTGGCCACGACGGGCTCGTCCGGCGCGGGCGATGCCCGCCGCACGGCCGCGCGCAGCCGGGCCAGCAGCTCGTCCATCCCGAACGGCTTGGTGATGTAGTCGTCGGCGCCGGCGTCGAGCGCAGCTACCTTGGTCCTTTCCTGGCCGGCGGCCGACAGCACGATGATCGGGGTCGATGTCTGTCCGCGGACGCCCTTGATCACATCCGCGCCGTCCATGTCCGGCAGGCCGAGGTCGAGGATCAGCACGTCGGGACGGGCCCGCGCCATGGCGGCCAGCCCGGACGCGCCGTCGGCGGCGGTGACGACCTCGTATTTGCGTGCGGTGAGGTTGATCCGCAACGTGCGCAGGATTGATCTCTCGTCGTCGATGACCAGGACCCGGGTCACCGGTCGGCCAGCAGCGAAGAGCTGGCGGCCTTGTCGGCAACCCGGAGGGTGACGTGCATCGTCAGCCCGCCGCCGGGCGTGTCGGCTGCCTCGAGCGACGCGCCCATGGCCTCGGCGAGCCCCTTGGCCACGGCCAGCCCCAGCCCCACCCCCGTCCCAGAGTTCGGGCCCATCCGCTGGAACGGCTCGAAGATTCGCTGCTTCCATTCGTCCGGCACACCCGGGCCGTGGTCGGTGACCTCGAGCACGATCGTGTCGCCTACGCGGTGTGCGCGCATCGCCGGCGGCTTGTCCGGCGGCGAGTACGCCAGGGCGTTGGCGAACAGGTTGGCCAGGACCCGTTCCAGCAGACCCGGATCGGTGAGCACGAGCGGCAGCCCGTCCGGCACGAACAGCCGCACGCGGGCCGCCTGGTCAAGGCCACGCAGCGCGGGCGGCGCGACCTCGTCAACCGCGGCCGGCACCAGGAACGGCTGCAGCGACGCGGTGGAAAGGCGCCCCATGTCCAGCAGGTTGCCGATCAGCGCGTCGAGGCGGTCGGCGGACTGCTCGATCGTCGCCAGCAGCGCCGCCTGGTCGTCTTCGGCCCATGCCACGTCTTGTTGCCGCAGCGTGCTGACGCTCGCCTTGATCGACGCCAGCGGCGTGCGCAGGTCGTGGCTGACCGCAGCAAGCAGCGCGGTCCGCATCCGGTTGCCCTCGGCGAGCGCCTCGGCCTGGGCGGCCTGGGTGCGCAGCCGTTCCCGGTCGAGCGCGGCGGCGGCCTGGGCGGCGAATCCGTCCAGCAGCCGCGGGCCGGCCGGCTGGGGCTGCCCGGCGACGGCCAGCACCAGGCCCTGCCCCGCGCTGACGTAGGTGGCGGCGGAAGCCTGCGGCGCGTCGCCGCTGGCGGCTATCTGGACCCACGCGCCGCGGACACGCTCCAGCAGCTCGGCCCGGCCGCCCGCGGTGCCGGTCAGGTGATCGAGCACCGCGGCGGGGGTGTCGCCGCCGCCGAGCACCGTCTGCGCCAGGGCCAGCAGCGACGCGGCTTCCCGCCCGCTGCGGGCGGCCTGACCGGCGCGGCGGGCCGCCAGGTGGACGACGCTGCTGACTGTCACGGCGACCGTGACGAACAGCAGCAGCGCCAGGAGATTTTGCGGCTTGTCGATTGTGAAGGTGTGCACCGGCGGGGTGAAAAACCAGTTCAGCAGCAGGCTCGCGGCGACAGCGGCCAGCACGGCCGGCCAGAACCCGCCGGCGATCGCGACCGCGACGACGGCGACGAGGTAGATCAGCAGGTCGTCGTCGAGGCTCAGATGGCGCCGGCCGAGCGCGAGTCCCGCGGTCAGCAGCGGCAGGACGGCAGCGGCCAGCAGCACGCCCGCCACCTGCCGGCGGCGGTCCTTGCCGGCCGGGACAGCTGGCGCCAGCCAGGCCGCCGGCGTTCCCGGCGCGCCACCGCGCTCCCCGGCGGCGGGCGGGCCGACCGACCCGGGCCAGCGCCCGCTGGGGCTATGCACGATCCGCACGCGGAACGAGGACATGAGGTGCCGGGCCAGCATACCGATGCCCGCTGCTACCAGGCTGCATGCGGCCAGCGTCACCGCCGCGTGCGCGGCCAGCGGCCCGGTGGGCCGCAGCTGCGCGTACGGCGGCCGGGAGAAACCCACCACGGTGAGCCACCCGATCAATCCCAGCAGCGGCGCCGCACGCGGCTCGGCGACCGCTGAGGCCACCGTGACCAAGATCGCGACGGCGACGAGCACCCCGGTCGCGGAGAACCGGCCATGCAGGGCCGCCGCGGCGGTGCCGATGAGAAACATGCCGCCATAGGCGGCCGGCAGCGCGACATGCGCCCCGACCGCACGCTGGCGGGTTCTGCGGCTCATCTCCGCGCCAGTCAACCCCGGCAGCGAGCGGCATCCAGCGATCTTGACGCCGTCTTAACGCCCAGGCCCGCGATCTTGACGCCACGCTAACACTGGTCAGGGCCGCAAGCCGGTAGGAAAGACAGGTCAGGTCCGGCGGAGCGAAAGACACAGCATGACGATGCGGGGATCTGGGCAGGCCGCCGCGGCCACCCAGGATCTTCCAGAAAGCCTCGGTTACTCGATCAAGCGGCGGCTGATTGGCCCGCCGCTGATCAACGAGCAGCTGGCCGAGCAGCGGCTGTCGCGGCCGCTCGCGCTGGGCGTGCTGTCCTGCGACGGGATCTCGTCCGCCGCGTACGGCTCCGAGGAAATCCTGATCGAGCTGGTGCAGGTCCTGGGCTACACCGCGGCGTTCGCGATCTTGCTGCCGATGACCGGTGTCGTCTTGTTCGGGATCGCGCTCGTGGTCTTGCTCTACCGCGAGGTCGTGTCCGTCTACACCAGGGCCGGCGGCTCGTACGTGGTGGCGAGGGAGAACTTCGGCCCGCGGGTGGCCCAGGTCGCCGCGGTCGCGCTGCTGATCGACTACGTGGTCACGGTCGCGGTCCAGACGGCGGCGGGCAGCGCGGCGATCGTGTCCGCGTTCCCGCAGCTGACCACCCTTCCCGGCGTGCTCGGCCCGCACATCGTATTGATCATCTCGGTGATCGCGGTCCTGATCATGTGCTACGGCAACCTCCGCGGCATCCGCGAGGCCGGGCGGACGTTCGCGCTGCCGACCTACCTGTTCTCCGGATCGGTCGGCCTCATGATCGTCGTCGGCGTGTTCCGCGAGGCCACCACCGGCCTGCCCCGGGCGCCCCTCGGCACCGGCGTGTACTGCAATGGCTGCGGCGGGCATCCCGGCTCCAGCCTGCTGACCCTGGGCGTTTTTTACGTGCTGCTCCGCGCGTTCGCGAACGGCGGCTCCTCGCTGACCGGGATCGAGGCGGTCTCCAACGCGGTCAGCGCGCTGCGGCCGCCCGAGGGCCGCAACGCCCGCCAGATCCTGGTCATCCAGGGGTCCATCGTGGCGTTCCTGATCGCGGGCATCTCGTGGCTGGCGCACGCCACCCACGCGGTGCCGTATCAAAGCGGCTACCCGACCGTGCTGGCGCAGGAAGCGAAGCTGATCTTCGGCACCAGCGTGCTCGGCTGGGTGCTCTTTTACGCGGTCCAGGCCGGGACCGCGCTCATCCTGTTCACCGGCGGCAACACCAGCTTCAGCGGGTTCCCGTACCTGGCCAGCTTCGTCGCCGAGGACTCGTTCCTGCCGCGCTGGCTCACCAAGCGCGGCCACCGGCTGGTGTTCTCCAGCGGCATCATCGTGCTCACCGTGGTCTCCCTGACACTGCTGATCGTCGTCGGCGCGGTGGTCAACAACCTGATCCCGTTCTACGCGATCGGCGTATTCACCGGCTTCACCATGGCCGGGTTCGGCATGGCCCGCTACCACCGGCGGAACAAGGGCCCCGGCTGGCGGCGCCACACCGTGATCAGCGTGACCGGCGCCGTCTACACCGGGCTCGTCGTCGTGATCTTCGCGGTCGTCAAGTTCACCGAGGGCGCCTGGCTCGTAGTGGTGGTCTTCCCGCTGCTGGTGATCGCCTTCATCAGGCTCAACCGCGAATACCGGATGGAGTCCCAGGTGCTCGAGCGGATCGGCAAACGGAGCAAGCCGCCCGAGCCACCGACCTACGCGCGGCGCACCGTCTACGTCTTCGTGGACGCCTTCGACCTCGCCACGATCGCCGCGCTCAGGTACGCCCGCAGCCTGCGGCCGACCACCCTGCGCGCGGTGCACTTCGTCATCGACAGACGGCACGCCGACGCGCTACGGCAGGACTGGGTGCGGGCCAACACCCGCATCACGCTCGACCTTGTCGACAACCCCGACCGCCGCCTCGTCCGGGCAGCCGCCAAGCTGGTCAGCGAGGAGGCCGCGCTGCCCGGCGTCGGAGTCACCGTGGTCTTGCCCAGGCGCAGCTTCAACCCGCTGCTCGGGCGGCTGCTGCACGACCACACCGCCGACAAGATCGCCGCCGCGGTGAGCCAGATCCCGCACGCAGCGGCCACGATCGTCCCATTCGACGTGCGCGGCAGGCTAGAAAGACTCAGCCAGCGCAACGGCCAGCTGACCGAAGAGCCCGAGCAACTGGTAAACGACCGCGGCCGCGCCGGCGCCGCCCCAGCCCCAGACATGCCTGACCAGACCCCAGCCACCCAGGCGCCGCCCGGCAGCAAAGCCGCCCCACCACCATCCGGCACGCCGGCGTCCAGCACCGCCGACGGGTCCCGCAGTTCCGCGACGCCGCAACTCATCCGCCCCATCGCGTCGCTGACCAGAGGAGTGCGAGCCACCGTCGAAGGACGGGTGCGCACTATCGAGATCCGCCCCACCGAGCAGAACACCGTCCTCGCCTACGAAATCGAGGACCCGACCGGGCACCTGACCGCCCTGTTCTACGGCCGCTCGCACATCGCAGGCGTCTATTGCGGGTCGCGGCTCCGGCTCAGCGGCCGCATCGGTACCGAGAACGGCCGGCCCGTCATGATCAATCCCGCATACCAGCTGCTGGCAGCCGGTGAACCGCCATGACCGCGCTAACAGGACCCGCGTTCTAGCGTTCCCCACGTCGTCCAAATCCCGCCGGGAACATCAACCCGCGACCTCGCCAGCGCGCCACAGGCAGTGCAAATGAGGCCAGGAACGACAGCGCAGCAGAGACCGCGCCAGAATCGGCCGATATGTGCTCCGTACCCATCCCAGCCCCGGGCACAGCCAGGCGTACAGAGTCGGCAGGGAGGATGTGAGTAGTGCTTCCGGCCCTGCTTCCCTGGTTTTGACTTGGTGGGGGCGTAGCGTCGGAGGCCTGGGTCCCGGCCTGACCTCCGAATCGGCCGACGCCGCTCGGGCTGTCTTGATAACGATCTGTCGGCCGGGCCCCAGGTTTATGGCACCCACCGGCGCTGCCGGTCTGATCTGCCTGGCCTGGGCAAGAGGCCGGGATTCACAGGTCCGGGCGGCCAGCGAGTGCGTGCCATCCCTCAACCTAAGAAAGGGATGACAGTGACCATCGTAGAGACACCCGCCATCACCGGCGGCGTGGACACTCACGCCGACGTGCACGTGGCTGCCGCGCTGGATCCCACCGGCGGGCTGCTCGGCGTGCAGGAGTTCCCGGCCACCCCGGGTGGCTATACCCGGCTGCTGGACTGGCTGGGCGGCTTCGGCACGGTGTGCCTGGTCGGGGTCGAAGGGACCGGCAGCTACGGCGCTGGCCTGGCCCGCCACATCACCGGGGCCGGGGTGCGGGTCGTGGAGGTCGACCGTTCCGACCGGCAGGACCGCCGCCGGCAGGGCAAGTCCGATCCCCTCGATGCCATCAGCGCCGCCCGGGCCGCCCAGTCAGGCCGGGCAGCTGGCGCGCCGAAGGGCCGGGACGGCTCGGTCGAGGCGATCCAGGCGCTGATGGTCGCCAAGCGCACCGCCCGTTCCGGGCGGACCCAGACGGTCAACCAGGCCAGGTCGTTAGTCCTGACCGGCCCTGACGACATCCGGGTCCGCTTCACCGGGCACACCGCCGGCGGGCTGGTGGCCGAGCTGGCCGCGCTGCGGCCCCGCCCCGGTGACGTCGTGGGCTATGCCACCCGGATCGCGCTGCGTGAGCTGGGAAGGCGCGCCGAATTCCTCGACGGCCAGCTCGGGCGCCTTGATGAGCTGATCGTCCCGCTCGTCACCGCCCGCGCGCCCGGCCTGCTCGGCCTCTACGGCGTCGGACCGGACACCGCGGCCCTGCTCCTGGTCGCCGCAGGTGACCACCCCGAGCGGCTGCGCTCCGAGGCCGCCTGGGCGCACCTGTGCGCCACCGCCCCGATCCCCGCGTCCTCGGGGAGGGTTACCCGCCACCGGCTCAACCCCGGCGGCGACCGGCAGGCCAACCACGCCCTGTGGCGGATCGTGATCACCCGGATGAGCTCGCACCCGCCCACCCGCGCCTATGTGGACCGGCGCAGCAAAGAAGGCCTGGCGAAGAAAGAGATCATCCGCTGCCTGAAACGGTACGTCGCCCGCGAGGTCTACCCCTGCCTGCGACCGCCCGCCGGCTAAGACTCACTTCCGGGGGCGGCCTGGCCCGCTAATCGGCTGCCGCATCCGTGCTGGCCTTCGAACGATTCGCCGGCCGTCCCCGGAGCACCACCTGACCCGCTGGGCGTGACCTCATAAGAGCTTGCCCTCCACCGCGAGCGGCCCTTCCCTGTCTTGTCCGCATTCCAGCCAGCCCCTGACCGAATCGACTCACTCCGCCATTCCGGAAAGAA
>DASYQM010000539.1:0-5190 GCA_036005525.1 Streptosporangiaceae bacterium
CGGCCGAGCACTGGCCGCGCTCGGCCCGCGGATGCTGGCATTGGCCGGCCGCCGGACCGCCGGCGCACACCCCTATCTGGTGACGCCCGATCACACCCACCAGGCGCGGGAGATCCTCGGCGACGGGCCGCTGCTGGCTCCCGAGCAGATGGTGGTCCTGGAGACCGACCCGGCGCCCGCCCGCGAGATCGCCCGTGCCGCCCTGCACATCTACCTGCAGGCGCCGAACTACGTCGCGAATCTGCTCCGGCTGGGATTCACCGACGACGACATCGGCCAGGCGAGCGACCGGCTCGTGGACGCACTGGTCGCCTGGGGCGACGAGACGGCCATCGCCCGCCGGGTCGCCGAGCACCACCAGGCCGGCGCCGACCATGTGTGCGTCCAGGTGCTGACCGGCGAGCCAGCCCTGCCCCGCGCCGGGTGGCGCGCCCTCGCCGGCGCCGTGACGTAACAGCAGCAGGTCCGCTGGGGCGGGCCGGCCAGCCGACGACAGCCCGCCGAAACCAGCCCACGACAGCCCGCCGAAACCAGCCGACCACAGCCCACCGATACCAGCCGACCACAGCCCACCGAGACCAGCCGGCCACAGCCCACCGGGACAGGCGCGGCTACGGCAGGCCCGCCACGCTCTCGGCCGCCGCTGCCCCCGAGGCGTCCAGCCGGCACTCGATCGTGGTGACGGCCGTGCGGAGGTCGCCGGCGTACCTGTCCACCACCTGGGTGAGCGTCAGTGCCTTGCGCCGCCAGGTCAGGTTGACGCAAGCAAGGACGTGACCGCCGGAACGGACCGGCATGGCAATGGAACTCCGCCCATCGTCGACGTCCCGGCGGGTCTTGCTGTAGTGGCCCCCGAAGTCCGGCGCCCGCACGCTGTAGCCGCGCCGCCGGGTCGCCGCCACGATGCGGCGCACCGCCACCGGGTCGTGTGCCAGCTCGTGGCCGACGCCGTCGCGGTCCCGCAGCCGCCGGAGCACGGCTTCCCGCTCGGCGTCCGGGCAGAACGCGAGGTAGGCGCGGCCCGAGGCGGAGCGCAGCAGGTTGGCCCGGAAGCCGATGGGCCCGGCCGGTAGTTCGTCGAAGTACGCGCGCGGGCTGTTGGTCTCGACCACCTCCATGTGGTCCAGGCGCGGCACCGACAGAACCGACGGCCACATCACCCGCTCACACAGGCGCTCCAGGACCGGCGAGGCGATTTCGACCAGCCATGCGGTGTCGTCGAGACGGCCCCGCTGCAGCATGAGGTGGCTCGGCAGAAACGCGCCGTCCGCCATCCGCTGCCACACCAGGCCCTGCCGGTACAACGTGTACAGAATGCGGGTGAGCGTGGGTTTCGGTATGCCCGTGGCCTGGTGCAGGTCATGCAGGCTGGCGGCGCGCATTTCCCGCAGCTTGGCGAGCACGTGCAAGCCCCGTTCCAGCGACTGGATCGGCTTCACCTTGTAGTGCCGCACCGTCCTGCTCCCACCGGCGGAAGAGTTGTGCTTCCGTCACAATTTCTCACAGTGAAAAGTTGTCAGATTTTCCTTGTCATTCCCAGGAGGCTATGCCAGCTTCGGGCGTGTAACTCGGGAGGAAAGCCATGGAACCAGGCGGCCAGCGGCGCAGCTTCCAGCTGCCGTCGGCGATCGAGGACGTTCCGGGCGCCGAGAACTGGCGGTCGATGTACCCGTACTTCACCCGCTTCCAGCCCGGTGACGACAACCGCTTCTGGTTCTACAACTCGATGCACTTCCCCGAGCCCATGCCCGCGTTCGACGCGATCACGGCCGAGATCCCCTACACCGCGATCGGTGCGAACACCACCCGCGTGTTCGTCCTGCCGACCACGCTCGGCATCGAGCACAGGATCGTGAACGGACGGGTCTACATCACCGCTATCCCGGTCACCGATCCGGAAGAGATCGGCCGCCGGGCCGCGATCTTCAACGAGCGGGCCGGCTATTACTACCAGAACTGGGACCGCCTCTACGAGGGCTGGAAGGCCCGCATCGCGGGCCTGATCAGCGAGATCGAGGCCGTCACGGTGCCCCCGCTCGATGAGTTCGAGGACCCGCGCGTGGTCACGGAGTCGACCGGCGTGGCCCAGAACCACTACGTGCGTGAGAACTTCCACCGGTGCCTCGACCTTTTCTCCAAGATGTGGCACCACCACACCGAGTTCCTCATGCTCGGCTACGGCGCGTACGTGGTCTTCTTCGAGTTCTGCAAGAACGCGTTCCCCGAGATCAGCGAGCAGACCGTGGCCCGCATGGTGGCCGGCATCGACGTGATCATGTACCGGCCGGACGACGAGCTGAAGCGTCTCGCCCGGCTGGCGGTCGAGTCCGGGCTGGCTGATGAGTTCCCGGAGGGTTGCGACCCGGGCACGGTGCTCGCCCGGCTGGCCGAACGCGGTGAGGCGGGGCGCGAGTGGCTCGCGGCCTTCGACGCGGCGCGCCATCCCTGGTTCCACGTGTCGACCGGCGACGGCTTCTACCACCACCACCTGAGCTGGAACGAGAACCTTGCGGTCCCGTTCGCCGCCCTGACCCGCTATGTCCGCCAGGTGGGCGCCGGCGAGACGCTGGAGCGGCCCACCAGCAAACTGGTGGCAGAGCGGGATCGCATCGCCGCCGAATACCGCGCCCTGCTGGCCACCGAGGAGGACCGCGCCGCGTTCGACCAGATGCTCGGGGTGTGCCGGCTGGTCTTCCCCTACGTGGAGGACCACAAGTTCTACTGCGAGCACTGGTTCACGACGCGGTTCTTCCAGAAGATACGGGCGTTCGGTGAGCTGCTCACCAGCCGTGGCGTGCTCGAGGAGGCGGAGGACGTCTTCCACCTCCAGCACTACGAGATCGACCAGGCGATCGCCGACGTGATGCTGGCGTGGGCCTCGGGCGGCGAGCCGCTCGGTGCCGCTCACCTGCGGCCGATCATCGCCGAGCGGAAGCGGGCGCTGGAGGCGCTTCGCTCGTGGTCGCCACCGCCGGCGCTCGGCCCCGTGCCGGAGGCGCTCAACGACCCGGCCGTGCAGATGCTGTGGGGCATCACCCAGGACACGATCGAGTCCTGGTACAGCCAGGCCAGCTCCGGCAACGAGAAGGAGGTGCGCGGCTACGCCGCCTCGTCGGGGATCGTGGAGGGAACCGCCCGGGTGCTGCATGACGTCAACGAGATCGGGCAGATCCGCGATGGCGAGATCCTTGTCTGCCCGGTGACGGCGCCGAGCTGGGGCCCGGTTTTCGGGAAGATCAAGGCCGCCGTGTCCGACATCGGCGGGACCATGTCTCACGCCGCCATCGTCGCCCGCGAATACGGGATGCCGGCGGTCGTCGGGACCGGGCAGGCCACTAGACGGATCAGGACAGGGCACCGGGTACGTGTCGACGGTGACCGGGGCGTGGTCACCATCCTGGACTGAGCGGGCGCGTGATGATATCCCCCCATCTCACGCGTCCGCTCATTTATCTGCGCAGCGATGACCGGCCCTCGGTCGGCGGCAAGGCCGCCGGTCTGGGCGAATTGGCCGCGGCGGGCCTTCCGGTGCCAGCCGGATTCGCCGTAACGACTGGCGCGTTCCGTCACGCGCTGCAGGTGCTGGACCCCGATGGGGCAATCCCCCGGCAGGTCGGAGGGTTGTCCGCGGACGATGACGGCGCCATCGCGGACGTCAGCGCGCATGTGCGGAGCCGCATCGTCGACGCGCCGCTCCCGGCCAGGCTGCGCGACGAGATCGCAGAGGCCTACCGGGCCCTGCCGCACCAGTCCGGGCCGGGTAGGCCGACCGCACCAGCCGGGGATGTCCCGGTCGCGGTGCGCTCCAGCGCGACCGGCGAGGACAGCGGGAGCGCGAGCTTTGCCGGGCTCCAGGACACCTACCTGTGGGTGACGGGCGCCGACGCGGTGGCCGAGCACGTCCGCCGCTGCTGGGCGAGCCTGTACAGCGTCGAGTCGGTGACCTACCGGCGGCACCAGGGGGTGCTGGAAGAGGGCCTCGCCATGGGCGTGGTGGTTCAGCTGATGGTCGACCCCCGCTGCGCGGGCGTGCTGTTCACCCGCAGCCCCGTCACCGGCGACGCGTCGGTCATCGTGATCGAGGCGAGCTGGGGGCTGGGATCGGCCGTGGTCAGCGGGGTGGTGACGCCCGACACCTACGTCGTGAGCAAGGTGACCGGGGAGATCGTGAAGCGGGAAGTGGCCACGAAGCTGTGCCACCACCAGCGGAACCCGTCCGCGCCGGGGGTATGCCTGCGGGACGTACCGCTGCCGCTGCGCGACGTGCCCTGCCTGGAGGACGGGGAGATCCTGGCGCTGGCCGACCTCGGCCGCCGGGTCAGCGACCACTACGGGACGCCGCAGGATGTCGAGTGGGCCATTCATGGCGGCAGTGGACCGCAGATCGTCCTGCTCCAGAGCCGCCCGGAGACCGTGTGGTCCAGCCGGGCCACTAGCCCTGTCGCGGCGCCCACGGCGCGGGCATTCGATCACGTCCTCGGCCGGCTCAGCGCTCCGGGCCGCATGGCGGCCCCGTGACCTCGACCGGCCCGGGGAGCTCCAGCGGCCCTGCGAGCCCGGGCCGCTCCGCGGACCCGCGCGGCCCGGCAAAGCCGGGGCCCGACGCCCTGACGGCGGCGATGGCGCCGACGTCGCTGAGCGCCGAGGACGTGCAGGACATCCTGCATCTCCTGGACACGTTGCCGTTTGACGAGCTCACCCTGGAGACCAGCCGCTTCACCTTGCGGCTGCAGCGGGCAGCAGACGGCGGCTGGGCACAGGAGACACACGTAGCGGCCAGGCCGGCGCCGGCGGGACCCGCGCCGCCCACCAGACCCGCGCCGCCCACCGGACCCGGGCCGCCCACCAGACCCGGGCCGCCCACCGGATCAGCGCCGCCAGCTCCACCTTCGCCGCCCAGCGAGCCGGGGCCGCCGGCCGCAGCCGGGGCGGCCACTGGCCCGGCCGGGCAGCCTGCCAGCGACGCTGCCAGCCAGCCTGCGGGGGCCGCGGGCCGCGGCACCGGCACCGGAGCGGGGCCGCAGCGGAACCTGAGCGAGGTGCGGGCGCCGTTGCTCGGCACCTTCTACCGAGCGCCCCAGCCGGGCGCACCGCCCTACGTAGAGATCGGCAGCCAGGTGGCCGCCGACACGGTGGTCGCCATCATCGAGACGATGAAGCTGATGAACCCGGTCCACGCGGGCACGGCCG
>DASYQM010000540.1:0-8493 GCA_036005525.1 Streptosporangiaceae bacterium
CTAGCCAGCCCCCGGCCGCCCTGTTCGGCAAGCTGTACGCGCTGACCCACCTGCGGTCGGACCGGTGGTACAAGCTGGGCCGGATGATGCTGTACGGGGCGCTGGAAGACGAAAAGCCCTTCAACTCCGTGCGGCGGCTGGTGGAGTATGAGGACTACATGCTGCGGCTGATGGCCGACGTGGGCGTCCCGTCCGCCGTCCCCTACGGGTTCGTCGAGCTCACCCCCGAGCGGGAGTACCTGCTGGTGGCCGAGTTCCTCGCCGGGGGAACGGAAATCCTTAATGCGGAGGTCAGCCGGGACACGATCTGGGACGCCCTGTCCATCATCCGCAGCCTGTGGAACGCCGGCATCGCCCACCGCGACGTCAAGCCCTCCAACCTGCTGGCCCGCGACGGGAAGGTCTACCTGATCGACGTGGCATTCTGCCAAGTGCGGCCCTCCCCTGGCGCCAGGTGGTGGACCTGGCGAACATGATGCTGGTCCTTGCCCTGCGCACATCACCGGAACTGGTCTACCAGCAGGCACTGCAACTGTTCGGCCCCGGGGAGATCGCTGAAGCATTCGCCGCCACCCGCGGGATCACCGTCCCTCCCAGCTGCGGGCCGAGATCCGCAAAGACGGCCGCGACCTGGTCGGCGCCTGTCGGCGCGCGGTTATCAAGAGCTCGCCGCAGCGGTGGCAATCCCGACTAGAGCCGGGCTGGGAAGGGGCGAGGCCGTATGTCTCAGCCTGTCGCATAAACATGGTTCAGCCTGTCGCATAAACGGATCCCGACGAAAACGATCTCCACGCAGGCGCCAGTTGGCTTCGCGTGAGGCGCGGTCGCTCCACTCAGCAGCCGAAAGCCGACGTTAACAGCCCTCACTCCCCACCAAGGCTCGACGGGCAGTCTTTGTGCAACAGGCTGGTTTATGCATCGGCCGCGCTTGACGCGAACGCCCACATCTAGCCGCATGGAGCGCGGCTGGAGATACGGCTCCTCGACGGTGAGTGGCCTGGTCTGGCCGGCGGCCTCTTAGGCTGCGGAGACAGACCCTTGGTGCCATTCATCACATCTACGGTGTTGCGGCATCCGGGCCCGAAGATCACATCGGCTGCGGTGGCACGCGAAGCGGCCTGGCCGCGCAATGGGCAGGGGAGCGGCCGCGGCCGTCCAGGGTGTGGTGCCTGGGCGGCCGCGGCCAGCTCAGCCCTGTGCCGTCAGGGTGTGGGGTCGGGGAAGGAGCCGCTGTAGTTGTCGAGGTTGCCGAAGCCGGGCGGGCAGTCGGTCAGCGGGGACGGTGCGGCGATGGGGGACTGGTCGATCAGGGACTGCCGGTAGGCGTCCACTGCGGGGCAGTCGGTCGCGTCGCGGGCGTCCATCCAGACGGTCACCCCGTAGTTACGTGAGGCTGCGGCGTATTGGTAGTCGTAGATCGCCTCGCGGTTGAGCGTCCTGGTCGTGCCCCTGGCGTCGCCCACCGCTGCCCGGTGCAGGGTGGTGAAGCTGCCGAGCGCACCGCCCGGCCCGACGTCGGCGTGGCGGGTGACGCCTTGCATCCGGCGTGGGCTGGCCGTGGTGGTCTGGAATGGTTGCAGGTAGGCGTTGTAGACCAGGTACACGTCGGTGCCGGTGGGCGAGATCGCCACCGCCGGGTTGTCGGGCCGGTCGCCTGCGGCGGCGGCGTTGACCGGGGCCGTCCAGGTCAGGCCGCGGTCGGCGGAGGTCTGCACGAGCGCCTGCTCGTGGTTGAGCGCGCCGTCGGGCCAGGTGAGCACGATCGTGTTGGTGGCGTCGGTGCCGGTGGGCGCGCCGTTGGCGATGGCAAGGCTGGGGAAGCTGTCGGTGCGGGTGCCGGCGAATCCGTCGAACACGATCCGCCCGGACACCGGGTCGGGCACCCCGACGTCGTGCACGGTGGCGATTTCCCGGGCCTTGTCGAAGTTGTTGCCGCCGTCGAACGAGCGGGCCAGGAAGAACACGCTCTGGCCGGTCTTGGTGTCGGTGCCTTCCCAGACGACGTAGACCACGCCCGCGCTGTCGGTGCGGATGGCGCAGCCCTGCCGCCCGCCGGTCTGGGCGTTGTTGGTGGCGGGGCTGAGCTGGCGCTGGCGCCAGGTACTGCCACCGTCGGTGGAGGTGTTGAGCACGACGGGCTCGGGGCGGGAGTTGGTGCCGCGGAAGGCGACGTTGCACAGGTAGACGTTGCCGAAGAACGGGCTCGAGGACGCGTTGTCGGCCCAGATGTCGTCCTTGTCGGACAGCAGCGCGGCGTTCTGTTTGCTGGCGATCACCGGGTCCATCCAGGCACTTTGGTCGCCGGCGGCGGCAGCGGCCACGTTGTCGGTGCGCGACACCACGGCCGCCGAGGCGCCCGCGAAGCCGGGCGCGGTGCTGAGCGGGAACGCCAGGTTGGCGTAATACAGCCGGGACCCGTTCGCCCACGAGAACCCGTTCGGGCCGGGCCTGGGCCCGAACGCCAGCGCCGGGTCGCCGTGGGAGGACATCCCGTGCTCGAAGTAACCGGGCAGGGTGTGGATCGGGCCAACGTGGGTGGTGCCGTTTTGCGCCGTCAGGCCGGTGTAGGCCGGCTGCGTCCACGTGGTGCCGCTATCGAAGGAGAAATAGACCCCAGAGATGCCGATGTCGGGGGTGAGGTCACAACTGCTGCCCTGGCACGGCGCGCTGTCGACCAGATCGTTGGCACCGGCGGCCAGCACCGCCGGATGATTCGCATCCATCGCGAGCGCAGGCTCGTTCGAGCCGTTGGGCAGGTACGGCGTAGCTGGGCTGCCCACCGTCACCTTGCTCTCGGCCGACAGCGCACTAGCGAGTGTGGGGACGGCAAGGGCTGCCGTCACAGCGAGCAGCGCCACAAAAATAGCGGAACGACGGACCATCGCTGGCTACCTCCCCTGGTGAGACCCGGGCGGAACAAACCGGGCTTTACTAAGGCCAGCCGCTGACCACGCGGGCGGAATCACGCCTTTCCCCCAAGGTCATAGCGTTCAGCCGGGTCATAGTGTTACTCGGCGGGCAGAACCTGGAACGTGGCGCGCCGGAAACCGCCCGTCTGGTCACGCCCCCCTGAGCGCGGCCCGTGTGACGCTGCTGGGCCAAGATCAGCACCATCGAGCCCTGCATCGTCGGCGGCCAGTTGCTCATCGGGGCCCATGGCGTGGTCACGGAGGCAAATGACTGCGGCGAGGTCCACGGTGCATGCTGCACGGCGCCGTGACCGGCCCAGACAGCAGCGAGGGGAACTCAAGTCCGGGTCACAGCCTGATCCCGGCACCGACGGCAGCCAGCAACCACCCGCCATGCCGTGCCTGCCTTGGCGGGTGCCGCGCACGCTGAAATGAGGGTTGTCAATGACGGCCGAACAGAACAAGCTGCTGGTCCGGAGTCTGGTGAGGGGGCAGTCAACCCCGGCAACCTGGATGTGCTCGACGAAGTAGCCACTGGGGAGTTTGCCGTGGCCGCACGCCGCTGGGTCGGGCCCTTCCGGTACTCTTTCCCTGACTGCACGATGGAGATCGTCGACCTGGTCGCCGACGATGAGAAAGTCGCCGCGCATTTCCGGTGCTCTGGGACCCACTTAGGAGAATGGATGGGTCATCCGCCGACCGGCCGTCGTTTCGAGGACATCGATGGTTTAAAGACTTAGGCACACGGCCGGAGATTTCGCTCGCGCGGGCTAGCGGGTCGATGTATGGCAGGCCTCATGTAATGATGAGGGTTGGCGCTTGCAGGGGTGGGCTGGGCACGCGGTCGAGGGGGGTTGCGTTGGGGATACGGAAAAGCGTTGGGACGCTGGGCGCTACCGAATTGTCGGACCTGCGGGATGCTTTCGCGGCGGTATACGACCTGCATGACGACCGCGGCTACGCCTTCTATGCCGGGCTGCACGGGTTGCCGCTACCCGTCTACTGCCAGCACGGCACGCTGCTGTTCCTGCCCTGGCATCGCGCCTACCTGTACTTCTTCGAGCGGGCGTTGACCGACGCGCTGCGCCGGGCCCGGGATGACCAGGCCGTGGCGGTCAGTCTCCCCTGGTGGGACTGGACATCTTCGGCGGCGCACGCTGAGGGCCTGCCCGCAGGTTACCTGGCCCAACCGGAGGCCGGGGATAATCCGCTGGCGGCCGGGCCGGTAACTTTGGATGAGGCTGACCTCGCGGCGGTGCGGGAAAATCTTCCCGGCGCGATAACCGACGGGCCAAGTCCGGTGACGGTACGCGATCCGGACGTGCCTGACGAACTGCCCCGCGCGCAAACCGTGGCCCGGGCGCTGAATTCCACCACGTTCAGCGGATTCAGCGCGATTGCGGAAGGTATCCACAATGGCGTGCACGGCTGGGTGGGCGGGGCGATGTCGGCGGTGCCGATCGCCGCCTACGATCCGGTGTTCTGGGCGCACCATTCGATGATCGACCGGCTGTGGTACCTGTGGCAGATCAGCCCTCGTGGCGCTAACCCGCCAGCCGGCCTGCTGGACCAGGCGCTGGCGCCGTGGCCGGTGACGGTGCGCCAGGTCCTGGACATCTCTAAGCTGGGTTATGAGTACGCCGCCCAGGTCATCGGCTGAGGAGGAACGATGGTCACAGCGGCCGCCACCCGCGCGGGCGAGACCGAGCAAACCCTGCTAGCCGATCTCCCGTTCCCGGGCGAGGAGGGCCTTACCCCGTTCACCCGGGCCGACGTGGTCATCACCGGAGTGGATCATTCCGGGATCTCTTACGAGGTCCGCCTGTTCCTGAACAACCCGGCGGCGACCGCCGGTACCCCCCGGACGGCAGAGCAGGGTTACGCCGGCCGGTTCACCGTCTTCGGTCACGGTGGCTGTTATGGGGATGAGGGGCACTGCGAGGTGCCCGCGCCGTCAACGGACCCGACGGACCTACGGTCGGCGCACCCGCTCACCCCGCTGGACACCTACGTCACCATCACCGATGCACTCCGGCGGGTCCTCGCCGATGGCGGCGCGCTCCGGACGGTGACACTCGTCCCGGTATCGATCACCCCGCGGCTCGCCGATCGAAGGCCTGCACCAGAGTTGCTGCACTTCGCCGACATGTCGCTACGCACCTACCTAACCTCGACCGAGGCTGACGTCCAGCCATCCGATCAGTGACCATCGAACGGACCGCGGCGTGCCGGAGCAGGAGCGGTATCGGTGTCCCCTCAGGTCAAGATCCGCCGGCTCGTCGCGCAAACTTTGGCCGGACCCCGGATGGGCCACTATGGTCCCCGCCTTGCTGAGGGCCTCGACCGTGCCCTAGATACGGGAGGGCGGCCTGGATGACGTGCGGCACTCCCTGCACGGCCAGGGCCACCATCGGGTTCCATTCGGCGGCCCGGGCCTGCAGTTGCCGGTCCGAGGAGCACGATCCCGCCGTTGCTGATGACGATGCCGAGCCGGCCAAGCTCGCTGGCCACCGCCCGACCGCTGTAAGCCTGCGGCCGCTCGGTCAGATCGGCCGACACGACCTAGGCAGAGTACCGTCGCCGGCGTGTATCACCAGGGTCAGGTGGTCGAGCTGGTCGCTGCAGGCCCGGACCGTCATCGCGGGACTGGACCCGAGGAGTCCGCGATGCTCACCACCACATGAACGTCATCACCAGCAAATCACCCAACATGACGGCTAACGCGTCGACTTGCGCAACCCTGATCGCGGCAGCCGAACACGTCACTCCGGCAACGGCCACGATCGCTGCGCTCACCGCGCGGGCCTGCGAGCAACTGGTTAGTAGGCCAGCGATCCCCGCATCCTTCGGCACGCACAACACCCAGATCTGAATGGCGAGCACCTTAACCGGGATCCAGCAACCGCCCGCACCGGACGAATGCCTCTTTGTGTCATCCCTGAAAGGCTGAGCACTGTCAAGAGAGCCTGTGAACTGGGGCTTTGCGGGTTGCGGGCAGGATGTGGGCATGAATGATTGCCCGGCTGGCCTGATCCCGGCAGCTGAGTGAGCGGCGGCGAGCGGAGCGGGGGTCAAGGACCGAGCCGAAGGCCTGGCCGCCTGGCGGCGCCGAAGGCGTCCTTGATGCGCCGGGCCGTGAGCCGCATGATCGGCCGGCCGGGGTGCGGGCTTGCCGGGTGGCGGGGTGTATGCGGTTGTGCAGGCCCCAGTGTCCGGAATCCTCCGGTGCGGGCAGTGCCGCTGGCTGCAGTCATCCCTTCGCGGGTCCCCGGCTGGTGCCGGGGGGCATAGGGCGGTTCACGTGCGTGCCGGGTGGGGCCAATCAAGAGGACGTCCGCGCCGCCAGGGCTGGCGGGAGACAAACAAAGAGGCGGCCTGCCACCCGGCCGCGGGCCAGCGGCCCGTTCACGCCGCCCGCGCCGGCTCGCCGGGCGGCTGCGGAGATGGGGTCTTAGCCACGGCGCGGACCTGGCCGTCGCGCAGGCCGTAGAAGACCAGGGTGAGCAGCTCGCGGGCCGCGGCGACCTTGGCGATGTTGCGGGCCTGGCGGCCGCGGCGGGCGATGATGGCATCCCTGACCACCCGCGGCCGTGACCTGGGCGGCTGGTGCTGTATGGCCTCGATCAACGCCCACCGCAGATGCCGGGATCCTTGCTTGGTGACATGACCGCGGATCACTTTGATGTCGGACTCGCGGTGGCGGGGGGTGAGCCCGGCCCATCTGGCAAGCTGGCCCGCTGTGCTGAACCGGCTGACCTCGCCGATCTCGGCGACCATGACCGCGGCTAGCACCGGGCCAATGCCGGGCAGGGCCTGAATCGCGTGGTAGCCGCTGTGGCTGGCGAGCAGGTCGGCGATGACCTCCGACAGCATGACGATCTCAGTGGTCAGCTCCCCGGCCAGCTGCCGCAGCGAGGTCACCTTCCCCGCATACGGCTGCGGCAGCCACAGGCCATCCAGCCACGCCGACCCGGCCACGCCGAAAATGTCCGAGCAGGTCACCGGGACACCGAGCTTGGCCAGCACGCCGTGGACCTGGTTGCGGCAGCTGCCGCGCAGGCTCACCAGCCGCTGCCGGTAGCGGGTCAGCTCCCGCAGCTCCCGCACCCCATGGGGGGCGATCCACGCCTCCAGCAGTCGGCCCATCCGCAGCAGATCCGCCAGATCCGCGGCGTCGCGGACGTCGTTTTTGACCCGCCGGTAGCTGAAGGCCTTCACCCCCAGCGGGTGCGCCAGGTGCACCTCGGCGCCCGCACCCGCCAGCGTGTCGGCCGCCCAGTACCAGCCGAAGGTGGCTTCCAGCACCACCCGCGGGTGCTTCCCGGCCCGGGCGATTTCCCTGCACAGCTCGGCCGGGCTGTTGGTGATCTTCGCCGTGCCCAGCCGCCGGCCGTCCTGACTCGTTCGCACCAGCACGCTGCGGCGCCGGTGCAAGTCCATGCCCACTACCTGCCGGCCGTCATACGCTGCCTCCATAGGGCCTCCCTTGTCTGGTGGAGACAGACGCTTTGCAACTTCCAGCATCCGCTGGGGAGCGGAGGCCCCGCTCCTTTCATGGCATCAAGAGGTTGGGCCGGTCTTTTTCGCGGTGCGTGGGGTGGGGGGTGGCTTCACCGATGGCCTGTGGCCGGTGGCCTTCCTGGTGGCCGGGTGTGGCCGTCGCCTCGCCACATCTGCGGGTCGTTCGTCCTCGCTTGGCTGCGGGCGCTCCGCCTGGACCTGCTGCTTCGCCGGCGGCAGTGTGGCAGCGGCCGGGGACTGCCTGGCAGGGTGGCGGGCACCGGGCGCAGTCGCAGGGTTGTGGCCAGGCCCGGGAGTGGCTTGCCCGAAGAGCTGGTGTTCGGGGTGTGAGCCGGCCGCCCTGGAGGCCAAAGGGTTCCCCGGTTGCCCTCCCGGGCCCCGGGCGCGCCGGGCGCCGGCCTGGAGACGGGCGAAGATGGCGTCGGTGACCTGCCGCTTCAGCGCGCGCAGGGCCTGTTTGCGGGTCTTGCCTTCGGCCAGCTTCTTGTCGTCGTAGGCGCGGCCGGCGCTGCGTGGGTCGCGGATCTGGGTGACCGCGGCCATGGGGATGGCGTGGCTGGGCCGCCGGTTCCCGCGCCGGGACAGCCGGCAGGTCTCCGCTGGCCGGACGACACCTCGATCGGGACGGTGCCGTTATCGGCGGCGAAGTGATCCCGGCCGGGGAAGCGGACACCTGGGCCGGCGTCGCCGATGACAGCCGCAGCGATGACCGGGCCGGCCCCGAACAGCCCGGTCAGGCTGGTGCCAGCCGCCGCGACCGCGGTGGCAAGCCTCTTGCTGGTGTCGCGGATCTGGGTGCCGGTGTGGCGCAGGTCCCCGGTGAACTCGGCGGCGAGCTCGCAGCGGGCTCGCAGGATGCGCCGGACGGTCGCCGCGCTGATGGAATAGCCCAGCTGGCATAGCTTGCCGTGTACCCGGCGGCATCTCCAGGCGGGGTTCTCCCGCGCCAGACGCAGCACCCGGTTGCGGATCTCCTTGCTGGCAGGCGGGCGGCCGGGATGGCTCGGGTAGGTCCATCTGCGTCTGAGCAGGCGGCGGTGCCAGGCCAGCAGCGTGCCGGGCG
>DASYQM010000541.1:0-30482 GCA_036005525.1 Streptosporangiaceae bacterium
CCGAGCCGGACTCGCCGACCACCGCGACGCACGACTCGGGCGGCACATCGAGCTCGACGCCGGACAGGACGGGCGTACGGCCGTAGCGGGCCGACACCGCGCGCACCGACAGCGCCGCGGCCGGGGTGTCGGCGGCAGGCCCGCTCAGGACCGCGGGCCGGGGGGTGTGTGCCGACCGGATCTCGGCCGCCCGGATGCACCGGACGGCGCGGCCTTCGATGATGACGGGTTCCGGCGGCCGTTCGAGGCACTCGCCGATCGCGAAACCGCAGCGCGCGGCGAACGAGCAGCCCCTCCCGCGGCGCCCGGGCCGCGGGGGCTGGCCGTCGATCCCGGTCAGCACCTCGGCCCGCAGCGGCGACGGCACCGCCGCGAGCAGCCCGCGCGTGTACGGGTGCAAGGGCTCACCGAACACCTTGGCGGTGGAGCCGATCTCGATGATCCGGCCGGCATACATGACCGCCACCTCGGCGACCAGCCCACCGACGACCGCCAGGTCGTGGCTCACGTAGACCGCCGCCACCCCGTAAGAGCGGCACAGGCTCCGGACGGTGTCCAGGACGTGACGCTGGGTGGAAACGTCGAGACCGGTCGTCGGCTCGTCGAGCACGATCAGCGACGGCCGGCAGCAAAACGCCATCGCCAGGCCCACCCGCTGCTGCTGGCCCCCGGACAGCTGGTGCGGGTAGCGGCGCATCATCTCGGGCGCGGGGTCGAGGCGGACCTCGCGCATGACCTCGAGCACGCGGCCGCCCGGATCGTCGACCACGCCCGGGTGCACCCGGAGCGCCTCGCGCAGCTGCGTTCCTACCTTGAGGGTCGGGTTCAGCGCGGCTGCCGGATCCTGCGGGACGTAGGCGACCCTCGCGCCGCGCACGGCGCGGAGGTCGGCCGCGGGAAGCTGGAGGAGGTCGGTTCCGTCGAGGCGGACCTCGCCCGCGCTGATGCGCAGCCCGCGGCGCGCGTGGCCGAGCAGGGCGAGCGCGACGGTGGTCTTGCCCGACCCCGACTCACCCACCAGGCCGAGCACCTCGCCGGCGGGCACCTCGAAGGAGATCCCGCTGACGACGTCGGGGCCGGCAGCACCAATCCGGATCTCCAGGTCCCGGACGTCCAGCCGGACCTCGCCACCCAGCGGCGATGCAGGCGCCGAGTCGGGGCGGAGCGGATGGTCGCCGGTCACTGGGACTGCCTCGGGGTCAGCTCGTCCAGGAGGACCGCTTCCTCGGGACGGCGCTCCACGCCGATCGTCACCCTCGCGATGGCGTCGGCGAACGTGTTGGTGCCGATCGTCAGCAGGGCGATCAGCGCAGCCGGGACGATCACCGCCCATGGGTTGAGCGGCAGGCCGCTCCGGTTCTCGTTGATCATCAGGCCCCAGTTGGCGGCGGGCGGCGCCTGGCCAAAGCCGAGGAAGGCCAGCCCGGCAATGATCACGATCGAGTAGGTGAGCCGGAGGCCGGCCTCCACCATGAGCGGGCTGATGAGGTTGGGCAGTATCTCGCTGGTCATCACCTTGACCGGCCGCATGCCCTGCAGCTCCACCGCCTTGACGTAGTCCCGCTCGGAGATGTCGAGGGTTGCCGACCGGATGACCCGGCCTACGGCTGGTGCATGGGTCAGACCGACCGCGAGGACGATGAGCCAGAGCTTCGGGCCGAGGAGGCTGAGCAGCAGCAGCGCGAAGACCAGCTGCGGGAACGCGAGGATCACATCGACCGTGCGCATGATGAAGCTGTCGGGCCGGCCGCGCAGATACGCCGCCGAGATTCCGGCCGCGGCGCCGACGGCGATCCCGAACGCGGTGGCGGCCGCGGCCATGAGCAACAGCGCCCACCCGCCGTTCAGCACCCTGGACAGCACGTTCCGGCCAAGGAAGTCGCTGCCGAGCGGGAACTGGCCGGAGGGCTTGGCGTAAGGGATCGTCAGCAGCGCATCAGGAGGCTTGGCCGCCACCCACGGACCGACGACGGCGATCAGCACGACCAGCGATGCCAGCGCGAGACCGGTGGCGCCACGCGGGGTGCGCATCGCCGTCCACAGCACGGACAGCCATGGATGGCGCCCGGACCGCCTGGCTCGCACGGATGCGGCGGGCGGTGCGCTGGGCGCGGCGGCGGACATGGCTACCGCGCGATCCTGCGCCGTGGGGTGACGAGCAGCGCGATCACGTCGGTCACGATGTTCATGAAGACGTAGAACGCGGCGAGCACCACCACGATGAACTGGATCACCGGGATGTCCCGGTTGTCGACGGCGAACACCAGTCCCTGGCCGATGCCGGGGAAGTTGAAGACAAACTCGATCACCACCACACCGCCGGCGAGGTAGAGGAAGTTGAGGCCGATCACCTGGATCGTTGGCGCCATAGCGTTCGGCAGCGCGTGAAAGAGCACCAGCCGCCACTCCGGCACGCCTTTCAGCCGGGCCATCTCCACGTAGTCGGACTCCAGGGCCTCGATCATGGCGGCGCGCATCATCCGGAAGATGTACGGGACGATCACGATCACGAGCGTCGCGACCGGCAGGATCAGGAGCTCAGGCTGGCTCCACGCGTAGGTGCCCGGCGGCAGCAGCGAGACGGCGGGCAGTACGTGCAAGACCACCGTCGACAGCAGGATGATCAGGGCGATCGCGACGACGAACTCCGGCAGGGAGGTGATGGCCAGCGCCGCGACCGACGTGATGTGGTCGAACCAGCTGTCCTTTCGCAGCGCCGCCACGGCACCGAGCACCACCCCGATGACCGCGCCGATCGCCCCGGTGACGAAGACGAGCACGGCCGAGTTGATGAGGCGCGGCTTGACGAGGCCCCAGACCGGCTCGCCGTTGGCCAGCGAGGTGCCCAGCTTGCCGGTGAAGAGCCCGGACAGCCAGATCCAGTACTGCTCGAGCAGGCCGCGGTCCAGGTGCAGTTGCCGCTCGGTCGCGTGCAGCCTCGCCGGGTTCGCCCCCCGGCCGAGAACCGCGAACGCGGCATTGCCCGGCAGGACCTGGGTGGCGATGAAGACGACCGCGGAGACCACGAACAGCGTGACGATGCCGATGGCCACCCTGCGGCCGACAAGGTCCACGATGGGGTGCGCGTCCCGGCCAGAAGCAGCGGACCCGGCTGGAACCGAGGCGGTCGTCACAGCGGCTCACACCGCGGCGGCGCCGGGCCGGGTGGCCGGTCGGGCATCTGTCACGCGGTGACCCTCTTCCTCAGCGCGAGCGGCCCGCCCGCAGAGCGGCCGGTTCCGGGACCAACCCGGCGAACGGCCCGCGGCACGTCGCCGGCCGCAGGCCGCCGGCGACGCCGTGGTCGCCGCTTTCCGGTGAGATTAGCGCGCATTCACCGCCGCAGCTAGCGCCGAGCCGGGCCAGAAGCTCGCGCGGCTGGGCGGTAGCGGCCTGCAAGGCAGGGCGCCCCCGGCGGGAAGATCCCGCGTGGCAGGCGATGGCCACGCCCGCCCGCTGGGCTGCGGCGCGGGTCCGCCGGCACATCGCCCGCCGGTTGATGGTGCGGGGACCGGAATCCTATGCTGGCTGGGCGGTTCGAGCGGGTGCCCGCGGTTCCGCGCAGCAATGGTCTGGCATGGCCGCCGAGCCTGGCGCTTCCTGGCATCCTGTGGCCACAGGGACCCAGTTACGGACCACGAGCACCGGGAGGCCAGCAGTGAAAGCCGTGACGTTCGCCGGGGCGGGGGGAAACGAGGTCGTCTCTCTCCAGGAGCGCGCCGATCCCGTTCCCGGGTCGGACGAGATCGTCGTGGCCGCCCGGTTCGCGGGCGTGAACTGGGCCGACGTGTCGCAGCGGCAGGGGAACTACCCGCCGCCTCCGGGAGCGCCGCAGGACATCCCCGGCCTCGAGGTCGCGGGAACGGTGGCTGCCACGGGAGACGCGGTCCGGGCATGGCACGCCCGCGACCGGGTGTTCGGCCTCGTGGGCGGCGGCGGGCTCGCCGACCGGGTCGTGGTGCACGCGCGGCACGTCACCGCGGTCCCCGCCAACCTGGCGGACGACGTCGCGGCGGCGGTGCCGGAGGCCTATATCACCGCGCACGATGCCGTGTTCACCCAGTGCGGGCTGCAGCTTGGCGAGACGCTGCTGGTGAACGGCGCGAACGGGGCCGTCGGCTCGGCGGCGGCCCGGCTCGGGCTCGCGGCGGGCGCCCGGGTGGTCGCGAACGTCAGGTCGCCCGATTCGGCCCGCGCCCTCGCCGACGAGGGAGCTCTCGTCGTCACCCCGGACGATGCCGCGGAGCGCGCCGCCGCCCTGGGCGGCGCGGACGTCGTCCTCGAGCTGATCGGGGCGCCGAACCTGGACCTCGGCTTCGGGGCGCTGGCGCCCAAGGGCCGGATCGTCATTGTCGGGACGGGGGCAGGTGAGCAGGCTGGCATCTCGTTGCGCACTCTGATGGCGAAGCGGGCGAGCCTGCGCGGAACGATGCTGCGAGCACGCCCGGTCGAGGAGAAGGCGGCCGCGGTGCAGGCGTTCGCCCGGTCGGTGGTGCCGCTGCTGGCCGCGGGCCGGGCGCTGCCGGAGATCGACCGGGTGTTCCCCGCGGCCGAGGCCGCCGCGGCGTTCGACTACCTGGCGAAGCCGGGAAAGACGGGGAAGATCCTGCTCGAGTTCACGTGAGCGCCGGGCCTGCGATGACGCGGGCCCGGCCGCGGTCTGCGACAATGCGCGGATGACAGGCTGCGCCA
The DNA here is from genome assembly GCA_036005525.1 of Streptosporangiaceae bacterium. Taxonomy (GTDB): domain Bacteria; phylum Actinomycetota; class Actinomycetes; order Streptosporangiales; family Streptosporangiaceae; genus UBA9676. Next base: position 4,693 of record DASYQM010000541.1, read on the forward strand.
TCGTCACCGGGTCATCCTCGGGGATCGGCCGGGCGATCGCGGTGCGCCTGGCCGCCGACGGCCTCCCGGTGCTGCTGGCGGACATCCGCCGTGACCCGCTGACCGGCGGTACGCCCACCGACGAGGAGATCGGCGCCCAGGGCGGCACGTGCGAGTTCATCCGCGCGGACGTGTCATCCCGGCCGGACTGCGAGCGCCTGGTGGAACTGGCCGCGCAGCACTACGGGCGGCTGGCGGTTCTCGTCAACAACGCGGTGCTGGCGGGCCAGCACTCCAAGCCGCTCCTCGACACGCTGGACACGGACTGGGACGCGATGATGGCAGTCAACCTGCGCGGCCCCTTCATGCTCTGCCAGGCGGCGGTCCGCCAGATGCTGTCCCAGGAACCCCGCGGCGAGGTGCGCGGCCGCATTGTCAACATCACCTCACAGCACGGCATGGTCGGCGTGCCGGGCCACTTCACCTACGCGGTCGGCAAGGGCGGCCTGGTCCAGCTGACCCGCCAGATCGCGGTCGAGCACGGGCGCGACGGGATCATCTGCAACGCCGTGGCACCCGGCAAGATCCTCACCGGGGCGCCGGGAGACCTGGCGGCCGACCCGGTCTCCGCCGCCTACGTGCGGTCGCGTACCCCCTTCGGGCGGCTGGGCGAGCCCGCCGACGTGGCGGCGGCGGTCGCGTTCCTCGCCTCCGACCAGGCCACCTACATCAGCGGCGTCAACCTGATGGTCGACGGCGGATGGATGGCCTACTGACCGGGCCGGGCAGCCGGGCGAGCCGGGCAGCCGGGCGGGCCGGGCGGCAGAACCAGATGGAGAGGCGATGACCCGCACGCCGGATACCGCGGTGCCGTTCCTCGACATCGCCGATCCCGCCTTCTCCGTCACCTCCGCCCAGGTACGGCGGGCGCGGGAGGCCGGCTGGTACGCCCGGACCAGCTACGGCCTGGCGGTGCTCCGGTACGACCAGGTGTCCCGGCTTATCAGGCACCCGAGCCTGCGGCAGGGGAGCAGGCGGTGGCCCGCCCACCACGGCATCACGTCCGGGCCGTTCGCTGACTGGTGGGCCAGCTGGGTCCTCAACATGGAGGGCGAGGCTCATCACCGGCTGCGCCGCCTGCTGAACCCCGCCTTCTCCCGGCGGATCGTCGAGGCGCTGCGCCCGCGCTTCGCCAGCCTGGCCGCTGAGCTCGCCGGCGAGTTCGCCGGGCAGGGCAGGTGCGAGTTCATGGCCGATTTCGCCGAGCCGTACGCGGCCCGCGTCATCGCGATCATGCTTGGCATCCCCGAGCAGGAGTGGGACACGATCGCGGCGGAATCGGCCGCGGTCGGCCTGGCCATGGGCGTACGGATCCGTGAGCACCTGCCGCGGATCGAGGCGGCGCTCGCGGCGCTGTACGAATACGCCGACGCGGTAATCGCCGACCGGCGGCACAGCCCCCGGGACGACTTCGTGACCTGCCTGGTCCAGGCGCAGGATGGGGAGGCTGGCCTGACCGCCGCCGAGCTGCGCGACTCGCTCGTCCTGCTGATCTTCGGCGGCTTCGACACCACCCGGAACCAGCTTGGCCTCGCCATGCAGCTTTTCCTGGACCACCCCGGCCAGTGGCGGCTCCTCGCCCAGCGCCCCGAGCTGGGGCCTGCCGCGGTCGAGGAGGTCATGCGCGTCCGCCCCACCACGACCTGGGTCACGCGCGAGGCGGTGGCTGACTTCACCTTCGACGGGCTTGCCATCGAGGCCGGGACCACGATCCACCTGTTCGGCGAGTCGGCGGGGACCGACCCGCGGGCCGTCAGCGCCGCGGGATTCGACATCACGGCGGGCGGGCGGCCGCCGCAGTTCGGCTTCGGCGGCGGAATCCACTACTGCCTCGGCCACTACGTGGCGCGGACCGACATGTGCGAGGCCCTCACCGTGCTCGCCCGCCGGCTCCGCGAGCCGCGTGCGGCCGGCCAGGCGGCCTGGCTCCCCGACAGCGGGAACACCGGGCCCGTTGAGCTGCCGATCGCGTTCGTGCCCGGAGAGTGAGCAAGGTTCAACTGCCGCCGCGCCGTCAGCCGGCCAGCCAGATCAGCGTCGTGACCCTGGACCGGATGGCCCGGGCGGCGCGCCAGTAGCGCAGCCGCATAATGCGGCTCCGGTCGGGGCCGAAGACGAACAGCCCGGGATCCTGCTCGGCGACAACCTCCAGCAGCGCCGGAATCGGATGGAGGCTCTTGACCCGCAGCCTGGTCACCTCGATCCCGAGCGAGCGGGCGAGCCGCACGGGCTCGGCGAGGGACTCGGCCATCTCCGGCGGATAGGGAAGATCGTCGTAGCCCATGATGGACGACAGCGGCAGCGGCGCCCACTCGACGACGTTGGTGACGATCAGCCGCGCCCCCTGCTCCACAGCAGAGTCGACCGCGAACACCACGGCCTCGTGATCGAACGGGACGTCGAGGGTGGCCAGCAGGACCGGGCGTCCGGGAGCGGCGCGGGGCAGCACCGGGGCCTGGGGCCGCCGCCGCTGCACCACCGGCATGTCAGCTCACTCCGGCCGCAGTTTCCACTTGCGCAGGCTCCGGGCCTGCTCCCGCACCCGGCGGCGCCACCGGGGCATGTAGAACACGAACCAGAAGCCCATCACGATCGGAAGCACCAGCAGGATCGGGATGCCGAGGAACGGGACCAGCGCCGCGATCGGCACCACGATCGCCAGAGCCACACCGATCACGTTGATCCGCATCCTGCGCATGTCCCGCATGATCCCCCAGTACTCATCCGCCGGGATCTGGGCGGTGTTCCAGGCGCGGCCGCACTTGCGGCAGACCCAGCGCTCGCCGTACGCCGCATAGCCGACGTCGCCGCAGTCGCAGCGGATGGTGATCTGGGCGCCGCGCATGCTCGCATCCTAGGTGCTGGCCAGGGGCGTGAACAGGCCGGGCACGCGGGGCCCGGGGGCAAAAGAAGAGATTGCTAATCCGTGACAAATATAGACACCAGGGATCCGGCCGTGCTAAACAACGTTCACCTGGGGTGAACGGAGGTGCCCAGATGGCCGAGGCATATGTTGAGGAGCGGCACCTGCTCAAGTCGCTCCGCTGGTGGGACGGGTTCGTCATAGCCCTGTGCAACCCGGGGTTCCTGATCGCCTCGCTGGGCTTCTCGATGGGGGTGCTCGGCACCTGGGGCGCGGTGGTCCTCTGGGCGATCTCGGCGGGCGTCGGCATGCTCCAGACCTGGATCTACGCCGAGAGCGCGTCGATGTTCCCGGACAAGCCCGGCGGCATCTCGCTCTACGCCCACGAGGGGTGGCGTGGCCGGTTCTCCCTGGCCGGCCCGATCGGCGCCTTCGGCTACTGGATCGGGTGGTCCGTGGTGCTGTCGATCTTCGGCAAGATCATCGGGGACCTCATCCAGGCGCAGTGGTTCCCGAACACCACCTGGTCGGTCTTCAGCGGGACCGTGCACCTGGGCCTGCCCCACTTCATCGCCCTCGCGGCCATCATCATCGTCTGGCTGCTCAACGTCTTCGGCATCCGCCCGGCCGTGTGGTTCTCCTACCTCACCGGGGCCGGGCTCATGATCCCGCTGATCGTCGTCATCGTCCTGCCGTACTTCACCGGTGACTGGCACAGCTCCAACATGACCTGGTCGCTGCACGGCTGGCTCGGCTTCAAGACGGCGATGGTCTACCTGTTCCTCATGGGATGGTCGGCCTACGCAGCCGAGGTCTGCGCCACCTTCGCCCCCGAATACCACGACACCCGGCGGGACACCACCATCGCGCTCCGCAGCGCGGCGATGTTCACCCTGGTCGTGTACCTGCTGTTCCCGCTCGGGCTGGGCGGGGTGACCGGCGCGCCGCCCGCGGCCACCGCCGAGGGCCAGTTCTACGTGGGCGCCTTCGACAAGATCGTGGGCAACGGCGCGGGGCAGGTCATGCTGGTCCTGCTGATCGGCAGCCTGTTCCTCTCGATGATCTCGTCCACGGCGGACGGCTCGCGGGCGCTGTACGGGATCGCGCGCGACGACATGACCGTCAAGCAGCTCTTCCACCTGAACCGGTTCCACGTCCCGGCGCGGGCGATGACCGTCGACCTCGTGGTCAACGTGCTGCTGGTACTGTTCGTCTCCAGCAACCTGGCGATCCTGTACATGAGCAACATCGGCTATGTCCTGTGCCACTTCCTCGCGCTCACCGGCTTCCTGCTGCTGCGCCGGGACCGGCCGAACTGGCCGCGGCCGATCAAGGTCGGGCCGGTCTGGGTGTGGGTCGCCGCGGTCCTCGCCGTGTTCAACGCCGTCCTGATCGGCTTCGCCGTGACCAACCCGTCGCTCACGGGCTACGTCAGCACCACCCTCACCCCGGTCCGGACCGTGCTCCTCGGCGTGGGCGTGCTGGTGGTCGCGGTGCTGCTGTACTTCTACCGGCGGATCGTGCAGGACAAGTCGCGGATCACGTTCCGCGAGGAGGTGCCCACCGAGCCCTCCGCCGAGCAGATGGCGCTGCTGCGGGAGGAGGACGCCGTCCCCGCCGAGTAACCACGATCGTCACCGGCCAGGCGGCCCGGGAGCGGAGGCTCCCGGGCCGTCGGCAGTCCAGCGGCCGTCAGCAGTCCAGCGGCCGTCAGCTCCAGGGGAACGGCGAGTTGCTGACCGGGTGCAGCTCGCCGCTGCGGTAGCGGCCGAAGCGGAACGGCGCGAGCAGCGACTGCGGCTCACCGAGCAGCTCCTTCGCCACCAGCGCCCCGACGCCGATCATCTTGTACCCGTGGTTGGAGTCGGCGACGACGTAGGCGTTCTGGCAGAACACGTCGAAGACGGGGAAGCTGTCCGGCGTGAACGCGCCGATGCCCCCGGTGGGCTCGTGCCGGTAGAGATGGCGCTTGCGCTCGAAGCGCCCGTGGCAGTGCGCCAGCGCGGAGGTCCACATCCGCGCGAAGTCGTCGGTCACCGTGAACTCGGGGCTTTCCGGGCCGTAGGGGTCGACGGCGACGTCGGCCGCGGGCCTCGCGACGACGTAGGGCGAGGTGCCGCCCTGGACCCCGCCGAAGTAGAAGTCCGGCTTGTAGTAGATCCCCCACATCCGGTCCGTGATGAGGCCGCCGGTCTCGTCGTCGTAGAGCGGGGCGTCCGAGTCGACGTGCAGCACGGGCGGCGGAGCACCCTCGTTGGTGGTGAACTCCCCCGGGTCGACCGCCAGCGTCCCCTCCTGCAGCGCCCAGTAGGTCCACATCGGCTGGCCGTCATGCACGGTGCCATCGGGCGCGGTCACCGCGATGTGTGCTGGCTGGCCGAGCATGGCCCACAGGTCGCGGACCCACGGGCCCACGGCGATCACCAGCTGCTCACAGCCGATCTCCCCCTGAGTCGTCTCCACCGCCGTCACCGCGCCGCCGCCGGTCCGCATCCCCGTGACCTCGATCCCGGAGACGATCCGCACTCCCTCGGCCTCGGCCTTGGCCGCCAGGCCGCGCAGCGACCGGACGTTGTTCGCGTAGCCGCCCCGCCACTCATGCAGGACCGCGGTGATGCCGGGCGCGCGCCAGTCATCGAACATCGCGAGCATGTACTCCCGGCACTCGCGCTCCCCCTCGACGAGCACGGAGGGGTAGCCGATCGCCTGCTGCTCGGCGTAGATCTTCGCGACGTCCTTGTGCATCGCCTCCGGAGCGATCTGCAGGTAGCCGACCGGGTGGTAGGCGAACGCGCCGGGATCGGACTCCCAGACGGCGACCGAGTGCGCCATCAGCTCGCGCATCGCCGGCTGGAAGTAGTTGTTGCGGATGACCCCGCAGGCGATGCCGGACGCCCCGGCCCCCACGCCACGCTTGTCGAGGACGAGGATGTCGCCGCCGCCACCCAGGCCCCGGCGGCGGAGCTCGGCCGCGAGATGCCACGCGGTGGAGAGCCCGTGGATGCCGGCGCCGATGATCACGTACCTGCTGTGCCGGGGAATCATCGCTCCCGCCTTTCAGCGCTGTCGCGTCCATCGAATACTATTGCCCAGAGGGAAATAGTATTTCCATTAACCATGAGGATCCTATCGTGGCCAGAACCGGTCAGCCAGCCACCCGCCAGGTCGCCGCCGTCCAGCGAGCGATCACGATCCTCACCGAGCTCGCCGACGCCGGGACTGAACTCGGAACCAACGAGATCGCCCGGCGCACCGGCATCAACGTGAGCACGATCTCCCGGATCCTGTCCACGCTCGTGAGCGGCGGGCTCGTCGAGCACGTCGCCGTGACCGGGCGTTACCGCCTCGGCGTCGGGGTCATCCGCCTGGCGAGCGCCGCGGGCCAGCGGCTGGACGTCCGCTCCCTCGCCCGCCCGCACCTCGAAGAACTGGCCGCCCGGATCCAGGAGACCGTCACGCTGTCGGTGCCTGGCGGGCACGAAGCGGTCACGCTCGACTACGTCCAGAGCCCGCTGTCCGTGCGCAGCGTCGCGGAGGTGGGCCGGACCAGCGCCGCCCACGCGACCGCGGTGGGCAAGGTATTCCTCGCCCACGGCGGTACCCCGCCGGCCGGGCCTCTCAAGGCCTTCACCGAACGCAGCATCGTGGATCACGACGTCCTCGGGGTCGAGGTGGCACGGGTCAGGGAGCGGGGCTGGGGCCAGGCAGTCGGTGAGCGCGAAAGGGATCTCAACGCGATCGCCGTGCCGGTGCTGGATCCGGCCGGCAAACTGGTGGCGATCCTCGGCGCCCAGGGCCCGGCCGTGCGGTTCGGCCCGCGGGTCATGCGGAGCGCGGTCGAGCTGCTGATGGAACGGGCGGAGCGGATCTCCTCAGCTCTGTGAGGTTTGGCGTGCTTGAGGCACGGACGGCCGTCCGTTAGGAGCGCGGGCGGGTCTTGTCCGGGTCGTAGAACGGGAAGCGGACGACGGTGGCGGGGATGCGCTTGCGGTGGCCATCCAGCTTGCCGACGTCGACCGCGGTGCCGATCTCCGAGTACTCCACCGCCATACGGCACAACGCGATGTTCGTGCGCAGCAGCGGCGATCGCGTGCCGCTCGTGATCACGCCGACCTGGGACCGGCCCACGTGGACGCAGTCGCCGTGGGCGGCGGGCTCGTTCCCGGCCAGCTCCAGCCCGACCAGGGTCCGCTGCGGCGATGCCTTGCGCCGCTCCAGCGCGGACCGGCCGACGAATTCGTCCTCCTTGGTCTTCAGCGCGACGGTGAAGCCGATGCCGGCCTCGAACGGGTCAACCTGGTCGCCGAACTCGTACCCGGCGAAGATCAGGCCAGCCTCGATCCGCAGGATGTCCAGAGCCTCCAGGCCGAGCGGCGTGAGCGCGTACGGCTCCCCGGCCTCCCACACCGCGTCCCACAGCGCGGGCGCGTCACCGGGGTGGCACCACAGCTCATAGCCGAGCTCGCCGGTGTACCCGGTCCTCGAGACGATCACCGGCAGGCCCTCCGGCCCCCCGATGCGCCCGATCGCGAACCGGAACCAGGACAGATCGCCGAAGGCCGGCTGGGTCGGCGGGGTCCACACCAGCTCCCGCAGCAGGTCTCGCGACTTCGGGCCCTGCACGGCGATGTTGTGCAGCTGGTCGGTGGAGTGCTTGATCCACACCTGGTCGAGGTTCAGCCGCCCGGCGAGCTGGCGCAGCCACGTCCCGTCGTACTCGTCGCCGCCGACGAAACGGAACTTGTCGGTGCCCAGCCGGAAGACCGTCGCGTCGTCGAGCATGCCGCCGGTCTCGTTGCACACGGCCGTGTACACCACCTGGCCGGTGGCGAGCTTCCTGATGTTCCGGGTGACCGCGGCCTGCAGCAGCGCCTCCGCGTCCGGGCCCACCACTTCGAACTTGCGCAGCGGGGAGAGGTCCATCACCACCGCGCCCTCGCGGCACGCCCAGTACTCGTCGATCGCGCCGTGGTTGTCGAATCCCGTCGGCAGCCAGTAGCCGCGGTACTCGGTCACCTGCCGGGTCAGCTGCGACCAGCGCGGGTGGAATCCGGTTTCCTTGGTGAGCTTGGGCTCGCTGTCCGGGGTGACCCGGTGCGCTACCGCCATCGAGAACCTCCGCTCAGCAGGGTAGACGCGGACGTGGATGTCGGTGGGGTTCCAGGCGTTGGCCGGGTCGATGTCGTCGGGGCAGGCGGAGGAGGCGCACACCAGGTCGCTCATCGCGCGCAGCAGCACGTAGTCGCCGGGCCGCGACCAGGGCTCGTCGAACAGCAGCTGGTTCGCGTCGTTGAAGGACGTGTTGTAGAAGAAGTTGAGCGCCGGCCAGCCGCGGCGCTGGGCGATGCCGTACCGCGCGAGCTGGCCGTTGAAGTTGTCGGTGCAGTTCACGTGGCCCGGGTAGCCCATGTCCTCGTAGTACTTGGCGTTGCACGCCAGCGCGAACGTGTCGTGCCGGCCGACCGTGTCGCGCACCACCTCGACCAGCGGGCGCATGTCCTGGTCGTAGAACTTGCCGAACAGCCCGGGCTGGGGGTAGGCGTTCCCCATCAGGTTGCGCGTGGTGGTGGCGTCCAGCCCGCGCTCGGCTCCCTCGGCGAGCCGCTGGGCACCGAACGCGAGGAAGTCGGAGCACTGCCGGCCCTCGACGTCGATGACCTGGATGTACTGGCCCGCCTCCACCTCGTATGACCGCGCGGTGGCGGTATCGACGCGCAGGTCGAGTACCGGGTCGGCGAGCGGCGGCGGGAGCCGCGGCTCGCGCGTCTGCCGCGGCGCCGTGCGTCGGACCTCGATCTCCAGGTCCGACGGGGGGTTGTGGTCATCCACGCCCATCGACCCGCCGAGCGCCGCCACCACACAGGTCAGGCGCTGCCGCGCGGTGAACTCCGCCCGCGTGCCCGCGGGCGACCACTCGCCGAACAGCGTCACCGCGCGCACCTGCTCGGGGTCGAGCCCTCGCGCGGCCAGCGGGCCGATGACCGCGGCGGATTCCGCCTCGGATAGCAAGTCGCCATCTGGCCCGGATGGGCCGGGTGTGCCGGCCGGGCGGGGCGCCCCGGGCAGGGCCAGCGCGCGCAGCACCGTTGCCGCGGTGTCAGCCGCCGTCCCAAGCGCCCCGTAGTCCTCCCGGCCGCCGGCGAGCACGGTCAGCTCACCCCGCTGCCGGCCATCGGCGTCGGTGACCGTGAGCACGTCGCCCGGGTCGAGCTCGATGGCGGTGACGGCCCCCGGATGTACCCGGTGCCGTTCCAGCGACGGGTCCGCGGGCAGCAGCCCGGGCAGGACCAGACGCGGGCGCTCCGCGGATATCGTCACCGCTGGGTCACCTCCTGATCGGCTCCTTGGCCTCGTCCTCGGCCGCCTGCGCGAGCAGCTTGTCCGCCAGCGCACGGACCTCTTTGCCCTATCTGTACCCACGACAGTGGACGACGTTTACCTGCACTACACGAAGCCGAGAGTACGCCTGAGACATGCCCGGCGAAAGGGGACGTGAAGCCGCCGCTCTTACGGGTGCTCGCCGCCCGCGCCGACGCCGGCGATGCCGGCCGGGCCGGGGCGGCTGGCTGATGCGCGGGAGCCACAGGGAATCAGTTCAGCCCGACGATCTCGCCGTTCTCGTCAAGGTCGATCCGGGCGGCCGCCGGGTTTGTGCCAAGCCCCGGCATGGTCCGCATCTCGCCACAGATCGGGTAGACGAACCCGGCGCCGACCGAGGCCCGGACCTCCCGCACCGGCAGCGTCCAGCCGGTCGGCGCGCCCTTGAGCGCTGGATCCGACGAGATGGACAGGTGCGTCTTGGCGATGCACACCGGCAGCGTGCCGAACCCGGCCTTCTCGTACGTGTCGAGCTGCTTGCTGGCCTGCGGCGAGTACTCCACGCCGTCGGCGCCGTAGACGCGCGACGCGACGGTCTCGATCTTCTCCCGCAGGCTCGCCTCGCTGTCGTAGAGGAAGCGGAAGTCGCTGGGCTCGTGGGTCGCCTCCGCGACCGCCTCGGCGAGCTCGGCCGCGCCCCGGCCGCCGTCGGCGAAGTGCGTGCACACCGCGGACCTGGCGCCGGCTGCCGCGGCGACCTCGCGGATCGCATCGTGCTCGGAGGGATGGTCGGTGGGGAAGGCGTTGATGGCCACGACCGCAGGCACGCCGTGCAGCCGCACGTTCTCGATCTGCTTGCGCAGGTTGGCGGCGCCCGCGAGCACGTCGTCCGGGTTCTCGGCGAGCAGGTCCTCGGGCAGCGGCTTGCCCGCGACGATCTTGTACTTGCCGGAGTGCGCCTTCAGCGCCCGGACCGTGGCCACCACCACGGCCGCGTCCGGCTGCAGGCCGGACGCGCGGCACTTGATGTTGAAGAACCGCTCCGCGCCCATATCGGCGCCGAACCCGGCCTCGGTGATGAGGTAGTCGCCGGTGTGGATGCCGATCAGGTCGGCCACTACCGAGGAGTTGCCGGTGGCGATGTTGCCGAACGGCCCGGTGTGCACGAGCACCGGGGTGTTCTCCAGCGTCTGCAGCAGGTTCGGCTTGATCGCGTCGCGGAGGATCACCGCCATCGATCCGGCGCCGCTCAGCTGCTCAGCGGTGACCGGGTCACCGGCCGAGGTGTAGCCGACCACGATCCTGCCGAGCCGCGCCCGCAGGTCCTCCAGGGACCTGCTCAGCGCCAGCGTGGCCATCACTTCGGAGGCGGCGGTGATGTCGAACCCGGTCTGCCGCGGCACTCCGTCGAGGCGCGAGCCGAGCCCGATCACGATGTTGCGCAGCGCCCGGTCGTTGACGTCGAGCACCCGGCGCCAGGTGATGTTGTGCTGGTCGAGGCCAAGCTTGTTGCCCTGGTACAGGTGGTTGTCGATCATCGCGGACAGCATGTTGTGCGCGGCGGTGACCGCGTGCATGTCGCCGGTCAGATGCAGGTTCAGCACCTCCATCGGGACGACCTGGCTGTACCCGCCGCCCGCGGCGCCGCCCTTGATGCCGAACGTCGGGCCCATCGACGGCTGCCGGATCGTCACCGTGGCCCGCTTGCCGATGTGGCGGAAGCCCTGGCCCAGCCCCACAGTGGTGGTGGTCTTCCCCTCACCGAGCGGGGTGGGGGTGATCGCGGTGACCACCACGTACTTCGCCTTCGGCGCATCGGCCAGCTCGTCCATCGCCGCCAGTTTGATCTTCACCACGCTCTCGCCGTACGGCTCCAGCAGGTGCTCGCCGATGCCCAGTTCGTGGGCGATGTCGTCGAGGGGCTTGAGCAGCGCCGCGCGGGCGATGTCGAGGTCGTTTGGGATTGCCACGCCGACTCCTCAGATTCCTGGCGGTGTAAAGCCGTCGATCTCGATGCCGAATTCGCCGCCTGCGGTCAGCAGCGCGCCGAACAGGTAAGCCCCGGAGGAGCGCTCGCAGTGCAGCAGGTAGGAGCGCTCGCCGCCGGTGTCGTCTCGGATGACGTCGGTCGCCACGGCGGCCACCGACGTGCGGAAGGCCGCGCCGTCCGGCGTGATGTCCTCGCCGGTGTCGATGCCGCAGACCTTGGCCAGGACGTCGGCCCCGCGCGAGCCGTTGAGCCTGATAAGGGCGCGGCCGTGGGTGATGTCGGTCGCCGTCACCAGCTCGCCGGGGCAGCGGGCGGCGAGGCCGGTGGCGCGGGCGGTCAGGGCGGGGCCCTCGCCCGGCGCGGCCAGCAGCAGCCACTCCCCCGGCCCGGACCCGGCGACCAGCGTGCCGGCCGGATCCCTCGCCGCGCGGCCGAACGGCACCGCGAGCTCGGCGGCGGCGCGGCCGCCGATCGGGGCCCGCACCTGGACCTTGGCCAGTGGGGTGCAGTCGGTGAGGGTGAGCCCGGCGGCCGCCCGGCGGCCGCTCACCTCCCAGCCCGCGAGGACCAGCACCGGCGGCGGCGGCGCGATCGGGCTGCGGGCGACCGGCTCAGACACGCATCCGCCCCCCGTCCGGGTCCACGTGCGCGTGGTGCGGCATGACCGTCGCCGCGATCAGGCGCCCGCTCGGCAGCCGCACGGTCACCTCGGTGCCGGGCTCGGCCAGCCGGGTCTCGACCTGGGCGAGGCAGATGGACCGGCGCAGCGTGGGCGACATCCGGCTGGAGGTGACCCGCCCGGCGATGTGGCTGCCCTCCACGATCAGGCTCGCCTCATCGGGCACCACCGCGGGGTCCACCGGCTGCAGTCCCACCAGCCGCGGGCCCGAGCCGTCGGCGAGCTGCCAGGCCAGCTCCGGCTTGCCGACGAAGTCGTCCTTGTCCAGCTTGATGGCCCAGTCCAGGCCCGCGCTGAACCCGCGGGTCAGGCCGTCGGTGTCCTGGCCGACGATGAAGTGGCCCTTCTCGAGCCGGAGGATGCGCTGGGCCTCAATGCCGAACGCCTGGATGCCCAGGTCGGCGCCGTGGTCCAGCAGCGTCTCCCAGACGTGCAGGCCATAGCCGGCGGGCACGTGCAGCTCGTAGCTGAGCTCGCCGGTGAACCCGATCCGCCACAGCACGCAGTCGTCGACCCCGGCGATCTGGCCGGTGCGCACGTGCATGTAGGGGAAGGCCTCGTTGGACAGGTCCACGTCCTTGGTGACCCGCTCGATCAGGTGGCGGGCCTGCGGGCCGGCCACGTTCATGCTGGCGTAGGCGGTCGTCACCGGCGTGACGTGCACCCGCCAGTCCGGGTGCTCGGTCTGCAGCCAGTTCTCCACCCATTCCCAGATCGTGGCCGCGCCCGAGGAGGTCGTGCTCATCAGGTAGTGCTCCTCGCCGAGCCGGCCGGTCACCCCGTCGTCGAGCACCACCCCGTCGTCCGCGCACATGACGCCGTACCGGACCCGGCCGATCTCCAGCTTGGACCACTTGTTCACGTACAGCAGGTTCAGCAGCGCGGGTATGTCGGGGCCGCGCAGGTCCAGCTTGCCGATCGGGGTGACGTCGATGATGCCGACGTTCTCGCGGACGTTGGCGGCCTCCGCAGCCGGGTCCCCGTAGCGGTCCGGGCGGATCCACGCGCCGGCGACCAGCGGGACGGCGCCGTGCGCCTCGTGCCAGGGCTCCATCGGGGAGTAGCGCACCGGGTCGAAGGCCCGCCCGGCGAGGGCGCCCAGCGTGACCGGCACGTACGGCGGCCGCCAGGTGGTCGTGCCGGTGTCGGCGATCGAGGCGCCGGTGGCGCCGGCCACCACCGCCACGGTGTTGACCGTCTCCAGCTTGCCCTGCAGCGGGCCCATCGTGGCGGTGGTGAACCGCTTGGCCAGCTCGGCGCCGTCGAAGCCCTCCGCGACTGCCGCGCGCAGGTCCTTGGCCGACACGTCCTCGCTGAAGTCAACGAGCCCGTTCGTCCGCCCGGCGAAAAGCTCGGGGTGCGCTTCGACCGGAAGATCAGGAAGTTCATGATGCGAAACGGCGGCCGCGGCGCCGCTGTCCGCCCCGGGCTCGTGCGGCATCGTGGTGGCTGCTATCGGGGCCGCCGCCGCGTCCCGGGTCGGAGTGGCGGCGATCCGCGCCACGGCGATACGCCGGGCGCGCCGCGCCGCCTCGGCGCCCACCGCGGCCGCGTGCTCGGTCAGTTGCTCGACGCTGCCGTCCCCGGCGATGCCGCCGGTCACGAGAACGTCCTCGGGCAGCCGGGAGACGTCGGGGAAGTACCTGGCCGCGCGCGGGCTGTAGCGGGGGCGGTCGCCGGCGGCGTTGAGCAGCGAGGTCGGCGCGGTCCAGCCGACCGCGGTGACCAGCAGGTCACAGGCGATCCTGGTGCCGTCGGCGACCTGGACCGCCCGCACGCCTGCCCGCCCGACGGCGGCGGTCACGTCGCCGCCGAGACGCGCGTCCTCCACCCGGACGACCTCGACGCCGGCCCGCTTGAGGTCGGCGATGGCCGCGTCGCCCTCGGGGTTGGCGGTCAGTACCACCGCCCGCTGCCCGGGCTTGACCGCGTGCAGGTTGATCAGCCTGCGCACGGCGGTGGAGAGCATCACTCCTGGCAGGTCGTTGCCCGCGAACACATAAGGCCGCTCGATCAGTCCCGGCGCCGCCACGAGCGTCTTGGCGCGGGCCCGGATCACGCGCTCGGCTTCCGCGCCGCCATGCCGCCGCTCGAGGACCGCGACCGCGTTGCCGTCATAGCGCCCGAGCACTACCGCGTCGGTCAGCACCTCGATGCCCGGCTCGGCGGCGACGCGGCCGGCCAGGTCCGCCAGCACCGCCAGGTCGGCGTCGCTGCCCCAGCGCAGGTGGCCACCGAGGCCATGCTCCTCCTCGACGAGCAGCACGGCCGCGCCCGCCCTGGCGGCGCCGACGGCGGCTGCCATCCCCGCCGGGCCGCCGCCGGCGATGAGGACATCGGGGTGGGCATGGCGCTTGTCCGGACGGGCGTGCGAGGTATCCGGCGACACCGTCCCGCCGTTGACGAACCTGCGCAGCACGCTCTCGTAGGCCGGCCACGCGAAGCGCGGGCGCATGAAGGTCTTGTAGTAGAAGCCGGCGGTGAGGAAGCGGCCGGCCAGCCGGTTCACCGCCTTCGCGTCGAGGCGCAGCGAAGGCCAGGTGTTCTGGGAGGTGATCACCATGCCGTCGGCCGCCAGCCGGTGGGCGCCGCGGACGTTTGGCTCGTCCCCGACCTGGACCATGCAGCCGGGGTCATGGAAGGAGGCCGTGAGCAGGCCACGGGGACGGTGGTACTTCATGCTCCGGGAGAACACCCGCTCCCCGGCGGCGGCCAGCGCCGACGCAATCGTGTCTCCCGCAAAGCCCCCGAAGGGGCGCCCGTTCCAGGTGAACTCCAGCGGCTCGCCGCGGTTGATCACCTCGCCGGGCTGCGGCGGCAGCCGCATCGCCGGGGTGCTCATCTCGCCCCCCCGGTGGCCGCTTCGCCGGAGCCCGCTCACGGGGCCGGCTCCGCGGCCGGGACGGGAGACTGGCTGGCGGCGGCCCGCCGGATCTCGTTGGTCTCGGTGTGCCGCTGCACCGTGATGAACCTGCGGCAGCCCATCCGGTGGTACCAGGTCTCAGTGGTCCAGCCGCACGGGTTGGCCCGCAGGTAGAGGTAGCCGCGCCACTGCGCGGGCGTTGCGCTGCCCGGGTCAGGGCGCGCGGAAACCTCGCCGACGTGGGCGAACTCGGTCGCCTCACGCGGGCCGCACCAGGGACATGGCAGGAGGATCATCACCGGACCTTTCCGCATCAGTGGCCGACCGCGGCCGCGCCCTTCTCGCCCACCAGTGCTCCCCCGCCGAACCGTTCCAGGCCGAAGGCGGCGATGATTCCGGGGGTCTCGCCCGACGCGATGCACTGCGCCATGGCCTCCCCCGATACCGGGCCGGCCTTGAACCCGTAGGTGCCCCAGCCCACGTCGACGAAGAAGCCCTCGACCGGTGTCGGGCCCATGATCGGCGAGAAATCGGGGGTCATGTCGCACAGGCCCGCCCATTGCCTCAGCAGCCGGACCTTGGTCAGGGCCGGCATGAGCTCGAGCACGTGCCCGGCAAGGCCCTCGATGAACTCGAGCGAGCCGCGCATCGAGTACGAGGTGAACGGGTCCACGCTGGCGCCGAACACGAGCTCGCCCCGGTCGGTCTGGCTGATGTAGACGTGCAGCGTGCCGGACACGATGACCGTGGACAGGAACGGCTTCACCGGCTCGGTGACGGCTGCCTGCAGGGGGTAGGTCATGACGGGCATGGTGACCCCGGCCATGTCGGAGATCAGCGTGGACCACCCGGCGGTGGCGTTCAGCACGGCGCCGGTGGCGATGCGGCCGTTGCTGGTCGTCACCCCGCGTACCCGGCCGTTGGCCACGTCGATGCCGGTGACCTCGGTGTTCTGGTGGATGTGCACGCCGCGTGCGGAGGCGCCGCGCGCGTACCCCCAGACAACGGCGTCGTGGCGGATGATGCCGCCGGGCGGGTGCCAGAGCGCGCCCAGGATCGGGTACCTGGCGGCCGCGCTGACATCGAGGAAGGGGGCAAGCCGCTTGACCTCGGCCGGCCCGATCACCTCGGAGTCGACGCCCTCCACCTTGTTCACCTCGGCCCGCCAGCGCATGGTCCGCAAGGACGCGTCGCTGTGTGCCAGCGTGAGGTGGCCCCGCTGGGAGAACATCACGTTGTAGTCGAGGTCGGTGGCGAGCCGCTGGTACAGCTTCACCGACCGGTCGTAGAACCTGACTCCCTCCGGCGTCAGGTAGTTCGACCGCAGGATCGCGGTATTGCGCCCCGACCCGCCGGATCCCAGGTAGCCCTTCTCCAGCACCGCCACGTCGGTGATCCCGTAGTCGGCGGCCAGGTAGTACGCGGCGGCTAGCCCGTGCACGCCGCCGCCGACGATCACGACGTCGTAGCTGCTCTTCATCGGCTGCGGCCGCCAGGCCGGCGGCCACGGCTGGCTGGCCAGGCCGCGGCGGAAGAGGCCCGCCGCCGAGTACCTGGCGGGGTAGGCGGAGCGGCCCGGGCTGCGCAGGTGCCCATTCGTGCCCGTACGCACGCGTTATCGCCTCCCGCGAGCCACGACGGCCACCGGCTGGCCGCGAGCGGATGACAGCGGCGGCCATAGCCTGGCCGGCGAACACATTACATCAACCATGAAACTCTGTCCACTAGAGATAAACTCTCGCGGACGTTCAGCCGGTTGGCTGGATGGACTTGACGGACAGGAACTGGATGGGCAGCTCGATCAGCGTCCGCGGGCCGTGCGGGACCTCTCCCACGAACTGCATAGCGTCCCCGGGTTCGAGCAGGTAGGGCGAGTCCCCGTACAGGTACTCGATCCGCCCCGCGATCATGTAGATCATCTCGGTTCCCGGGTGCTGATACAGCGGGAACTCCTCGGCCCGGTCGGTCAGCGTGACCAGCAGGGTCTCCAGCGAGTTGTACGGCGCGCGCATCGTGCCAAGCAGCTGGTACCGGTGGCCGGGTCCGGACCCCTTGTGCTCGATGTCCAGGCCGCGCCCGGCCTTGACGTAGAGCACGTCCTGCTCCTCGTTCAGGCCGCGGAAGAAGGCGGTCACCGGCACCTTTAATGCCCCCGACAGCCGGGCCAGCGTGGCCAGGCTCGGCGAGGCCTGGGCATTCTCGATCTTGGAGAGCATCCCCTTGGACAGGCTGGTCAGCTCGGCGAGCTGGCCGACGGTCAGCCCCAGGTGCAGCCGGAACTCGCGCACCCGCTCGGCGATGACAGCGCCGAGCGCCTCCTCGAGCGCATCCGGCGAGCCCACGGCCAGCCGCTCGTCCCGGCCGCCATCCTCGTCCGCTGCGGCGAGGCCGACTAGCTGCGACATCGCTCGTCGCCTCCTCCCCACGGCGGTATGGGCCGCCGCCGGTCGCTCGATCGGCTACCGTCCGGGGGCGGCACGCAGCGGCCGATGCCGCCGCCGCGCCCCCCAACGGTGGCCAGGTAATCTCACCAGCAAGCCGTCACGTTTGCGGGCAATCCGCCGTCGGCAACCGCTTGTATCGTGTCATGATACAGGGTTTACTGTCCGTGAATCGCGAGCGTGCTCCGGCCGCCGCTCAAGCCACCCGGTCCGGCGGGCCTGAAAAGCTTGGCCGTATGGGCGGGCCGGAGGAACCGACCGTTAGGAGGGCCTGTGTCCACTGACCTCGAGCGATTCGTTGCCACCGATGGCCGCGACGAAGCCGTGGCCCGTGTCCGGTCCGAGATCGACGCCAAGGGAATCACCTATATCTATTACCAGTTCGCCTCGGTCACCGGCCGGATCATGGGCAAGGGGGTGCCCGCGGATCACTGGGAGCGGATGGCCGAGCGCGGCTTCCAGCTGGTGTACGGCTCCACGGCCAACCTCTTCACCGACCGCCACGGCAACTACATCGGGTACGGGCCGGAGGCGTGGGAGCTGGTCGGGATGCCCGATGTGGAGACCTTCTGCCCGCTGCCGTGGGACCCAAAGACCGCGCGGGTGTTCTGCACCTTGTTCCGCAACCGGGAGGAGGAGGTTGATCCCGGCGGCTACCTGACCTCGGACTGCCGCGGCAACCTCCGGCGCATCCACGAGGCCTTCGAGCGCGACACCGGGCTGCACCTGCGGGTCGGGACCGAGCCGGAGATGATGTGGCTCAAGGTCAACCCGGACGGCACGCCGTCGGTGGAGGGCAAGACCAAGCCGTACTGCTACCACATCGACCAGTTCGCCGAGCTCCAGCCGCTCATCCACAAGGTCATGGAGTACGGCAAGGCGATGGGCCTGGACATGATCCAGGGCGATCACGAGGACGCCCCGGGCCAGCTCGAGCTCAACTGGACGTTCGACCGGGCCGAGCAGACCGCCGACCGGCTCACCACCTATCGCCAGATCTGCCGGCAGGTGGGGCGGGAGATGGGCGCCTTCCCGTGCTTCATGCCTAAGCCGTTCATGGGCGTGTCCGCGAACGGCTGCCACCACAACATCTCGCTCTGGCAGGGCGACGAGAACGTGTTCCTGCCCGACACCGACAACCCGCGGATGCCCAGCAAGGTGGCGCTGAGCGCGATCGGCGGCATCCTGGAGCACCTGGGCGCCCTCACCTGCATCACCTCGCCGACGGTCAACTCCTACCGGCGGTTCTGGGACACCGGCTTCTGGGCGCCGCTGTTCGCGGACTGGGGGTACCAGAACCGGACCACCGCGCTGCGGGTGAGCTCCCCGGACCGGCTCGAGTACCGGGCGGTGGACTCCTCGGTGAACCCGTACCTGTCGTTCGCCGCGATCATCAAGGCGATGCAGGACGGCATCCAGCGCAACCTGGACCCGGGGCCGCCGGAGAACCGTAACATCTATGACGCCATCGCGGGCGGCAAGAACGTCAAGCGGGTGCCGATGACCCTGGGCGCGGCGCTCGCGGCGCTGGAGAAGGACACGGTGATCCGGGACGCGCTGCCGGGCGAGATGTACACGGTGTTCCACCATTACAAGACCGACGAGTGGGAGCGCTACTGCGCGACGGTCTCCGACTGGGACGTCGCGGAGTACCTGGACATCCTGCCGTAGCGGCAACACGCGGGCCGAGAGGGGCTAGTTACATGTGCGGCATCGCAGGCATCATTCACCGCACCGGGCCGGGCGACATCGGCAGCGAGATGACCAGGATGCTTCAGTCGATGAAGCACCGCGGCCCGGACTCGAGCGGCTTCGCGCTCTACGGCCCGCCGACCGACCTGCTCGTCATGCGGGTCAAGCTGGCCGACCCGGGCGAGGCACGGGACATCGGCTGGGCCGACCGGCTGGAGCGGCACCGCGACGAGGTGGAGCACCGGCTGGCCAAGATCGGCGCGATGGTCGACGTGCTGCACGGCGACCAGGACTACGCGTACCGGGTCACGTTCCGCTACACCGGTGGCCTCAAGCCGCTGGCCGACTACGTCGAGGACGTCCCCGGATGCGAGGTCCTCTCGCTCGGCCACTCGCTGGAGATCATCAAGGACCTCAGCGACGCGGAGAGCGTGGCCGAGCGGTACAAGCTGAACGGGTTCACCGGCACCCACGCGATCGGCCACGTCCGCATGGCCACCGAGTCGGACGTGGACATCTCCGGCGCCCACCCGTACTGGGCCTACCCGTTCTCCGACATCGCCGTCGTGCACAACGGGCAGCTGACGAACTACCACATGTGGCGCCGCAGGCTGGAGCGCAAGGGCCACCGTTTCCAGTCGGAATGCGACTCCGAGATCATCGCCGTCTACCTGGCGCAGAAGATGGACGACGGGCTGTCCCTGGAAACCGCGATGAAACAGAGCCTGGACGAGCTGGACGGCGTCTTCACCTACCTGGTGGTGACGGCCGATTCGCTCGGCGTGGCCAAGGACGAGATGGCCGCCAAGCCGCTGGTGCTCTACGAGTCGCCGGAACTGGTGGCCCTCGCCTCTGAGGAGGTCGCGATCCGCGCCGTGCTCGGCCGCGAGATCGACACCTACGACCCGTACGAGCGGGAAGTGCTGGTGTGGAACCGGTGAAGATCAGCTACGACGCCCGCGGCCTGGCCGAGCCCGACGCCCAGGCGCCGAAGACCGCGACGGTCACCCGCGGCGCGGACGGCGCGTCGGCCGTGTTCGACGCGGCCGAGTTGACCACCCGGCAGATCAACCTGGAGCTTCGCCGCCTCGTGTACGACGAGGGCATCGGCGATGTGACCATCCTCAACCCGGGCGCGAAGCACTCCATCGCGGTGGGCATCCTGGCCCGCTGCCGGATCACGATCGACGGCAGCCTCGGCTACTTCGGCTGCGGGCTCATCGACGGGCCGGAGATCGAGGTGAAGGGGCGGGTCGGCTGGTCGGTGGCCGAGAACATGATGTCGGGCGTGGTCGTCATCGACAAGAACGCAGGCTCGCTGACCGGCGCGGCGCTGCGCGGCGGTGACGTGGTGGTCCGTGGCGATGTCGGTGCCCGCTCCGGCATCGACCAGAAGGGCGGCACGATCATCGTCGGCGGCAACGCGGGCATGATGACCGGGTTCATGCTGCAGCGCGGCCGCCAGATCATCTGCGGCAACGTGGGCGGCGGCCTGGGCGACTCGATGTACGACGGCGCGATCTACGTCGGCGGCAAGATCACTTCGCTGGGCGTGGACTGCGTTGAGGCGGAGCTGACCGCCGACGACGACGAGTTCCTCGCCCGGAAGCTGCGCATCTACGGGATCGAGCCGCCCGGCGCGTTCCGGAAGTTCGTCTGCGGGCGCAAGCTGTGGAACTACGACAACCTGGAGCCCGCCGAACGCAAGCTGGTCCTCTGAACGGCGCAGCCAGCGGGAAGCACTGAGAGGCGAGACCGAACGTGAGCACGATCGAAGATGGCGGCAAGGCCGTCCTCGGGCACAGCAGCATCTTCACGCCCGAGGTGATCAACGACATCCACGTGAAGGCCGAACTCGGCCGTTACCGGATGCGCGGATTCTCGATGTTCAAGCCCATCCCGCACTGGGACGAGCTGATGTTCCTGCCGGGCACGCTGACCCGGTTCGTCATCGAGGGCTACCGCGAGAAGTGCGAGACGAAGACCGTGCTCGGGGCGCGCTTCGCCAAGCACCCGCTCGAACTCGACATCCCCATTTACATCACCGGGATGAGCTTCGGGGCACTGTCCCTGGAGGCCAAGATGGCGCTGGCCAAGGGCGCCTCGATGGCCGGCACCGCCACCTGCTCCGGCGAGGGCGGCATGATCCCGCCCGAGCGGGACCTGTCGACCACGTGGTACTACCAGATCATCCAGAGCCGCTACGGGTTCAACCCGCACCACCTCATGCTCGCCGACGGGGTCGAGTTCTTCATCGGCCAGGGCTGCAAGGTCGGGCTCGGCGGCCACCTGATGGGCCAGAAGGTCACCGAGCAGGTGGCGGAGATGCGCTCCCTGCCGGCCGGCATCGACCAGCGCAGCCCGGCCCGCCACCCGGACTGGCTGGGGCCCGATGACCTGTCGCTGAAGGTCCAGGAGGTCCGTGAGGCGACCGACTACCAGGTCCCGATCCAGCTGAAGCTGGGCGCGGCCCGCGTCTACGACGATGTCCGGATGGCGGCCAAGTGCGGGCCGGACACCATCTACCTCGACGGCGCGGAGGGCGGCACCGGAGCCGGGCCGCACATCGCCGCCGAGGAGACCGGCATCCCGCTAATGGCGGCGATCCCGGAGGCACGCCGCGCGCTTGAGGACGTCGGCCTCGTCGACGAGATCGACCTCGTGGTGGCCGGCGGTATCCGCAACGGCGCCGACGTGGCCAAGTGCCTGGCCCTCGGCGCGAAGGCGGTCGCGCTCGGCCATTCCGCGCTGATGGCGCTCAACTGCAACAAGGAGATCCCCGGCGTCACCGACTACGAGGGCACCGTCGGCGTGCCGGCCGGCAAGTGCTACCACTGCCACACCGGGCGCTGCCCCGTCGGCATCACCACCCAGGATCCGGAACT
This sequence comes from Streptosporangiaceae bacterium, assembly GCA_036005525.1. Classification (GTDB taxonomy): domain Bacteria; phylum Actinomycetota; class Actinomycetes; order Streptosporangiales; family Streptosporangiaceae; genus UBA9676. Next base: position 26,463 of record DASYQM010000541.1, read on the forward strand.
GCGCAAGCGGCTCAAGGTCGACGAGGCGGCCGAGCGCGTCTACAACTTCCTGCACACGCTCACCCTTGAGGCGCAGATGCTGGCGCGGGCGTGCGGCAAGACGAACGTGCACAGCCTGGAGCCGGAGGACCTGTGTGCGCTGACTGTTGAGGCCGCGGCCATGGCCAAGGTGCCGCTGGCCGGCACCGACTACATCCCGGGCAGGACCGAGGAGCGCGCGCTCGCCGAGATCAAGACCCTGCTGGGCAAGCAGCTCGGCAGCGACAGGGGCGGACGCGATGTCTGACGAACGCGCCCGGGCCGGCGCGGTGAACGGCGACCCGGGCCAGCCAGGGGACCAGGGCCCGCGGCTCAGCACGAAGATCGGCATCGACACCGAGGAACTGACCGGGCGCACCTTCCCCTACCAGTTCGACCGCTCGCTCGTGGAGGAGGTCGACCTGGTGGCCGCCACACCCGGAGCGGACATCAACTGGCTGGAAGACGTGCACCTCATGCGGGAGGACGACGTTCCCGCCGTGTTCGACCGCTACACCAACGCCTTCCTCAAGATCTACTTCGAGATCCCGGAGGGCCGGGAGGACGAGTACGCGCGCAAGGTGCTCATCACCCACCTGCGCGAGGGCAACTCCTACGGCATCTGGCTCAAGGCCAGGCACGCGAAGTTCCCGCAGCCGGAGCTCGGCCCATGGCGGCATGACTCGCCCACCGTCGGCGAGAACTGGGAACCGCCCGTGCACGCGGAAGGGGACCGGCCAGCGGGTCACTAGTTGCAGGTGATCGCTGATCATGCTGGTGTCAGCATCAGAGTCGTCGGTCAGCTGTGCCACGGCAGCCTCGTTCAGAAGAGTACGAGGTAACGCTCGACTTCCCAGTCGCTCACCGCGGAGTGCCACGCCTGGAACTCGTCGCGCTTGACCTTCGCGTAGTAATCGATGTAGTCGCCGGCTGGCGTCTTGCCCAGTGCCTCGCGCAGGACGTCGTCTGCGACCAGCGCGTCGGCCGCGTGCAGCAGCGTCGGCGGCAGCACCCGGATGCCGCGCCTGGCTACCTCACCGGCCGGAATGGCGTGCAGGTTGTCGCGGTTGGGCTCGCCCGGGTCGAGGCCACGGTCGATGCCGTCGAGCCCGGCGGCGAGCTGGACCGCGAGCGCCAGGTACGGGTTGGCAGAGCCGTCGCAGGCGCGGTTCTCCACGCGCCCGCTCTCCGGTACCCGCAGCATCTGGGTGCGGTTGTTCCCGCCGTAGGTGGCGTAGGCCGGCGCCCAGGTCGCGCCGGATTGCGGCGCTCCGACCCCGAAGCGCTTGTACGAGTTGACCGTCGGGCAGGTGACGGCCGCCATCGCCGGGGCGTGCTCGATCAGCCCGCCGATGTAGTGGTACGCGAGCTGCGACAGGCCGAGCCCGCGGGGATCCGCGGGATCGGCGAACAGCTCTTCACCCGTCTGCGCGGCCCAGAGGCTCGTATGCATGTGCAGTCCGGAGCCGGTGAGGTTGCCGAACGGCTTCGGCATGAAGGTGGCGGCCAGACCTGCCTGGTGCGCGATCGTGTGGACCATGTAGCGGAAGAAGATGAGCCGGTCGGCGGACGTGAGCGCGTCGGCGAACTGGAAGTTCTGCTCGAACTGGCCGTTCGCGTCCTCGTGATCGTTGGCGTAGTTCGCCCATCCGAGCTGGTTCATGTATCTGGACACCGTGGCCAGGTGGTCGAACATCCGGGTCAGGCCCTTGGCGTCGTAGCAGGGCGTACCGGACCGGTCGAGCGGGTCGGCAAGCTCGATGCCGCCCTGGTCGCGGCGGCGGACCAGGAAGTACTCCGCCTCGAAGCCCACGTTGTAGACGTAGCCGCGCTCGCGGGCCTTCTCCAGCATTCGTTTCAGGATAAGGCGCGGGGTGTACGGCCACGGCTCGCCTTCGACCTGGATGTCGCACTGCAGCACGGCAAGACCGGGCTGCCACGGCACCAGCGTGTACGACGCGGGGTCCGGCACCGCGATCATGTCCGGGTCCGCCGGGCTCTGTCCCATCGGCCCGGCCGCGAACCCGGCGAAGCCCGCCCCGCCGAGCAGCACGTCGAGCGCCGTGACCGGGATCATCTTGGCGCAGGGCTTCCCGTGCATGTCCACGAACATGGCGAAGAAGAACTCGACACCGTCCGACTCTGCCCGTCCGCGAAGTTCGGCCTCAACGTCAGGCATCTGCACTCCCCATCGTATCCCCTGATCAGCGCCTGTTTTGCGAGGAGGCTAACACGCTCAGCCGCTGTCGGGACAAGGGCGGGACCGGGCGGCGGGCAGCCGGGTGTGGTATATCGCCCGGGGAGGGTGAGGCAGTGACAGTGTCCGGCGGCCAGGCACGGCTTGCGGCGCTGGCTGGGTTCCTTGACCGGTTTCTGCTGCCCTTGGTCCTGATCTGCGCGGGGCTGGGCGTTGCGTTTCCTGCCCCCGGGCGGCGCCTGGATGCGGGCGGAGCGATCTTGGTTACCCTAGCGGTGCTGGTGTTCTGTACGGGCGCGTCGGTCACACTGGCCGACTTCCAGGGCATGCGCGCAGCCGCCCGGCGCATGGTTCTTGTGCTGGCCGCCACGACCATCATGCTGCCGGTGCTGGCCTGGCTGGCCAGCAGGCTCGTCAGCCAGCCGGCCCTGCGAGGGGGGGTGCTGGCGGCGGGTGTCGCCCCGGCAGAGGTGGCCTCGGTGGCACTCACCGGCCTGGCGGCCGGTGAGGTCGCCACGGCGGCCGGGCTGCTGATCGCATCCACGCTGCTGACGGTCCTGCTCGCCGGGCCGATCCTGGCACTTCTTGGCGCCCACGCGACGACGTCGCAACTCGGGCTGCTCGTCACCCTCGCGCTCGTCGTGGCTCTGCCCATGGTGGCGGGTTGCGCGATGCGCACCGTCGATCCGTTCGGCCGGCGCGAGCGCTCCCTGGTCCAGATCCTGGGAGTCGCCAGCCTGCTGGTGCTGCTGTGGGAGGTCGCCAGCGAACTGCGGCCCCATGCCGGCGATGGCCTGGTCGCCGTGGCCCTGCTTGCCTACCTCGCCGGATGCACTGCGCTGGGGTGGCTGCTCGCACGCGGGCTGCCGCCGCCGCAGCGCAGCGCGGTCATCCTGCCGACCGCGATGCGGGACTTCGCGGTGGCGGCCGGGATCGCGGCGAGCGCGTTCGGCATCGCCGCCGCCGCCCCGCTGGGGATCTACGGGGTGATGGTGCTGGTCTTCGGCGCCATCGCCGTCCAGGCGTCCAGACGAGGCTGGCGGCTGGGGGGTGAGTAGATCCGCTCGTGTCATGACTCCGGGCTGGCCGGTGGGCCAGCCAGCTGAGGTTCCTGGCGGTGCGGGCGAGGGAACCCACTGAGGCATGAGATCACGCGACGCCGCGGCACGGATCCCATGCTGGCAGCGGTGGCAGGCCGGCAAGGACCCGGCCGCGGCCAGCGGCGTCGGTGAGCCCGGGAGACCGCTGCCGCACAGAGCCAAGGACTTCCTCGGCCTGGCGTTCACGGCCGCGATCATCGGCGCGATCTTGCTGTTCGTGACGAACGGCCTTGCCAGCCAGTGCCGGGAATCGCACCCGCGCACAGGACCAGGTGCCTGCTCCGGCATACCGGCCGTTGCTGAGCGCATTCGTGGCATTGGGACCCTGTTCGTCCTTGCCTGCGCCGCGCTGGCCGTGATCACCTTCATCTGGTACATGTTCCGGGGCTACAAGACAAACGGGCAGGTGGAAGGGGATCGCGACATCTGAGCTCCAGGGACCGGGCGCCGCCGGAGTTCGTCGGATGATGCCCGTGTCGGTGCGTGGGGAGGCAGGGTGACCAGTCCTGGCGCCGCGCTTGTGGTGCGCGATGTCATTGTGCGGGCGGTGGTGGTCCCGCTGCAGCGCCCGCTGGCTACCCGGGTCGGGGATTTCTCCCGCTGGCCCCTGCTGCTCATCGACGTCATCACGGAGCAGGGCATCACCGGCCGCAGCTACCTGGGCCCCTACCTGGACCGCGCGATGGCCGCGCTGCTTCCGGCGAT
>DASYQM010000542.1:0-3059 GCA_036005525.1 Streptosporangiaceae bacterium
AGCCGGCGGGGACGGGCGGGACGGGGAGCGGGTGGTCCTGCGCGAGCAGGGCCAGCAGGACGACGGCGTCGGTCCAGGCGAGCGGGGCGACGGATACGGGCCGGCCGTCGGCGTCGACTTGCTCCGGCAGGGCTCCCGGCCGGGTCCGGTGGGCGTCGAGCCACGCCAGGATCCGTTCTGCCTGCTGATGATGCCCGGTGGAGGCGTAGAAGAGCGCGAAGAAGGCCGTCTCGGCGGTCCATGCCGTGGTGGGGTTGCCCGGCCATCCGGTGCCCGGCAGCAGGCCTCCGTTGCCGATCCGCAGGGCGGACTCCGCCGCGCGGACGGCGCGCTCGGCGGCCGGCGTGGGCACGTGCAGGGGCGGGCCGAGAAAGGCCACCGCCGCGTCCGTGCCCGACTGTTCGTAGGGGCGACGGTGGAAACCGAATGGGCCGAAGGCGGACTGGATGGCCGCCGCCAGCCTGTCGGCTGCGGTCGCCCACCTGCGCGCGTCCCGGTCGGAGCCAAGAATGCCCGCGAGGTCGCCGGCGGCCCGCAGGCCCGCGAGGACGGGCGCCGCGGTACCAAGCGTCACTTCGTCCGAGTCCTCCCAGTAGTCCATGGACCGGCGGGGAAGGCCGTCGGGCGCCAGCGACCGTACCGCTGCGTCGGCGGCCGCCTTGACCATCGGCCACAGGGCCGCCAGGTGTGCCCGCGCGGGTCGGCTGCCGGGCCGCTGGGCGGCGAACCACGACCACACGGCCCAGGGCACCCACCCGACGGCGTCGAGTTCGGCGGGCCGGCCGTCGTTGACCGCGCCCGAGCCGTCGAGCAGGTAGCGGGCGTCCCACGTCCCGTCGGGACGTTGCACCCGCCCCAGGAACTCCAGGATGCGAAGCGAATCAGCCCCATGACCGGTGTCGGCGAGCGCGACGGCGACCCAGCTGGAATCGCGTGGCCAGCTGTACTTCCACATCGAGTGCCATCCCGCGGCCACGGCGCCGTTGGGGCGCACGAGCAGGTGCAGGTCCAGCAGCGCGCGCACGGCCATCGGTGACAGCGGCGTTCCCGCCGCGGGTATCACTCCCGCCGCCAGCCACCGCCTGTCGGCGCCGCGGGCGCCGCGCGCGCAGGCGGCCTCCGCGGGCGTGAGCGGGGCTGGCCGGGCTGCTCCGCGGTAAACGCCTCCGCTGACCCTGAGCAGGCTGGTGTGCCCGTCGTACCGGCCGTCCACAGCGGCCGGGACGGCGATGATCTCCCGCTGGGAACACGGCAGCACCGAAATTCCCCCGGTCAGGGGCTCTGGCGCAACCGGCGCCGGCCTGACCAGCACAACGCTGAGGCATCCGGCGCTGAGCAGCGTGCCGACGGCGGCCACGACCCGCCTTCTGCCGCCGAGGGCCGGCCTGGCGAGCCGGATGGTCCGCAACCCAGTCCCCGATCGGGAGATCCGGGGGCACGGCGACACGGCTGGCTGGGCGACCGCGCCGGTATCGCCCGTGAGCGGGCCACCCGGTGATGTCGCAGACGTCACAGGGGACAGTATGACCCGGAGGCACGCCGTCGTCGGTACGCTGGATCGGGCCAGGCGCAGTGGCCAGCAGGCCGGCTAGACTTCGTGCGGCGCGCTGCCTGCGCGCCCTGGTCTGCACGCCGCCGCCTAACTGGGCCCCGGTCCATGGGCCGCGAGGCCAGCATCTAGCGCCGACGCCAGATCCTCCGCACCAAAGGAGTCACCACCGTGCCTGAGGTCCGCATCGCCGCTGAGCCGCGCACCGAGTTCGGCAAGGGCGCCGCCCGCCGCACACGGCGCGGGGGACAGGTTCCCGCCATCGTCTACGGGCATGGCACGGACACCCGGCACATCACCCTGCCCGGCCACGACCTGATGATGGCCCTGAAGACGCCGAACGTGCTCATCCGCGTCGATGGTCTTCCCGGCGGCAACCAGCTCACGCTGCCCAAGGCGGTCCAGCGCAACCCGATCCGGGGCTTCATCGAACATGTGGACCTGATCATGGTCCGCCGGGGCGAGAAGGTCACGGTCGAGGTGCCGGTCCAGGTGACCGGGGAGGTGTTCTCCGGCGGCCTGCTCGACCAGCAGCTGGTCCAGGTCGCCGTGGAGGCCGAGGCCACCAACATCCCGAGCGCGTTCGAGGTCGACGTGGAGGGCATGGAGATCGGCGTCGCGGTGCGCGCGGGTGAGCTGACGCTGCCCGCCGGGGTCACGCTGGTGGTGGACCCCGATGCGCTGGTACTGCACGTGCTCGCGGCCCCGACCGCCGAGCAGATCGAGGCCGACCTCGGCGAGGTGCCGGCCGCTGAGGAAGCCGAAGAGGTTCCGCCCTCGCCGGAGGAGGCCGCCGAGGGTGCGCCCGCCGCTTCCGGGGAGCCCGCCGAAACGCCTGCCGAGCAGTCCGGCTGAGGTCCGCGGCGGGCCGGGCGGGCCGGCTGGGCCAGTTGCGCCGGTTGCGCCGGGAGCGGCGGTTGGGCCGGGAGGGCCAGGAGGGCGGTACCGGCATGACCGGCGAACGCTGGCTCATCGTCGGGCTGGGCAACCCCGGCCCGGGCTATGCCGCCAACCGGCACAACGCCGGCTACATGGTGGCCGATGTGCTCGCCGCCCGCGTCGGCGCCCGGTTCCGGGCGGGCAAGTTCCAGGCGGCGGTCGCGGAGGGGCGGCTGGCCGGGCAGCCGGTCACCCTCGGTAAGCCGCTGACCTTCATGAACCTCTCCGGCGGCCCCGTGGCCGGGCTGTGCCGCTACTACCGCCTCCCGGCCGGCCGGCTGGCGGTGATCCACGATGAGCTGGACCTGCCGTTCGGCACGGTCAGGCTCAAGCTGGGGGGCGGCGACAACGGGCACAACGGGCTGCGCGCGGTGACCGCCTCACTCGGCACGCGTGAGTACTACCGGGTCAGGTTCGGCATCGGCCGGCCGCCGGGACGGATGGATCCTGCCGCATTCGTGCTGCGCGACTTTTCAGCGGCCGAGCGCAAAGAACTGCCGTTCCTGCTGGACCGGGCCGCCGACGCGGCGGAAGTTCTGCTCACACAGGGCCTGGCCGCCGCCCAGAACGC
>DASYQM010000543.1:0-7938 GCA_036005525.1 Streptosporangiaceae bacterium
CCTTCATCGCTGCTCCTCCGGCAGCCGCATGTCCGCGTTGCCGACCAGCCTGCACCTGGCACAGGAAGGCCGAAGTGCAGAATATCCGGGTCTGGGCCGTTAGCATCTGACCGGCGCTGAGGCAGATGTCCGCGCCTAACGGCGGCTCGGCGCGCGTTATTCGTGGTCCTCGCTGCTGTGCGTGATCTTGAGGGCGGCGAGGCGGGACATCTCGCCCTCGCCGCTGGTGAGGTTGCGGTCTGGCCTTGCGGGCCGGTCAGGTTGCCTGGCTGAGGATCTTCTCCTTGCCCCGCTGGACGCCGGCGTCGCTGATGGCCCCGCGGTCGCGCAGGTCTGCGGGCGTGGCGATGAGATCACCGGCGTCACGCCGGTGCTGGCACGGCGGTTAGGCCCGCCACGGCGTGGCCGGTGGTGGCGAACACTGGTAGCCGTTGGTCGAGCCGGCAGATGCGCAGCACTTTCACCACCGGCGGCTGGGGCGCGATGAGCGCCAAGCGGCATCCTGCCCTGTCGGCCTGGTTGGCGATCCGGACGAAGGCGCTGAGCCCACGAGCGTCGCAGAAGGACAGGCTGGTCAGATCGAGCAGCAGCAACCCGGCATGGCCGGCGATGGCGCAGCCCCGCGCGGCCAGGCCGTCGGCGGTGGCCAGATCCAGTTCCTCAGGTGCCCGCACGACCGCGATCCCGGCACCAGAACCTGCCGCCGTCGGGGTTGCGCCCTCCGTCATGACCATGCCCCCTTTGCCATCGCCTGCTGGCCGCCGCTACCGGGGGCAATGCGTGCCGGCCAGCATGGCACCGCACCCAGCCCGCAGGCAGGGGCGACAGTCCCTCCCGGCCGCGTCCACCACCGGGAGACGAACCGGTGCGGTCCGCCGGCGCCGGCGAACGGGGACAGCACTGGCCCGGCCGGCCCGGGCTCGCGGAGGCGCAGACCCGGGGGCCGGCAAGTCGTCAAAGGATCCCATGCAGGCCATTGTCGGCCCGCGGCACGCTGGCAAGCCATCGGGTAGCACCCACCTCCGCGGTGGGCTTAGGTCTACCCACTGCCGGGCAAACGCAGCGTGAACGCCGCGTCCAGGGAAGTCTGGGGCCAGCGCTTCCGACCGTTCAAGACGCCCACATACGGACAGCCCCCGGTCGGCCAGCGCCGCGCCGGCATCCGCGCCGAACCGCGGGGTGCGCGCCGCGCCCGAGGCCAGAGCCGATCACGAGGGGTGAGGCGCAGCATCCCAACTCAGGGATCCCGCGCGCCGAGTATGCGCTTCACGATTCTCGAGTGCAGGTAGCGTCAGTTGCGCCCATATCTGACTGATATGGCGTGTCACCTGGGGCAGCGTCGCACTCGCCGTCGAGCAGAACATTCCTTCGGTGCAATGCAGTAGCCACACTGGCGGTCGAGTCACCGCCCAGGCGGTTACTTGCGACCGGGCGCCCACTAGCGCAAGTGACTGAGCGTGATCCGACTGCGCGCTCCCGGGCCTGTGGTGGTTCTCCACTACCGGTGAGCACGTGGGGCACGAGTCCTGGCTGAAGCGGGACCGGCTGATGGCCCTAGCGACATCATCAGGTGCCGGGCGCCCGGTCTATGCGCTTGAAATGCCTCGATGGCGGCCCTGCAGCCGTGGCCGAGTTCGGGGGTGTGCCTGTAAAGGGCGGAACGGCTTACGCCGAGCGGCTGGGTGGCTACGCCCGATCATCGAGTTGCCGCGGGCAGCCGTAACCCTCGTCTCCAGCCGACCTGTGCGCGGCTAGACGATCAATGCCATGGTCGCCGGATTCGCAGACATCGTGGAGCGTCTCGGGTATGGTCAGGCCCGAATCGTCGGCGCATCGCTCATCTCCAGGCGTGTTGATGATTACCGAAGTTCCATCTGACCGCCGTGGCCGCTGTCTATCCGTGGCGGCCGCTTCGCGCTAGCGTCGTACCCTTGGTCGGGGCGAAGGCAGGAAAGCCCGGCGCCCATGCCTGGCTTCCGCGCCAGCCATGGTGAGCCCCTCGAGGGGGCTGAAAGAACATACGGGAGGGGATCTAGATGAAACCGGCAGCTCCCTTGCGGCGGTGATCGCGGCGCCTGCGTGCTCAACGCCGGGCACGGGCACCGCAACCGCCACCACCCGGCCGGACCCGCGCACCCGGGCAATCGGGGGGAGGCTCACCGGCCCGGCCACGATCCCGCTTGCCGCCTCGCAGGAGAGGGGCGTGTCGCTGTTGTGACCATGTCTCGGACGGTTAAGTGCGCCAACTTCTGGGATGCCTTGATCCTGAGGTCCCTTCTCGAGGAGCGGGGCGTCCAGGTTCGCCAATCGGATGAGGTGGTGCGCCTGAGCATGGTGGCTTCTGGAGACCTTGACCGGATCAAGGCTGCGGTGGCCCAGCTCGGCAACGAGTTCCCTCGCTCCGGCCCCGTCATTATCGAAGGCGAGTCCGGCGATGACCGCACGCCGGAGCCGTCCGGCGAGCCCAGGCCGCCGGAGCCGGTCCGCCAGGCGGAGCGGTTCGCGAGACCCAAACCGATCAACGAGCCCGGGCCGGCCCCCGCACCCGAGCCGGCCTCCGCATCTGCACCGGCACAGGCCCTGGAACCGGCACAGGCCCTGGAACCGGCGCAAGAGGTGGAGCCGACGCAGGCCGCGGAACCGGCCCCAGCACCTGAGCCGCCCCCGGCCCCAGGACCGGAACCGCCCGACAGCCTGGAGCTAACCCACGCACCGGAGCAGCCCGAGCCCATCCCCCCGCCCGAGTCGGCCAGCGAACCCCCACCTCCCGAACCGGCCCCCGCACCTGAACTGATCCAGGTTTTGGGGCCGACGCAAGCGATGGAGCCGGCGCAGGCCGCGGAACCAGCCCCGGCACCCGAATCGCCCCACGCACCAGAACCGCCCCAGGATGGGGAGCCAAGCCGCCCACAGCAGCCCGAGCTATTCCCCGCACCCGAACCGACACCGGTTCTGGAATCGGCGCAGGCTGAGGAACCGCCCGAAAGCCTGGAGCCAACCCACACACCGGAGCAGCCCGAACCACTCCCAGCATCAGAGTCGGTTAGCGAAGGCCAGGTGTGGGCGGTGCTATATGACGGCGGTATGTCGCTGACCACCGCCAGCGAGCGGATCGCTCGTAGCCTGGCCGAGGCCGAACGCCAGCGCGGCCATCGCGTGACAGTCCGGCGCTTGGACGACGTCGAGACGCATCCGCGCGGTGTGGAAAAGCCCGCCCGCCCACCCGGGCGAGCACGTGGCGAAGGTCCGGTCAGTCCGAGCGGCACTGATAAGCCGTCGGTATCGGGCCCGAGGAGGGCGGTGGGGGGCGCCGACAGCGTGCCGGAGCCGATCCGCCCGGCGGAGCGTTTCGCGAGGCCCAAACCGATCAGCGAGCCCGAGCCGGCCCCCGCACCCGAACCGGCCCCGGCACCCGAATCGGCACAGGCCCTGGAACCGGCACAGGCCCTGGAACCGGCACAGGCCCCGGAACCGGCGCAAGCCCTGGAACCGGCACAGGCCCCGGAACCGGCGCAAGCGGTGGAGTCGATGCAGGCCGCGGAACCAGCCCCGGCACCCGAACTGCCCCTGGGACCGGAACCGCCCCAGGATCGAGAACCAGCCCACCCCTCACAGCAGCCCCAACCGGCACAGGCCCTGGAACCGGTGCGGGCCGTGGAGTCGATGCAGGCCTCGGAACTAGCCTTGGTGCCCGGACTGGCCAGCGAAGCCTCACCACCCGAACTCACCCGCGAACCCGAACCGGCCCGCGCGCCCACGCCTACGAGACGCCGCAGGCTCCTGCTCTACGCGCTCGCGGCCGCCAGCATCGTCGTCGCTGCCGCACTGGTCGATCACTGGGGTGTGCTGCCCAGGGTCGGCGCCAATACCAGCTCCAGCCCGGCGCAGGTCGGCGGTCCTTCTCATCGCCCGCAGCTGCTACCTCCGCTGGATCAGCCGCCGGTCATGCGCTTCAGCAACGCAGTCGATGCGACGTCGACGCCTGCGGAGCCATCGGCGCAGTCGGCGAGTCCGGCGGCCGAGCCATCAGGCGCGCAGAACCTAGGCGCTCGGCCAACCGGGTCGCCGACATCTGCCGAAAGCCTGCAGTCCGCGACGGGTGACAGTTCCGGCGGCGGGCCTTCAACCATTGCACGGGGAGGATGACATTGATGAGGACACGAGCGACTGCCACCACGGGCACCGCGATGCCCGTTCGGGCCGAGCGCGCGCGGACGCTCCGATGAGCGGGCGAGTGCCCGTCGCGGCGTGGGCCTTGATCAGCGCACTCGTGCTCGGCGCCTGCGGCGGCGAGGCGAGCAACCCGGCGCGACCGGGCCCTCAGCCTCCTTCCCGATCGTTCACGGCGCATGTGCAGCCGTCCCCGCTTGACCCAAAGCGACAGGCGGTCGAGCTGCGCACGGAGCTGGAGGAGCTATTCGGTCAGGACGTGTTCGTGGGCGTACGAGTAACCCGAAGCCGGCTGCGCGGTGACCCTGACTTCAGTCAAGCAGCGGTCAACGCCCTGTCCCGCAACTCCGATGACCTGACCATGCTCCTCGGCCGGGTTTACGGCACCGCGCGGGCGGAGGAATTCCGTCGGCTCTGGGAGTCGCAGCAGGAGGGGCTGATCGCGTACGCCCGCGCGGCCAGCCAGCACGACCAGGCCGCGAAGGCCGCCGCCCGCGGCCAGCTCGGCGCTTCTCCCGGGCGGATAGCCCAGTTCCTGCACGACCTCACCGCAGGGGGGGCCGCCGCGCCAGTGATCAGCTCCCGCCTCAAAAAGCACATCGACGACCTCATCAGCTTCACCAATGCCTACACCGCCGGCGACTACGCGACGGCCTATCGGATCGAGCGGGTGGACTATGAGCGCCAGTTCGCGCTCGGCACGGTCATCGCCGCGGGAATCGCGGGCGGGCGTGCCGGAGACCTTCCGGCCGACTTCGATAGCCCGCTCACGCGGCTGCGGTCGGCGCTCGGCGAGCTGCTCGGAGAACACCTCCAGCTCGTCGTCGACGCGATGGGAGCCGCCCTTCGCGGCGGTCCAGAGTTCAGGGCCGACGCCGCGCAGGTGAACGCCGACACCGAGCAGCTAGCGAGCGCGTTCGGAGTTCTGTTCGGGCCACAGAACGGGACGCGGTTCGCGAGCGTCTGGGGCGATCACGTCGAGGCATTGATCAGCTACTCCGGGTCGGTCGCGGCCAAGGATCAGAAAGGCAAGACTAAGGCCCTTGCTCGACTGCATGCGTTCGAACAGCACCTGGGCACCTTCCTGAGCACGTCGACCGAAGGCCGGCTAACGGCACCCGCGCTAGCGGAGGTGCTCCGCACGCACGACAGTGAGCTCGTCCAGCAGCTCGACGCCTACGCCCGCGGCGACTACAAGACCATGCACAGCGTGGTATACGAGGGCTACCAGCACATGTTCCACGTCGCCACGGCGCTGTCCGGCGCGATCGGTCCGACGATCGCCGCCCGGTTGCCGAAGGGGGGCGTACAGACCGGCGGCGGGGGGATGGCGCGCTCACGATGAACCGCTGGCCGGCCGTCCTGCTTGCCGCCGTGGCGTTGGCGGGGCTGCTTGTGCCGGGCTGCGGCGGGCCGGCGCGCAGCCCAGCGGCAGCACCATCTCCTCATGGCGGGCCCGCGACGGCGGCGGAGCCGCGCCAGCCGCCCGACGTATCGGGGTTTCGCTCCGTTCGCACATACGATCAGCCGGCCCCTCCAGTGCGGTTGTCGATACCCGCGATCGCCGTGTCCACCCGTTTGGTGCGGCTCGGCCGGCTTCCCGACGGAAGCCTGGAAGTCCCGCACGACTGGGACACGGCCGGCTGGTACAAGGGGGGGCCCCGGCCTGGGCAGCCCGGCCCCGCGGTCATCCTCGGGCACGTGGACTCGAGGGCCGGTCCAGCGGTCTTCTTCCGGCTGCGCGAGCTGCGGCCGCGAGACATCGTCCGGGTGGGCCTGGCAGACGGTCGAATGCTTGTCTTCCGTGTGCAGCGAGTCAGACGGTATCCGAAGGATCGGTTTCCGGCCGAGGCGGTCTACTTCCCCACGCTCAACCGTGAGCTGCGCCTCATCACGTGCGGGGGTGAGTTCGACTACGCCAGCCGAAACTATCGCGACAACATCGTGGTCTACGCGACGCTGGTCGCCTGAGAGCTAGGCGATTCGCTTGAGATTGTCAGGTTCGTAACGAGCGGCCGGGCTCGCGCCGTAGGCGGCGTATATCGAAGATGGCCACGCCGGCCAGGCCAAACAGCAACACTGCGGCGATCAGCCAGGCCACAGACACACCAGCATGACCGCTGCGGCGCGCGCCTGCGGACGGTACTCGCACGGTCGCTTCGGCGGTTGCTGTCGTCCCCCTTTCGGACACGGCCACTCGAAGACGGGTCGCGGTCAGCGCCGGATAAGCCGTGGCGTACGCGAGCAGGTACTGGTGGACAAGGTCGGCGCCGATCGCGTCGACGGCTGGCATGAGCGAGCGGGCGGATGATGCGGTGACCGCCCAGCCGCCGCTTGCGCTGGCGAGCCGGGCGAACGACGGCGCGAGTTCCGGCACGGCCGCGACGTACAGGCTGGCATGAGCGGCACGAAGCTGCCCAGACACCGCGCTCGCCAACGCTGCGGGGATCGGATCGGTCGTGATGAGGACTACGGCGCGCCGCCCCGGGGGCCCCCTGACGACCTCTCGGACGGCGAGCGTCAGCGCCGACGCATCATCGCGCGGGCCCGAGAACGTCGCACCCGCGAGCGCCCGCACTACCGGACCGGCGTCGCCGGTCAGTGGCTGGACGAGACGGGCAGGCCTGGCGCCCACCACCGCCGCCTCGGCGCCATTCGGCAGGCCGATCATCAGGTCGGCTACGGCGTTCTGCGCACCCTGAAGCTGATCGCCGGGACGGGCATCGACGACCACGCCGATGCGCAGCGCCGACGCCGGAAGCGGATCCACGCGGACCGCGTTGGGCCGCCCGTTCTCCCACAGCCGAAAGGCTTGCGCGTTCAGCGGTCCGCCCGAGCCGGGAACCGCGACGATCACACCGACGAGTGACGGGTCGACCGCGATGGTGCCAACCACTCGAACCCCCAGGCCCGGCGTATGGCTGGCGGAGGGGCCGACTGCCGCTGGCGCGGCCGTCGCCGCCACAGCGATGGCAACTGCCATCACGCTCAGCAGCCGCCCCGGTACTGGTCGTCCACGTCGCGTTTCGGAAACCACCTGATCGCTGTGCATAGCTGGCCTCGACCATCCTAAAGCGGCGTGGCCCTGACTTCCAGCTACGGGGCCCAGGGCCGAAAGTACCGATTCGTGTTGCCACGCGGCCGGCCGCTGCTACTATTCCCACGCTCCAGACAACATTCCGCGCCAGTGGGGGGTCACATGCGGGGGGATCCGTCTCGCCGTCCTAGCCGCGTCCTCCCTGGCCGCCGCCCTGCTTTCGGCGCCGTCGGCGTGGGCGTTGACGCCGGTGACCTTCACGGGGCCGACCAACTTCGCCGTCGGTGACGGGCCCAACTCGGTCGCGGTGGGTGACTTCAATGACGACGGTGACCCCGACCTCGCGGTCGCGAATGAGTTCTCCAACAACGTCTCGGTGCTGCTCGGGGGCGCTGGTGGCAGCTTCAGCGCTGCGACCAACATCGCCACCGGCGGATTCCCGTTCGCGGTCGCGGTGGGCGAGTTCAACGGCGACAGTGACCCCGACCTCGCCGTCGCCGACTCCTTCGACGGCATCATCTCGGTGCTGCTCGGCAGCACCGGCGGCACCTTCACCGGCCCGACCAACTTCCCCGCCGGCAGTTTCCCCGCCTCGGTCGCGGTAGGCGACTTCAACGGCGACAGCGACCCCGACCTCGCGGTCACCGACCAGGCGGCCGGCGAGATCCTGGTGCTGCGCGGCACCCCCGGCGGCGGCTTCACCGCGCCGACCACCGTCGGCACAGCCGCCG
>DASYQM010000544.1:0-35494 GCA_036005525.1 Streptosporangiaceae bacterium
GAAGTTCCCCTCGAAGGTCACGATGACCGCCTGGTCCGCGGGCACGCCCTTGACCTCGTAACCCCATTTGCGGGCCGTCTTGATCGCTGTCTCTACCGCCTCCGCGCCGGTATTCATCGACAGCACCATCTCCATGCCCGCCAGCGCGGCGAGTTCGGCGCAGAACGGGCCGAACTGGTCATGGTCGAACGCCCGGCTGACCAGTGTCACCCGTTCCAGCTGGCGCTGCGCGGCGGCGACAAGCCGGGGGTGGCGGTGGCCGAAGTTGAGGGCCGAATACGCGGCGAGCAGGTCCAGGTACCGGTGCCCCTCGACATCGGTCACCCAGGCGCCCTCGGCGTGCGCGATGACCACGGGGAGCGGGTGGTAGTTGTGCGCGCTGTGCGCGTCCGCCAGCGCGCGCAGCTGCGCGGTTGTGCTTTTCGCGGTCACGTTCAGATCCCTCATCCCCGCCTCAGTTCCGGTGTGCCGCACTCCGCGCCACCTCCCCGTCAAGACTAAGAGCACGCCTGGCCGGGAGATACGCGCGCATCCTGCGTTCGGCAGACGATTTGTTGCAGATTCCGGCGTCCAGATGGTGATTTATTGCGGCCAGCTGGGCCTGGCCTGGTTTCCCGGTCAGGCCAGGGCTGCCAGGCGGGTCACGGCCGCGTCGACGCGCTCGTCCGTGGCGGTGAGGGCCACCCGGACGTGCGCCTTGCCGCCCGGCCCGTAGAACTCGCCCGGCGCGACCAGGATGCCGGCCTCCGCGAGCAGCTCCACGCCGCCCCAGCAGTCCAGGCCCGGCCTGGTCACCCACAGGTACAGCCCGGCCTCGGAATGCTCGGTCTCCCAGCCCGCCGCCGCCAGCGCCGCCCGCAGCCGGGCCCGCCGCGCCGCGTACCGGGCGCGCTGCTCGTCGGCGTGGCTGTCGTCATTGAGCGCGGCGGCCATCGCCGCCTGGACCGGAGCGGGCATCATCAGGCCCGCGTGCCGCCGGATCTCCAGCAGGTCGGCGACGAGGGCGGGGTCACCGGTGACGAACCCCGCCCGGTAGCCCGCCATGTTCGAGCGCTTGGACAGGGAGTGCACAGCGAGCACGCCCTGCGCGGACCCACCGCACACCTCGGGGTGGAGGATCGAGGCTGGCTCGGCGTCCCAGCCCAGGTCCAGGTAGCACTCGTCGGCGGCGATGACCGCGCCGCGCTCGCGCGCCCAGTCCACCATCTTGCGCAGGTGCGCTACCGGCAGCACCCGGCCGGTGGGGTTGCCGGGGGAGTTCACCCAGACCAGGGGCACACGCCCGGGGCCGAGCGTGGCCAGCCCGTCGGCCGCCACCGCGGTGGCTCCGGCCAGCCGCGCGCCGATGGCGTAGGTCGGGTAGGCCAGTTCGGGATGAACCACGGTGTCGCCGGGGCCGCAGCCGAGCACGGTCGGCAGGGAGGCGATGAATTCCTTGCTGCCGATCAGCGGCAGCACGCTCGCGGGGTCGGCTGGCACGTAGTGGCGGCGGGCCAGCCAGCCCGCCGCCACTTCCCGCAACTGCTGAGTCCCCTGCACCGTGGGATAACCAGGTGCATCCGCCGCTTCCGCGAGCGCTGCCCGCACCGTCGGCGGGACGGGGTCGACCGGCGTGCCGATCGACAGGTCCACGATCCCGTCCCGGTGCGCCTTGGCCTTCTCCCGGTAGGGGCCCAGCAGGTCCCACGGGAATGGGGGCAGGCGCGCGGCGAGGGTCAGTTGGTTATCCCTACTGCTGTGGTGGGTACGAGGCCGTGATCGGATGATCGTAAGGGATCTTCCCCACTCTGGACGCGCCGCCGGGGGACCCCAGGTTTGAGAAGAACTCGACGTTTACCCGATAGAAGTCCTTCAGCGGATCTGGCAAGTCATCCTCGTAGAAGATCGCCTCGACCGGGCAGACCGGCTCGCAGGCCCCGCAGTCCACGCACTCATCAGGGTGGATGTACATCATCCGCGCGCCCTCATAGATGCAGTCCACCGGGCACTCGTCGATGCATGTCCTGTCGAGCAGGTCGATGCAGCCTTCAGTGATGATGTAGGTCACGTTGGGAACTCCTCTTTCCGGCACTATTCCCCATACGATCCGGTCCCTTAACGCGCTACTACGGCCTTAGTATTGCGCGTCTGGGGTGACGTTTGGGCTGTATTGGTCAATGGCCGGAGCGCCCAGGTTATCAGCTTGCCCGGACCACATCGGGCCGCGTTTGGCCCTTGTCCAGCGTCCAGCCGCTGCTGCCCGACGAGTGCCGCCAGCGGAACCCGTCGTACCGCACGTCGTGGATCCCGTAGGACGCCGCGTGGGTCACCAGCCAGGTGGCGACCGCCCACCCGACCGCCGGGCGCGGGACGCTGACGAGCATGGACGGGTCGTCGCCCGGCGTGGCTGCCCGGTGCGAGCCGACCGAGCCGAACGCGTGCGTCAGGCCCCGGCGGGCGGCCGTCAGGTTCGCCCTCTGCGGGTCAGGGACCGCGGACCAGCACCACACAGCGTGCGCCCGGTGGCCGGTGAAGTCGGCCGCGAGGGCGGTCGCCTCCGGCTGGTACTGGACGTAGGCGGAGCCGTCGGCGCTGCGCTGCACGGCCTGGGCGGCCCGGTAGACGGGCTTGTGGAGGTAGTCGGGCACGCCGGCCAGGGCCTCGAAGAACCTGCCGGTCGCGTAGACCGGGTCCTTCAGTTTCCAGGCCGGACCCCAGCCCTCGGATGGACGCTGCTGGAACAACCCCACCGAGTCGCGGTCACCGTAGCTGAGGTTGTGCAGCTTCGACTCCTGCAGCGCGGCGGCGTACGCGACCACCACGGCGCGCTGTGGCATCGCCCGCTGGTGGGCCACCCCGGCGATCGTCGCCGCGATCGAGGCCTGTTCGGGGTCGAGCAAGACCATCTTCCGGCCCGTGCCCGCCTGGCACCCGCTCCCGGTCAGGAGCGGCTTGGCCTGCCTGAAGACGAAGAAGCCGGCCACCGCCAGGGCGATGACGACGACGATGATCGCCGGCGTCAGGCCACGTCTGCGCGAGTTGGTCGGCACATCAAGAGACCGTACCGGCCAGCGCGGTCAACCTGGGCACGTCCGGGTGAGTCTTGCGCGTCCGAGGACCCGCCGACCGGCCACTACGATCGGCTCATGAATTCTTCGCAGGCAGCCAGCGGTGTCGGCGCCCACCAGGTCTCGGCCGGCCAGGACTCGGCCGGCCGGTCAGGCCCGTCCGGCGCGCTCGGCTCGCCCCTGCCGGCGAGCATCGATCAGTTGTGGGATCGGCGTAACGAGCTCGGCCCCGGCGACGCGGAGGCACGTGCGGTGGTGACCGCCGCGGTGGACGCGCTCGACGCGGGCGAGGCGAGGGTGGCCCGGCCGGACCCGGCGGGCGGCATCAGCGTGGACGAGCGTGCCAAGCGCGCGATCTTGCTGGCGTTCCGGCTGCTGCCGATGGAGCCGTCGGGCGCGGGCGACTTCCGCTACCACGACCGGGTGCCGCTGAAGACCCGGCTGGACGGGGTGCGCGTGGTCCCGGGCGCGGTCGCCCGCTGGGGCGCCTATATCGCCCCCGGATGTGTGCTTATGCCGTCTTTTGTGAACATCGGCGCCTACGTGGACTCCGGCACCATGGTGGACACCTGGGCAACGGTCGGGTCCTGCGCCCAGGTCGGGAAGAACGTCCACCTGGCCGGCGGCGTCGGCATCGGCGGGGTGCTGGAACCGCCGAACGCGGTTCCGGTGGTCGTCGACGACGACGCCTTCATCAGCTCGCGATGCATGGTCGTGGAGGGGGCACGGGTGCGCACCGGTGCGGTCCTGGGCGCGGGAACGATCTTGACCAGGAGCTCCCACGTGATCGACGTCGAGACCGGCGAGGAACTGCCCAGGGGAGAGGCGCCGGCCTGGTCGGTCTGTGTCGGCGGCAGCCGGGTGAGGAGGTTCGCGGGGGGTGAGTTCGGCATGCCCTGTGTGCTTGTGCTCAAGCGGCTGCCGGAGGGCAGCCGGCACGACAAGGCGGTGCTGAACGACATTCTCCGCGACCACGGCATGAACGGCTGACAGCGCCGGGGAGGCCGGCCGATGGCCGCCTGCCGTCGGTCCGGGCTCGCTGCCCGAGAGGCCGGTGTGGCCGTTCTGCCCGGCCGCTGGGCTGGGCTACCGTGGAAGGATCATGAATGCGCAACCCGAGTCACGCCGCCGCGCCCGCCGGCAAGGCCCGGCCATGCTCCGCGGCAAGGCTATTCCCATTACCACGACCGACCAGCGGCTGCTGGACCGGCGCGGGCCCAGCGACTGGGTGCACACCGATCCGTGGCGGGTGCTGCGGATCCAGGCGGAGTTCGTGGAGGGCTTCGGCTTGCTGGCGGAGCTCGGCATGGCCGTCTCCGTCTTCGGGTCATCCCGTGCCGTGCCCGGCACTCGCGACTATGAACTCGCGGAACGCATCTCGGGCGCGCTGGCGGAGGCCGGCTACGCAGTGATCACCGGGGGCGGCCCCGGGATCATGGAGGCGGCCAACAAGGGCGCGACGTCCGCGAACGGGGTTTCCGTGGGCATGGGCATCGAGCTGCCGCTGGAGCAGGGCCTGAACGAACACGTCGAGATCGGCATCGAGTTCCGCTATTTCTTCGTCCGCAAGACCATGTTCGTCAAGTACTCGCAGGCGTTCGTGGTGCTGCCGGGCGGGTTCGGGACCCTGGATGAGCTGTTCGAGGCGCTCACGCTGGTCCAGACCGGAAAGATCACCAAGTTCCCGATCGTGCTGGTCGACAGCTCCTACTGGTCCGGCCTGCTGTCCTGGATCCGCGGCACCGTCATCGCCCAGGGCAAAGTCTCCGCATCCGACCTGGACCTGCTGAGCATCGCGGATGATCCCGACGACGTGGTCCGGATCATCCTGGCGGCCCACAGCAACGGTGGGCCCATGGGCCAGGCGGCGGGCAGTTCGGCCGTCCCGCCGGCCCTGTCCGAGGGCTGAGGCTCCCGCGCCGACCGCTCAGGCCAGGCCGCGGATGGTCCGGGATGGAGGCCGGTGGCCCGCGATGAACGCGGTCATGTCGATCGCGCGGCGCACGGCCCGGACGTGCCGCGAACGGACAACGGGGGTGCCAAGCCAGGTGCAGACCGCAGCAATCGCGATCACCGCGGCCGGCACGACCTCGGCTGCCCCGTCCGGGTGTGCTGCCCCGTCCGGGTGTGCCGCCCCGTCCCGGTGTTCCGCCGCGGTCGCCGCCAGCTGGTCGGCGTCCACAAGGCCGCCGGGCGAGCCCGTCCATAGCACTGCAGCGGGCAGGCTGGCCCGGATCGCGGCAAGCGTCGCGGGGGTGGCGGTGCTGACATCGATGAGGTCGGCGCCCTCGGCCCTCGCCGACACCGCCTGCCGCGGGTCGCCGCCGACTCCCAGCAGCAGCGTCCGGACGGGCTCACTGGGGTGCTCGGGGTGCCTGATCACCCCCTGAGCATGGCACGATTCGTAGTGTGCCAGTAGTTCTGTTGGTCGCGGCAGTCGTGATCCTGGTTGGCGTGGTGCTGGCCTCCCTCGGGCGGACCGGTGAGATGGCCGACTTCCCCAGCGACACTCCGCCAATGGAACTCGACGAGGTGAGCGCCACCGACGTCGCCCTGCTACGGCCGCCGATGTCGCTGTGGGGCTATAACGCTCAGGCGACCGAGGACGCGCTGCGGGTGATCGCGCGCTCGGTGACCGAGCGCGACGTGGAAATCGCGACCCTGCGCCGGGAACTGGCCGAACTGCGGGGCGACCCGGACGGGGCGCGGGCGGCCGGAATCGGCGGCCCGCGGGTGAGCCGGGCAGGCCCGCCCGGCCTGCCGGGCCGGGCGGGACAGGCATACCGCCCGGGCCCGCCAGGTCAGGCGGTCCCGTCTACCGAAGACACAGATCATGCGAGCACGATCACGTCGGTTCCCGGCGGCCAGGCACAGCGCGCGAGTGCCCCGGCTCCGGCTGGCCAGGCACATGACGCAGGCGTGCCTGGTCAAGCCGATCCGCCAGGTCAAGCCGGCGTGCCCGGCCAGGCCGACCCGCCCGGCCAGGCCGATCCGCCCGGCCAGGCAAAAGAGCTGCCCTTCTGGGCATGGCAACCCGAGCGGGGTGCCGATGACTGAGAGCGGGGCGGGACCCGTGCCAGGCCCGGACGGGCTTGCGCGCTGCCCGTGGGCGCTCGGGGCCGCCGATTACCTCACCTACCACGACGAGGAATGGGGACGGCCGGTCAGGGATGACGTGGGGATCTTCGAACGGCTCTCGCTGGAGGCGTTCCAGTCCGGGTTGTCCTGGCTCACCATCTTGCGCAAGCGGGAGAACTTCCGCGCCGCGTTCCGCGGCTTCGACCCGGAGAAGGTCGCGGCGTTCGGCGCCAGTGACGAGGAACGGCTCCTCGCGGACGCCGGCATCGTGCGGAACCGTGCGAAGATCGAGGCGGTGATCCGCAACGCCAGGGCCGCTCTGGAGATCCCCGGCGGGCTGGCTGAACTGGTGTGGCGCTACGCGGAGCCACTGGCCCATCCGCCGGCCACGACGGCCGACATTCCCGCGTGGACACCGGCCTCCAAGGCGTGCGCCGGGGAATTGCGCAGGCTCGGGTTCACCTTCACGGGCCCGGTCACGGTCTATGCCGCGCTGCAGGCCTGCGGCGTGGTGGACGATCACCTTTCCGGCTGCTTCCGCCGGGGCGCGTATTTGTGAACATTCGGTTATTGGAATTGCGCCCAGCCGGTCCGCGATTCACACGTAGCATCGAAACTGTGAGCGGGGCGGTTGAACGGAGGCGACGTGACGCTGTCCCTCATGCCACAGAGGAAGAACGCCCCGGTTCGGCGCGGCCCGCACCGGGTCGGCCGGGCCTCAGCGGAGCCGGTGAGCGAGGAGCCGGAGAACCCTCGCCGGGCTGTGACGACCGGCCCAGGCGGAACTGCTTCAGAGTGGCCAGACGTCGTTGAACAGTCGGTTGGATGATGAGGACATGACGGAAGACCCACCGGTCCCGGCGGGAGTGGATCCGACCGTACCCAGCCCGGCCCGCCTGTACGACTACTACCTCGGCGGCAGGTACAACTTCCCGGCCGACAGGGCGGCGGCGAAGAGGATCATCGCGGCGTTGCCGGATCTCCCCGACGCGGCCTGGGCGAACCGGAGTTTCCACCAGCGTGCCGCCCGCTGGCTGGCGGAGCAGGGGATCCGCCAGTTCATCG
The DNA here is from genome assembly GCA_036005525.1 of Streptosporangiaceae bacterium. Taxonomy (GTDB): domain Bacteria; phylum Actinomycetota; class Actinomycetes; order Streptosporangiales; family Streptosporangiaceae; genus UBA9676. The sequence goes on from DASYQM010000544.1 coordinate 7,191, forward strand.
ACATCGGGTCGGGGCTGCCCACGGTGGGAAACACCCACGAGGTGGTGCAGGCGGTGGCCCCCGGTGCCCGGGTGGTGTACGTGGACGTCGACCCGATGGTGGCGCTCATCTCGGACGAGCTGCTGAGGGACTCCAAGGCCGCCACCCTTATCACCGCCGACCTGCGCGAGCCTGCCGCCGTGCTCGGCCATCCGGACCTGCGCGCGCTAATCCACGCCGGCGAGCCCACCGGGCTGCTGATGACCGCGGTCATGCACTTCGTCGCGCCGTCGTCGGATCCGTGGGGCCTCGTCGCCCAGTATCTGGCCGCGCTGGCGCCCGGGAGCTATCTGGCGCTCTCGCACGTGACGGCGGACCGCCTGCCGCCAAGCGGGGTTCAGGAAGGCGTGGATGTGTACGCCAAGGCGACCGAGAACATCTACGTACGGCCCAGAGCCGAGGTGGACCGCTTTTTCGAGCACCTGGAGATGGTGCCGCCTTACGCCGGGGCTCCGCCCGGCGTCTGCTACGTGGGGGAGTGGGGCGCGGAGGTGCCGGCGCTGGCCGACAGCGATGGATCACGAATGCTCTACTGCGGCGTGGGGCGCCGGCCGTGAAGCCGGTGGGGTGCCGTGACCGGTAAGCCGACCGTCGAGACCCTCGGCATCGACGTCGCGGCCCTGTGCTGGCAGCGCTCGGGGGAGGGGGATGGCACCATTGAGATCGCCTTCATCGGCCAGCCGGGCAGGCCCGGTGAGTGGGTGCTGATGCGAGTCGTTGGCGACCCGGCGGGAAGAGTTCTGGTGTACGACCGCCACGAGTGGGAGTGCTTCCTCGACGGGGTCCGGAAGGGCGAGTTTGACGACACGCTGGGCTTACGCCACGGTGTGCGACGCTCTTCCCATCCGTCCGGCCGGGAATGATCATGACATCGGCCCGGCCCAAGGCCCGCCGACCCCGGGCCGCGATCAGCGCGACTGACGGTCCCCGTCCGCCGCGTTCTCCGTCGGCCCAGGGATCACCGCGAGGATCAGCCTGTGGCCGGAGGAGCAGGCGTGACAACCGAGCTTGGTGAGCGACGATGGCAAAGACAGAAAATCTGTGATTCACAACTTAGGTAGCGGTATACTGTTGGGGCCGTCCTGTCAAGGAGGCGATCCAGAATGACCGACGAGGCATACGGTGCCACCGTAGCCAAGCGCCGGCTGTCCAGGCGTCTCCTTCAGCTGCGCGTCCAGGGCGGGTACACCGCCAACCACGTCTGCGACATGCTGAACTGGGGCCGGGGCAAAGTGGGCCGTTTCGAGGCCAATCAGTGGAAACGCCCTGAAATGAGCGATATCCGCGACCTGCTCCGCGTCTACGGCGTCGCCGAGGACGAGCGGGAGCAGCTCGAGGATCTGGCCATCCAGTCGCGCGCCAGACCCTGGTGGCGTGATTACTCCGATATTTTCGAGAACGAGTTCCCGGGGTTCGAGAACGACGCCAGCCGGATCCGGGTGTTCATGCCGCTGGTCCTGCCGGGGCTGTTGCAGACACAGGATTACGCCGAGGCCTTCATCCGCACGGGGCCGCGGCCACCGGCCTGGCGCCGGAAGGTGCTGGACACCCGGTCGCGGCGCCAGGAAATTCTCAGCCGCCCGGGCGGCACGGCCCCGAGGCTGACCGCCGTGATCACCGAGGCGTCGTTGCAGTACCAGTGGGGCTCACGAGCGGAGCGGCGCGGCCAGATCGAGCATCTGGTCGACATGGCCCGGCGTCCTAATGTCGGTCTCCACATCCAGCGGTTCACCGATGGCCCACCGCCGGGCCTGTCTTCGGCGATCAACATCTTCGACTTCTCCGAGGGAGAGCCTCCGGTCGCCTTCACGGAAACCGACTTCGCGGTCGTGGAGGTCAACGAGGCAGAACAGGTGAGCAGGTACATCCAATCGTTCGAAAAAGCGGTCGATTGTGCGCTGGAACCGTCCGACACCACGATCTATCTCAGACAACTTGCTGATCAACTGGAGTGATCCATGACCGACCTGTCTCAAGCCATCTGGCGGAAGGCCCGCCGCAGCCACCAAAACGGCGGCTGCGTGGAAGTGGCCGCCAACCTTCCCGGCGTCGTTGCGGTCCGTGACAGCAAGCGCCCGGAGGGCGGTGCCCATGTCGTCGCCCGGACTGCGTTCGCCGCCTTCCTGGGTGACGCGCGGACGGGCCGCTACGACCTTGGTGTGGCCGCCGACGTGGGCTGACCCCCGCGGCGTGATATAGAGAATCCCCCGGGCCGCCACCCGGGGGATTCTCTTATGCGCCTGTCTCAAGGCCCGGCGGAGTCAACCGCCTCGCCTGCGACTGTACACGTACCGCGGATCGGGCACACGCCCCCGATTGGCGGCAGGTAATCGGCGGTTCTCATTGCGAAGGTGGCTCCCCAACTCGTAATGTCTGCTTCACAGATCTGCGAGTCACGAAGGCTGAGAAGCATGTTACAATTTTCCGTCCCAGGTACTGCACCACCTATGGTGACGGCTCCGGTAGACCCGATCGCTGCGGGCCGATGGAGGGGAGGGCCTGCCGCGGAAATGGAGCCAGGTGCAGGACGGGAGGCGACGGGATCGCCGGTAGTCGGCGCCGTGTCGCCGGTGGCCGCGGCATCATCACCAGCAGCCGGGGCCGCATCGTCGGCAGCGTGGGCCGCCGCCTCGCCGGAGACTGGGGTTGCCTCGCTGGTTGCTAGCGGCTGTTGTGCCTGGCCGCTGTCCCTGGACGCCACGTGCGCCCACGAGGCCCGCCTGGTGTTCCGTGAGGCGGCGTCCGGACTCGGGCTGCCGGATGACCTGATCTATGACGGCACCACGATGGCCAGCGAACTGGCCGCCAACACGCTGTACGCCCAGGAAAACGTCCAGTTCGAGGGCGCGGCCCAGGCGCCCGTGGCGGGCGTCCCCGAGCTATGGCTCTACCTGCGCCGGGCCGCCGACCGCTGGGAACTGGTCTGCAAGGTGTTCGATTCGCTGGCCGGCTGGAAATGCGGGTCCCCGCCCAGCCCGGAGGGAACCCCCGCCTACGCGGGGGGCGGCCGCGGCCTGCAGATCGTGGCCGGGCTGTCCGGCGGGCGCTGGGGTCATCACCTGAGCCGCTCCCGGCTGGGTGACTGGAAGGTCCCGGGCAAGGCCGTATGGTTCTCCCAGCCGGTGCATGCCAAATGCGTCCCCGCCCGACTGCAGCGCGCCAGGCCGAACCCCTGCCAGGTGTCCCGCTGGCTGGAGGTCATGCTGGCCGACCGCGGGCTCGGTGCAAGCCTGCTGCGCGCGGGCGAGGCGGACGTGGGCATCTCCGTGCTCTCGGTGCGGCGTGGCCTGACCGTATGGTGCCTTCCCAACACGATCATGTGGCGCACCGGGACCGGTGTCTATGAGCAGCGGATGCTGACCGACCTGGAGGACACGGCCGAGCGCATCGTCAGCCTCTGCGAGGAACTGGACAGCAACGAAGCCGCCATGGACCCCCGGCCTGGCGCGCTGGTCAGCGCCCCTCGAAGCTAGGCCGCTCCTTGCGCGGGAACGCCGGCGTGGCCGCCCGGTGACCGGCGGTCCTGCCCGGCGCAGAGCGCATCACCGGACCCCCCGGTGACCGGCCGTCCTGCCCGGCGCGGAGCGCATCATCGGACCCCCCGGCAGGCCCCGCCGGCATATTGCTGCTGCCAGCGGCGCTGATCATTCCCATCCGGGGCCCGAACCCTGGATAATAGATCTACTGATCGACAACGGCTGTGAATCGGCAGTACTCGCCGCGGTCGCCGGTAAGCCGGTGGCGGGCCTCGGTGAGTTCTCATGCGGCCCCGGGCAGGAAGGGGATGCAGGATGGCGGCGATGAAGCCGCGGACGGGTGATGGCCCGCTCGAGGTCACGAAGGAAGGCCGCGGCATCGTAATGCGCGTACCGCTCGAGGGCGGTGGCAGGCTTGTGGTCGAGTTGTCGGCTGACGAAGCGGCTCAGCTCTCTGAAGCGCTCAAGTCCGCCACCGGCTGAACCTTGCCGATTGACACCCGACTGACCGCGGTTGCCATACCCGGCCCCCAGCCGCTGGCCGATCACCTCGCCGGGCTCGACGGTGGCATTCAGCCGATGCCAGGCCCGGTCGTGGTGCCGGTCGAGGGCGCGGAGTCGGCCGGGATCGACTCGTACCTCGGCGCTCCCGCGGCCGAAGTGATCGCCCGCTCCGAGGCGGGCGGCAACGCCGGCGATCTCACCAGCGTGGTGATCGGCCCGGGCGGCGGGCCGGGGCCGTTTCTTTTCCTCGGGCTTGGTGACGAGTCCCCGGCCGCGATGCGCAAGGCCCGTGCGGCCGTGGGCCGCCGGGTGGCGCCCGGCCGGACCCTGATCACCTCCGCCGTGCATGGGAAGCCTGCCGAGGCGGTGCACGCGTTCATCGTCGGCCTGCTGCTCGGCTCCTACGGCTTCACGCAGGCCCGTGGTGACCCCGCGGCCGACGACACGGCACCGGGAGAGGTGCGCCTGCTCATGGCCGCACCGGACGAGCATGCCGACGTGATCGCGGCGGCCGGGGCCGTCGCTGGTGCGGTGGCACTCGCCCGCGACCTCACCAACATGCCGTCCGGGCGCAAGACCCCGGCCTGGCTGGCGGACGAGGCGGTGGCGGTGGCCACCGGCTGCGGGCTCACGGCGCGGGTATGGGAGGCCGATGAGCTCGCCGCGCACGGGTTCGGCGGCCTGCTGGCGGTGGGATCGGGTTCGGCTCGCCCGCCGCGCCTGATCGAGCTCGGTTACCGGCCCGCGCAGTGGCATCGGCATGTCGTACTGGTCGGCAAGGGCATCACGTTCGACAGCGGCGGGCTGTCGCTCAAGCCACTCGACGGCATGAAGCCGATGAAGACCGACATGGCCGGTGGCGCGGTCGTGATCGCGGTCATGTCCGCTCTGGCCCGGCTCGGGGTCCAGTCGCGGGTGACCGGGCTGGTGGCCGCGGCGGAGAACATGCCGTCCGGGTCGGCGCTGCGGCCGGGGGATGTCATCACGCATTTCGGCGGCCGCACGGTCGAGGTGCTGAACACCGACGCGGAAGGCCGCCTGGTCCTGGCCGACGCGCTCGCCTACGCCGACGCGGTGCTCCGGCCGGACGCGGTGGTGGACATCGCCACCCTGACCGGGGCGGTACGGGTGGCGCTCGGGACGCAGCTGGGAGCGATGTATGCCAGCGACGAGCAGATAGCACGAGATCTGCTCGCGGCCGCCGACGTCAGCGGGGATGCCCTCTGGCGGATGCCGCTGGTCGACGACTACCGGGACGCGCTCGATTCCCCAGTCGCCGACCTGGCCAACGTTCCGCATGGGGACCGTGCCCGGGCCGGATCCATCGACGCTGCCCTGTTCTTGCGGGAGTTCACCGGCGGGCGTCCCTGGGCCCACCTGGACATCGCGGGTGCGGCGCGGTCGGGGTCCGACGACGGGGAGAACAGCAAGGGCGGAACGGGCTACGGAACGCGGCTGCTGCTGGCCTGGCTGGCCGCCGGCGACGGCTCACCGCCGCGGCCACGCCGGCCAGCCCGGGCGCGCCCTAAGCCCGTTTGACCGCCGCCAGCAGGCCATCCCCGACCGGCAGCAGCAGCGGCACCAGGCTCTCGTCCTGCCGGACCAGCTCGGCCGCTTCCCTTATCGCCGCCGTTTCCGGGTCCGTCTGGCCGCGGTCGGCGACCCGGCCGCCCCAGAGCGCGTTGTCGAACGCCACGACTCCCCCCGGCCGCAGCAGCCGCAGCGCGGCGGTCAGGTAGGCGGGGTACTCATGCTTGTCCGCGTCGCAGAACACCAGGTCATAGCCGCCATCGGTGAGGCGGGGAAGCACATCGGAGGCCTTGCCCCCGATGAGCCGGAAGCGGTTGCTCGCGAATCCCGCCTCCGTGAACGCCCTGCGCGCCAGCCGCTGATGCTCGGGTTCGACGTCGACGCTGGTGAGCACGGCGTCGCGGCGCATGCCGCGGAGCAGCCAGATGCCGGACGTGCCGCAGCCGGTACCGATCTCCACGACCGCCTTGGCACTGAGGGCGGCGGCGATGAAGCACAGGGTGGCGCCCACCGCCGGGCTCACCGGGGACGCGCCGCCCACCTCCGCGGCATTGCGGCGGGCCGTGAGCAGAGGCTCGTCCTCGGGGAGGAACTCCTCGACATAGGCCGCGACAGCCTCTGCGCTCACGATGCCTGCCTCCCCGCGGGTCGGGACCTTTCAGGGCGGAGCCTACCGTCACGGGCCGTGACTCGGGAACCAGCGGGGCCGGCTGATGCGTTCATTCTGGCGCGGGCTCATGATGGTTGTTGCGCATCCGACGGTGCAGAGGAGCACAAGGTGGGCGAAGCCGGAGCGGCCAAGACCGTGGCACCGGCTGAGACCGTGAGCCGGGCAAGGAAGGCGTCGCCGGGTACGGTAGCGGCTCCGGCCGGGACCGCGATGCCGGGCGAGGCCGTGGTCCCGGACGAGACGGCAGCGCCGGAGTGGACGCCTCCGAGCTGGGATGACCTGGTGCGCCAGCACTCGGCGCGGGTCTACCGGCTCGCCTACCGGCTCACCGGCAACATGCACGACGCCGAGGACCTCACCCAGGAGGTCTTCGTGCGCGTCTTCCGCTCACTCCCCAGCTACACCCCGGGCACCTTCGAGGGCTGGCTGCACCGGATCACCACCAACCTCTTCCTCGACATGGCCCGGCGCAGGCAGCGGATCCGGTTCGAAGGGCTCGGTGATCAGGCCGTGGGCCTGCTGCGTGACGGCGAGCCCACACCCGCCCAGGCATTCGACGCACGCCATCTCGACACCGACGTGCAGCAGGCACTGGAGGCCCTGGCACCCGAGTACCGGGCGGCGGTCGTCTTGTGCGACATCGAAGGCCTGTCGTACGAGGAGATCGCCGCCACACTGGGGGTCAAGCTGGGGACGGTGCGCAGCCGTATCCACCGGGGCCGGGCCCAGCTCCGGACCGCGCTCGACCACCGCCGCCCCCGCCACCCGGGGCATCCCGCCGCGACGATGGGCGCGCAGCCGTGAAGCGGCACCTTGGCGAGCGGCTGTCCGCACTGATCGACGGCGAGCTCAACGATGCGCAACGGGAGCGCGTGCTGGCCCACCTGGCCAGGTGCGAGGACTGCCGCCGGGAAGCGGCCGCGCTCCGGATGCTCAAGCGGCGGATGCACACGCTGGGCGACGCCGCCGCCGGTGACGCGCTGACCTGGCGGCTGCTTGCCCTGGGCGGCGGAGAGGGACAGCCCGGGTACCGGGCCGTACGGGCTCACTGGCCGGGCTGGGCGGCGCGGTCCAGCCAACGCCGTTATGCCTGGTCGCTGGCCGCGGCCGGGGTGGCCACCGCGGGGCTGGGCCTGGCCGCGGCGGTCTTCCTGGCCGGTGGCGACCGGCCACCCGGCCCGAAGGTCGTCCCGGCAGTGGACGTCTTCATGGTGCAGCACGCGATCACCACAGGTCAGGTACCGGTGCAGCCGTCCGTTGCGCCCAGCGCCAGCAGAGCCCCGTGAGCCGCTGATGGAGTTTCGGTCCCGGTCGGCCGGCGGCATGTCTCCCGGCACCGACCCGCCGGCGCTGCGGCTCATCACCACGGCGGTGGTGGTCGGCCTGGTTGCTTCGGGTGTCGCGCTGGCGTCGGGATGGAGCCCGCTGACCAACGGGGCGCAGGCGCAGCGCCCATTGACGGGGCGGGTCCCGGCCAATGGGCAGGCCCAGGCGGCCGGTGTCAGGCTGCTCGGCCAGGCCGCCCAGGCCTGCCGCTCTCTTCCCTACCGGGGGATTGAGATGGCCTGGTGGGGTCCCGGGGGAGACACGTCGGTGGTCGAGGTGTGGCACCAGCCCGGCGGCCAGGCCCTTACCCAGACCCCGGGGACGCAGGCGGTGACCCATGCCCCCGGGTCGTTGACGGGGTGGGCCGTGCGGCCCCACGAGCCGGCCCCGCTGCCCGGTTCCGGCGGACCGAACCTGGACGAGGCCGGGGTACTCGGCATGAGCCCGCAGCTGGTGTCGTTGCTGGCCGCGAACTACCTGGTGACGGTCACCGGCCGGGGCCAGGTGGCCGGCCGCCCGGCCCGCATGGTCGCGGTGCGGCGTCCCGGCGGCAGCCTGGCCGCCTGGTTCTGGCTGGATGCTGCCACGAGCCTGCCGCTGCGGAAGGAGATGTTCGACGCCCGCGCGCACATGCTCAGCAGCGTCACGTTCGCCGAGGTGAACATAGGGCGCGGCGCGGTGGGCGGCGAGCCTGCGCCCGCGGCGCGCCCATGGCGTACCGCGCTCGCATCGGGCCAGCTGGCGAGGCTGCGGGCGAGCGGCTGGCCACTGCCGGGACCGCTGCCCGGCAGTCTCACGCTGATCGGCGCGAAGGAGACCACCACGCCGTCCGGCCCGGTCGTGGACCTCGACTACTCCGACGGGCTCTCGGTCGTCTCGATCTTCGTCCAGCGCGGGTACCTGCCGGACAGGCTCGACGGATGGTCGCAGGTGGCGATGGAAGGCCACAAGGTCTATGCGAACGACCCGGACGAGCTGTGCTTCGCCTGGTCCGCGCGGGGCTTCGTGTACACGCTCATCGCCGCCGCCCCCCGGCAGACGGTCGGCCAGGTCGTGGTGGCCCTGCCACACGATGACGACCCGGGCTGGCTGAGCCGGATGAAGCACGGCCTGCACCGGCTGGTGTCGTGGTTCATGCCCTGATTCACCGGGTTGGCACCCGCGGATCACGGGCTACAGTGGGAGAACCACACCCATGGTGGGCCGATATGCCCTCAGGAGAAACCGCCCGTGTTCGACCTGTCCATCACCAAGCTCCTGGTGCTCGCGGTGCTCGCCATCGTGATCTTCGGCCCGGACCAGCTGCCCAAGATCGCCTCACAGGCGGGCCGCGCGCTGCGTGACCTCCGCCGCCTGGCGGAGGGGGCCAGGAACGACCTGCGGGAGGGCCTGGGGCCGGAGTTCGCCGACTTCGATGTCACCGACCTCAACCCCAAGAACTTCGTGCGCAAGCATCTGATGGAAGATTTCGACGACGTCGCGGAGCCGGACATCCCGCCGGCGCATGTCGGGGCGTCCGCGGACGGGCCGGGCCTCGCGCCGGGGGAGGCTCCGCCCTACGACTCCGAGGCGACCTGAGAGCTAGACCGGCGACAGGCCGAGCTGCCGGCCCGCCAGCCCCCTGCGCCCCGCCAGGGTGATCGCGATCTCGGTGAGCTGCTGCGCCACCGGGGATTCGGGGTCGCCGAGCACCAGGGGGACGCCCTTGTCCCCGCCCTCGCGCAGCCGCACGTCGATCGGCACCTTGCCGAGCAGGGGCACGGTGGTGCCGGTCGCCCGGGTCAGCGCCGCCGCGACCGCCTCGCCGCCACCGGAGCCGAACACGTCCACGAGCTCGCCGCAGTGCGGGCACGGCAGCCCGGACATGTTCTCGATCACCCCGACGATGCGCTGATGGGTCTGGATGGCGATCGCGCCGGCCCGCTCGGCCACCTCGGACGAGGCGATCTGCGGGGTGGTGACCACGATCAGCTCAGCGCCCGGCAGCAACTGGGCCACCGAGAGTGCTATGTCGCCGGTGCCCGGCGGAAGGTCCATCAGGAGCACGTCGAGATCGCCCCAGTACACGTCGGCGAGGAACTGCTGCAGCGCCTTGTGCAGCATCGGGCCCCGCCACACCACGGGCGTGTTGCCATTGGTGAACATCCCGATCGAGATGACCTTCACGTCGTGGGCGGACGGCGGCATGATCATCTGCTCGACCTGGGTGGGCCGCCCGGTCACACCGAGCATGCGGGGCACCGAGTGCCCGTAGATGTCGGCGTCGAGCACGCCGACCTTCTGGCCCGAGGCGGCGAGCGCGGCGGCAAGGTTGACCGTCACCGACGACTTGCCGACCCCGCCCTTGCCGCTGGCGACCGCGAACACCCGGGTGAGCGATGACGGCTGGGCGAACGGGATCTCACGTTCCTGGCGGCCGCCGCGGAGCCGGGTTTGCAGCTCGCGGCGCTGCTGTTCGCTCATCACGTCCAGTTGCACCGCCACCGCGGACACACCGGGCACCGCGGACACCGCGGCGGTGACGTCACGGGTGATGGTGTCGCGCAGCGGGCAGCCGGCGACTGTGAGATATACCTCAACCCTGACCTTGCCGCCGGGGGCGATGTCGACGCTCTTGACCATGCCCAGATCGGTGATCGGGCGCCGGATCTCGGGGTCGTTGACCCGCGCCAGCGCCGCGGTCACCTGCTCGGTGCTGGGCGGCGGGGTGGGTGCTGCCGGGCTCATAGGTTCATGGTATGTCGGCCCGGGGTCTCGTCGGTGTCTACTGCCCAGGCTCGCCCGTGGCCGGGTCGAGCAAGTAGGGCGCGAAGTGGGGATGGCCGAAGCTGAACATGTTGTCCAGCGGACCGGCCAGGCTGTCGAACGAGCCGCCGCCGGTCCGCTGTCCGCCCAGCCAGTTGTCCTCGATGAACGCCAGGAGAGAGGTCTGATCGGCGGTCGTGCCGCCGACGTAGTCGGTCTTGGCGTAGGGCGAGATGAGCAAGAACGGCAGCCGCTGGCCGTAGCCGCAGCGGTCGGCGATGCCGGCCAGGGGGGTGCCGTGGCCGCACACGCCGGTGCCGTTGAGCGCGTCCAGCGCCGGGTCGGCGGAGGAGTTGATGATCGGCGGCATCTGGTGGTCGTACCAGCCGTCCGAGTCATCGTAGGTAACCATGATCGCGGTGCTGTGCCAGAACTTCGACCGCTGGATCGCGTTGATGGTGTTCACCAGGAAGTGCTGCTCGTCGATCGGGTCGGAGTAGCCCGCGTGCCCGTCCTGGTACTCGGGGGCCTTGAGGTAGCTGACCGCGGGCATGTTCCCGTGGTCGAGGGCCTTGAAGAACCAGCTCAGGTCGTACTCGTGGTTGGCGGGGCCGTTATGCCCGATCTCGGCCGCGCTGGCCGGAGGGGTGTGGTCCGGGTTGGCGGTCGACTTGTAGTACTCGAACGGGTTGTGGTGCGGGCTGTAGTCGGCGACGGTGGCGCCGCCGATGTTGGCATGGCTGGCGCCGCAGACCGGCGCGCCGCTGGCGGAGGTGCCGGTGGGGGCGAAACCACCCTGGAACCAGCCCCAAGTGATGCCCTTGGCGTTCAGCAGGTCGCCGACGCTGCGCCCGCTCATCGTGACCGTCGGGTTGCTGTGGTTGGCGCAGCCGTCGTAGAACGGGTCGGGGTCGCCGACGACCGTGCCGACGCCGCTGGCGTTCTGCGAGCCGATGCCGCCGGCGTCCAGGGCCTGCTGCTCGGCGGTGTAGGCATGGTCCTGATCACAGGTCAGCGCCTGCGCCGGGGTCAGCCGCTGGGGGTTGGCCGAGTTGGGGTTGTGCGTCAGCAGCGGCGGGGTCAGGCCGTTCACACTCGGCGTTCCCGGCTGAGCATGGAAGGGGTTCCCGTCGGTGTTGGCGGCGTGCGGGTAGGTGCCGAAATAGTGGTCGAAGCTGACGTTCTCCTGGAAGATCACCACGACATGCTGGATGGGGGTGGCGGTGCCGTGGCCGGCCAGGCGTCCTCTTGGGTGAACGGCAGGCGGCCGCGGATAACACGGTGCGAGAGTTCCGTGCCGCTGGGTCATCGGCCAGGGGCGCGAGCCGGAAGACGGCGCCGGAGCGCGCCCAACGGCGGGCGGGCGAGGTCTCTCCCTCCGCCAGCACCGCGTTGAGCCGCCCGGCGACGAGCGGGCCGATCACCTCGTCCCACTCCCCGGAGCCGGGCTCCACCCGGCTGACCTCGGCGGTCCAGCTCACCGGGCCAGCGCCGGCGCCACGCGGGACGATGACGGTGACCCGGCCCGAGCCGGCGAGCCCGGGCAGCGGCTGTTCGCCGGGGCCGGTCACCACGTAGGCGGCGCCCGGCGACTGCGGCCCTGCCCGCCAGATGTGCCAGGCGGGGCGTGGACGGTCCTGACCCTGGATGGCGATCCAGATGACACCGGCCCGCTTGGTAGCCTCCGCGATAAGCGCGAGCGGCGGCTGCGGTCTGGCCGGAGTGTCGCTCACGCAGCTCAGCGTGCCACGAGAATGGGAGGCGCAGCGAAAGTGCCGGAAGAGTACCGTTCCCGGCGCTCGTGCCTGGCGGTGCCGGGCAGCAGCCAGCGGTTCCTGGACAAGGCCCGCGGCCTCGCCGCCGACGAGGTGTTCCTCGACCTTGAGGACGCGGTCGCCGGGGCGGCCAAGGAAACGGCCCGGCGCAACGTGACAGCCGCGCTGACCGCCGGCGGCTGGGGCGGCAAGCTGGTGGCGGTCAGGGTCAACGACGCCGCCACCCGGTGGGCCTACCGTGACGTGGTCGAGGTGGTCGCGGCCGCCGGGCGCGGGCTGGATGCGATCATCCTGCCGAAGGTCACCGATCCCGGTCACGTGGTCTGGCTGGACCTTCTGCTGGGCCAGATCGAGCAGGACACCGGTGACGAGGCCGGCCGGATTGGCATCGAGGCGCAGATCGAGGACGCGCGGGGGCTGGCGAAGGTGGACGAGATCGCGGCCGCGTCGCCCCGGCTGCGGGCACTGGTGTTCGGCCCGGCCGACTTCATGGCCAGCATCGGCATGCGGTCGCAGCGGGTGGGCGCGCAGCCCGCCGGATACACCGGTTCCGATGCCTATCACTACCCCCTGCTCCGGATCCTGGTCGCGGCGCGCGGTCAGGGGCTGGCGGCCATCGACGGGCCGTATCTGGCGATTGGCGACCTCGACGGCCTGCGGGAGGCCGCCGTCAGCGCGGCCGCGCTCGGCTACGACGGCAAATGGGTCCTGCACCCGGGCCAGATCGACCTCGTCAACGAGGCCTTCTCGCCGAGCCAGGACGACTATGAGCGCGCCGAGCTCGTCCTCGACGCCTACCGCTACTACACCACCGAGCATCATCGCGGCGCGGTGATGCTCGGCGACGAGATGATCGACGAGGCCTCGCGGAAGCTGGCGCTGGTGGCGGCCGTGAAGGGGCGCGCGGCAGGCCTGCGCAGGTCGCAGCGGTTCGAGCCGGCGGGTATGAGCTCAGCTGAGCACCCCCCACGCGGTGAGGGTATCGGCCAGTCCGCTGGTGAGACTTAGGCGATCAAGGTCACGGGGGTGCACCCACCTGACATCGGCGGCATCGTCACCCGCCGCGAGCAGCCCGCCGCTCACGCTGGCCGCGTAGTCGTGGATGTCGAAGACCGCCCCGTCGGGCGCGGGCCGCTCGACCTCGCCGACCAGCCGTCGCGGCTCGACCCGTAGCCCGGTTTCCTCGCGCACCTCCCGCACCATGGCCTCGGGGTCACTCTCGCCCGGCCTGACCCGGCCACCCGGCAGCGACCAGCGGCCCATCTCCGGCTCGTGCCCGCGCTTGACCAGCAGCAGCCGTCCGTCACTGTCGGTGACGATGGCGCCGACGCACCTAATCCGTGATCCCGGCATGCACCAAGTATCGTTCTGCATCCGGGAGGGGCACTTGACGTAGGCCCGTGCAGCGGCCAACGTCGGTGTCCATGAAGGCGGCTCCCATGTGCCCGCGCTGCGGCGGCCCCGTGAGCGAGCCGAGCGCGTGGTCGAGCGGCTGGCGGTGCCAGTGGCACGGCGTCGTGTACCCACTGCGGCCGGCCTACCGCCCGGTGCCGGAAGGGCTGAAAGGGCTGCTCCGCGACGCCGTGATGCCGGTCTGGCTGCCGTGGCCGCTGCCGGACGGCTGGCTGGTCACCGGCTTCGCCGGTGCCGGGGACGACCGGGACGGAACGCGCGCCTGTGTGGTCGCGCTGTCCGGGCCCAACCCGATGGGCGGGCTGGGCGAGATGCTCCTGGTCTCCGAGGAGATGGGGGTGGGTCTCGGCGCCTGGCTGGCGGGCCTGCCCGGGCCCGACCCCGGTGAGGGCTTCGCGACGGGAACCCCGCATGCCTTCGTCCGTTACCGCCACCGTGACTTCCCGCTCTGGCACGTAGACGCGCCGGACCGGGCCGCGTTCGCGGGGGAGATGCTGGGGAACTGGCTGTGGGTGGTGCTGTGGCCGGACACCGCGGGGGTGCTGCTCGTGGAGCCGCTAACCCTTCGTGACCTGCGTGATCCCGACCAGGACCTGGATCTGCCGTTCGGCGCCGCCTCGCCGCGCCTGCCTGGCTAGCGTTACGCCTAGGATGAGCGACCGCCGCATCGATCTGCATTCGCACAGCACCGCCTCGGACGGCACGGATCCGCCTGCCGAGGTGATGCGCCGTGCCCGCGCCGCGGGCCTGGACGTGATCGCGCTCACCGACCACGACACGCTGGCCGGGCATGACGAGGCCCGCCGGGCTCTCCCGCCCGGCCTGGCCCTGGTGCCCGGCATGGAACTGTCCTGCCGCCTCGACGGCCACAGCGTGCACCTGCTCGCCTACCACGTTGACCCTGCGCACGCCGGGCTGGCGGAGCAGTTGCACGCCATCACCACGGACCGCCTGCGCCGCGCCCGGGACATGGTGGACAAGCTGCGCGAACTCGGCGTCGACATCACCTGGGAGCAGGTGGCGGCGATCGCCGGTGACGGCGTGGTGGCCCGGCCCCACATCGCCCGCGCGATGGTGGCGGCGGGGGCCATCGCCCGCCCGGACCAGGCGTTCACCCCGGAGTGGATCGGGCCGGGCGGCCGCGCCTACGTGACCAGGTACGCCCTGGACCCGGAGGACGCGATCCGCCTGGTCTCCTCGGCGGGGGGCGTGAGCGTGCTCGCCCACCCGGGTGCGCCCCAGGGCGGGTGGGTGATCGGCGACGAAGCCGTTGCGCGGCTCGCGACGGCGGGCCTGGCCGGCCTGGAAGTCGCCCACCCCGACCACGACGATGCCGAACGGATACGTCTTGCCGCCCTCGCCGCCACGCTCGGCCTGGTTTCGTCCGGGGGAAGCGACGATCACGGCAGCCTGACCGGCCACCGGCTCGGATGCGAGACCATCGCGCCGGGAGAGTACGAGCGGCTGATGTCGCGTGCGACCGGGCTGTCGTAGCCGGTGAGCAGAATCGAACCTGGACGAGAGGATCTCCGATGGACGCGCGGATCGACCGGGTGGCGCCGGACCGCCGGCACGGCTGCAACACCTGGCTGGTCGGGAACGCCGACGAGGTCATCGTGGTGGATCCGGGCCGGGATGCGCAGGTCGTGCTCACCGCCGCCTCGGACCGGGAGATCCTCGCCGTGATCTGCACCCACGGCCATCGGGAGCATGTGGCGGCGGCGCTGGAGGTCGCCGCGCGCGACGAGGCGCCGGTGGCGCTGCACCGCATGGACATGCTGGCGTGGCGGGAGGAGCATTCCGGCGCGGAGCCGGACATCCAGATGGAAGAGGGCGGCATTTTCGAGGTCGCTGACGCCGCGCTCGAGGTGCTCCACACGCCCGGCCACAGCCCCGGATCCATCAGCCTCTACTGCGAGGATCTGGCGGTGGTGTTTTCCGGTGACGCGCTGCTCGCCGACGGGCCGGCCCCGCACGCCGGCGAGTACCCCGACTTCCCCGGCCAGCTCAACGCGATCGGACAGGAGCTGCTGACGCTGCCCGGCAGCACCAGGGTGCTGCCGGGCCACGGCGAAGAGATCACGGTGGAGACGGCCGGCAAGCGGTTCGACTCGTGGGTGACCAGCGGCCCGCAGCCCGGCGACCTGCTGGGGTGAGCGATGGAGCAGCCCACCCTGGAAGGCATGCCGCAGCGGCTGTACCCGTGCACGCCGACCCGGCTGACCAGCTGGCTGGAATGCCCGCGCAGGTACCGGATGACCTACCTCGATCGCCCCCCGGCACCCAAGGGGCCGCCGTGGGCGCACAACAGCTTCGGCGCCAGCGTGCACAACGCGCTCGCCGCGTGGTGGCGGCTGCCGCGCGCCGGGCGCACCCTGGCCGCCGCGGGCGACCTGCTCGACAGCGGCTGGATCAACCAGGGCTACGCCGACGATGCGCAGTCCGTGCGGTGTCGGCGCAGTGCCCGGGCCATGGTGGAGCGTTATGCCGCGGCGCTCGATCCGGCCACGGAGCCGCTGGGGGTCGAGCGCGTGGTGGCCGCCCGCACCGAGCGGATCGTGCTGTCGGGCCGGGTCGACCGGCTGGACGAGCGGCGCGGCCCGGGCGGTGACCGGGAGCTCGCGGTGGTCGACTACAAGACGGGCCGGCGGCCGCTGACCGAGGACGACGCCAGGACCTCGATGCCGCTGGCGCTGTATGCGCTGGCGGCCGCGCGGATGTTCCATGCCGTGTGCCGCCGGGTGGAACTGCATCACCTGCCGACCGCCACCGTGCACGCGTGGGAGCACTCCGACGAGGGCATCGGCAGGCACTTGCGGCGTGCCGAGAGCATCGCCGCCGAGTGCGCGGACGGCGACGATCGGTTCCGCACCGGGCTGCCGGCCGCGGGCGTCGATGGCATCTTTCCGCCCCGTCCCGGTCCGGCCTGCGGCTGGTGCGACTACCGCCAGCTGTGCCCGGAGGGCACGGCGGCCAGCGCGCCGCGCCAGCCGTGGGACGGGCTGGCTGAGGATTGACTCAGCGGCTGGTCTCCACCGAGTTCCAGAACGTGGTGAGCGTGCAGGCCACCGTCTCCGGGGCCTCGACGGCCGGCGAGTGTGACGCGCCCGGGATGCACACCCGCTGGGCTCGCAGCCGCTGCGCCATGTCGTCCTGGATCGATGGCGCCCAGGCATCGTCGTTCTCGCCGTAAACCACCAGCAGCGGTGCGCCCAGCGTGGCCAGGGCGGAGGTGCGGTCCGGGCAGCGCAGCAGTCCCCGGCCCATCGACCACAGGCCGGTGGGGCAGCTGCGCAGCATCCGCGTGCGCAGGAAGTCAATGACGTCGGCCGGGACTCCGTCGGCGACGGCCGCCGGTTCGAGCTGCGTGTACCACAGCCGTTCCACCTCGGCGCCCAGGCCGCTGGGCGAGGCGGGCTCGAGCTCCGCGAGGACCGCGCGCAGCGCCTCCGCCCTGGGGCCGGTCAGCGCGCCGGGCCCGGAACTCATCAGGGTGAGCGAGCTGATCCGGGCCGCCTGCGCGAGCAGGAGTTCCCGCGCCACCAGGCCGCCGAACGAATGCCCGAGCAGGTGGACGTGGTACGCCCCGGAGCGCGCCGGGCCGTCGTGGCGGCGGGCGCCGCCCTGGTGAGCACCGAGGAGGTCCGCGATCATGGCCACGTCGGCGGCGAGCGCAGCGAGGCCGTATCCGTCGGCGTCGGCCGCGGCCGGACTCTCGTACTGCCCGCGCATGTCGATGGCGACGACCCGCCGGCCCGCCCGTGCGAGCGGTCCGAGCACCGGCAGAAAGTCTTCCTTGCTGCCGGTGTATCCCGGGATGAGCAGCGCGGGCTGGCGTTCGGCGACCCCGGTGGCGGGGAGCGCCTCGAGCGCGGCGAAGGGCCCGCGGGGCGTTTCGAGGGTCAGCCGGCGCACCTCGTCGGGCAGCCGCAGCGTCCTCGGTGTGCTCACAGGCCGGCCGGTCCGTGCCGGTAGCTCAGACCGCTTCTGGCCGGTCGCCCGGCGCGGCGTCCCTCTGCCCGTGGCCCGTCCGGCGCCGGATCCGGGGCCGCCGCCGGCGGGGGCGCCGGGCGGCGACGGACCGGGCGGGGATGGACCGGGTGCGCCCGGTTTCCCCGAGGTCCTCGATCTCTTCAGCCTCCAGGCCCGCCCGGCCGCGCTGCGCCCGCGGCAGCCTGCTGCCGGCCTCGGGCGGGATTCCGAGGGCGGTGAACAGGTGCTCGGAGGTGGAGTAGGTCTCGGGCGGCTCGGCGAGATCCAGGCCCAGCGTCTCGTTGATCATCTTCCAGCGCTGGAGGTCGCGCCAGTCGACGAAGGTGATCGCCACCCCGGTCCGGCCGGCCCGCCCGGTCCGGCCGATCCGGTGCAGGTACGCCTTGTCGTCGTCGGGGCACTCGTAGTTCACCACGTGGGTGACATCCTCGACGTCCAGGCCGCGGGCGGCCACTTCGGTGGCGACGAGCACGTCCACCTTGCCGTGGCGGAACGCGCGCAGCGCACGTTCCCGCTGGGCCTGGCCGAGATCGCCGTGGACGGCGGCGGCGGCGAACCCGCGGCTGGTCAGTACGTGGGCCACCTGATCGGCGGTTCGCTTGGTCCGGCAGAACACCATGGTCAGCCCGCGTCCCTGCGCCTGCAGGACCCGGACCAGCATCTCGATCTTGTCCATCTGGTGGGCGCGGAAGACGTGATGCTCGGTGAGCGGCACGAGCTCGGGCTCGTCGTGGTGCTCGGCCCTGACATGCATGGGCTGGCTCAGGTGGCGGCGGGCGAGCGTGACGACCTCACCGGGCATCGTCGCCGAGAACAGCATGGTCTGCCGGCTCGCCGGGGTCAGTTGCAGGATGCGCTCGACGTCGGGGAGGAAACCCAGGTCAAGCATCTTGTCGGCTTCGTCGAGGACCAGCGTTGCCACGTCCGACAGGTTGAGATGGTGCTGGCGCGCCAGGTCGAGGAGCCGGCCTGGGGTGCCGACTACCACGTCCACGGCGCCGCGCAGGGCCTCGATCTGGGGTTCGTAGGCACGGCCGCCGTACAGCGTGAGCACCCGCGTGCCACTTGACCCCGCCGCGGTCTTGAGATCCCCCGCGACCTGGATCGCCAGCTCCCTGGTCGGCACGACGACCAGGGCGCCGGGCGCCAGCGGCCGCCGGTCAGCGGGCCGGCCGAGGCGCTGCAGCAGCGGGATGCCGAAGGCAAGCGTTTTGCCTGTTCCGGTTCTTGCCTGGCCGATGATGTCGTGCCCGGCGAGCGCAATCGGGAGGGCCAGCGTCTGGATGGGAAACGCGGTGGTGATTCCATGGGCCGCCAGCGCGTCGCAGATCGGGCCGCTCACACCGAGGTCGGCGAAGGCCGGGTCGGCCGGTGTGGTCGGGATGCCGACGGCCTCGTCGGTGTCCCTGGTGGTCTGTATTTGTGTTGTCAGGGCTTTCAGCTTCCATCAGTGGCCCGCGGCGTGGCGCTCGCATTGCGCACGCCATCACCATCCCGGGCCCGGGGATTCACGTTCGTCGGGGCCGGTGCACCGACGACAGGTTGTCGTGGCGTTGGGCACGCTCGGCACCAGACCCCGCTGCCAGTTGCAACACGGCACCATGCTGGCCGCATTCCCTCCGGCTGCGAGGCAAGTCTAGCAACGCGCGCCCCATAAGGCCGTCGTGACATTCCGGTAGCCGGGCCCGCAGGGCTGCCAGGCCCGGCTCGGCACCCTTGTTAGGCTCCCCGTGTGGCAAGCACGGACGGCGTCCTTGACCTGCTTGGCCTGCTCGCCTACGCCGAGCTGGTGGCCTTCTTCCGGCTGTCCGAGGACGCCGCGCTGGCGCCGTCGCTGGCGGACAAGGCCGCGCTGGGCGAAATGGCCGTCGCGGAGTTCGGCCATTTCCAGATGCTGCGCGGCCAGATCACGCGGATGGGCGCGACCCCCGAGCAGGCGATGCAGCCGTTCGTGGAGCCACTCGACGCCTTCCACGCCAGGACCGCTCCTTCCGACTGGCTGGAGGGGCTGGTGAAGGCCTACGTGGGCGACGGGATCGCGGCGGACTTCTACCGGGCGATCGCGGTATTGCTGGATCCGCAGACCCGGCAGCTCGTGCTGGACGTGCTCGCCGACACCGGGCATGCGGACTTCGTCATATCGCGGGTACGCGCGGCGATCGACGCCGATCCAGCGGTCGCCGGCAGGCTGGCGCTCTGGGCGCGGCGTCTCGTCGGGGAGGCACTGGCACAGGCCCACCGGGTGGCGGCCGAGCGCGCGCCGCTCGCCAGGCTGGTGGCCGGCGGCGCCGCGGGCCAGGCCGGGCCGGGCGGTGAGCAGGGCGAGATCGGCCGGATGTTCGCGCGACTCACCGACGCGCACGACGAGCGGATGACGGCACTGGGCCTGACCGACTGGGAGCGGGTGCCGGAGTCCGAGTAACGAGTGCCGGGTCATGGGTGCCCGGGTCACGGGTGCTGGGTCATAGACCCTGGGGTCACAGGTGCTGGCCGAAGCCGACCCGGCGCTGCTCGACGCCGGCGAACTCAACGTAACCGATCTTGTCGGCCGGCACCATGACCTTCCCGTCCTTGTCGTCCGGGAGCACGAACAGGCCGCCGGAAGCCAGCGCCTCGGCCAGGGAGCTCTCGATCTGCTCGGGAGACGCGTTCGTCTCGACCACGAGTTCCCGGGGGATCGACTGGATCCCGATCTTGACTTCCACGGCGCTCCTCTCGGTGCTCAGCTCTGCTCGGCCGCCCGCGGCCAGCCACTGATGCCCCGCCACGCCAGCCGGGCTATGAGCTGCTCGGCGGCGTCTTTGGGAATCATCTGGCCCGTGCTGAGCCAGTAGGTGGCGCTGAGCTGCGCCATGCCGACCAGGCCCATGCCCAGCAGGTGCGCCTGGTCGTCGCTGACGCCCGCGTCTTCCCTGATGATCTCGCTGATGATGTCCGCGCAGTCGCGCGTCGAGCGGTCCAGCCGGTCGCGGACGGCCGGCTCGTTGCGCAGGTCGGACTCGAAGACCAGGCGAAAGGCCTGGCCGGTGCTGCCGACGAAGTCGAAGAACGCGGTGAAGGTAGCGGTCACCCGCTGCTTGTTGTCGGCCGTGGAGGCCAGCGCGTTGCGGACGGTCGCGGCCAGTGCGTCGACGCTCTCGTCGAGCAGGGCGAGGTAGAGCTCGAGCTTGCCGGGAAAATGCTGATACAGGACCGGCTTGCTGACCCCGGCGCGTTCGGCGATCTCGTCCATCGCCGCGGCGTGATAGCCCTGGGCGACGAAGACTTCGCGCGCGGCGCCCAGGAGCTGCCGCCGCCGGGCGGGTTTCGGCAGCCGCGTGCCGACCGGCGGGGTCTGAGGGGTCGCGGTCACTACGGTCTCCGATCCGCTCGCTGGCACCTGGCGGTCAGCTCCGCTGTCAACGGTAGTCGTCCTCATCGAGCTTCACTTCCCGCCGCTGTTCGGCAGCATCGGCTTCGTTGACGTCGAGCGGCAGGTCGGCCGGTTCCTTCTCCGCCGGTGCCTCGCCTTCCTCGGCCGCGGTCCACCGCTGGTCCTCGGAGTCGGGCTCTGGTCTCTCCAGATCGCTCTCGCTCATCGGTGATCTCCCTCGGGTTGCGAGAGCCCTGGCCGGCTGGCGAGGGCCAGCTCCCCCATCCATTCTTCCGCGTGCGGGTCCACGGCCGCGGCGCCGACGAGCATGTCACCCCCGGCAGCGGTGGCCTGGCCGGGCGTGACCCCGACGCAGCACCTCGACCGCGTAGTGTAAGCGCACCGCGGGATCGCACGGTAGTCGGCGACGCGGTGCTCCCCGAGGGCCACGGCGCGGCCGGCCCGCGCTAGGCCCGTTACGGCGGGCACACCGGCTGTTCCCCCGCCGAGCACGATGACGTCAATGTCCGGCACCCGCTCATCCTTCCCCGTGGCGGCAGCGGCTCACTCAATCATGTCAGCGGCGGGGTGCCGCGGACGGGAGGCGAGACCGATCGATCGTGCCGCGGACGGGGGCGAGACCGACAGATAAGGCACCCGCCCGTGACCAGACAGAGCAGCCACCCGCGATTAGACAGAGCAGCCGCCCGCGACCCCGACTGGCCTGGTTGCCGCCGCCGCGTAGTCTGGTTTGTGGTGAATGCCCGCCCGCCGGGAAGCCTGCTCCGGCGTGACGGCGGCCCATGGACACAGGCAGAACGGGTATCGACACACCATGCGCAGTATGTGGAAGGGTGCGATCTCGTTCGGTCTGGTCAACATCCCGGTGCGGCTGTACACCGCCACCGAACAGCGTGACGTGACGTTCCGCCAGGTTCACCGCACCGACGGCGGGCGGATCAAATTCCGCCGGATCTGCTCGGTTGACGGCGAGGAGGTCCCGTTCGCCGACGTCGCCAAGGGCTATGAGCTGCCCGACGGCGAGATGGTGGTGCTCACCGACGACGACCTGGCGCAGCTGCCGCTGCCCACCGCCCGCAGCATCGAGGTGGTCAACTTCACCCCTGCCGAGCAGCTGGACAGCATCCTGGCCTCGCGGGCCTACTACACCGAGCCCGAGCCGGCCGGGTTGCGGGCGTACGCGCTGCTGCGGGACGCGCTGGAGCGGTCGGGCAAGGTCGCGATCGCCCGGGTGGCGCTGCGCCAGCGCGAGTCGCTCGCCTCGCTGCGCACCAGGGACGGGGTGATGGTGCTGGAGACTCTGCTCTGGCCCGACGAGGTCCGTGAGGCCGACTTCGAGTTCCTCGAGCAGGACGTCGAGGTGCGCTCGCAGGAGCTGAAGATGGCGTCGTCGCTGATCGAGTCCATGACGGTGGACTTCGACCCGTCGATGTACCGGGACGGGTACCGGGAGGCGCTGGAAGAGCTCGTCGCGGCCAAGGTGCAGGGCCACGAGGTAGTCCAGCCGCAGCCCCAGGTGGAGGAGGGTGGCGGCAGCCTGGCGGACGCGCTCAAGGCGAGCCTGGCGGCGGCGAAGGCCGGCGCCGCCGACGGCGGTGGCAAGCGCCAGTCGCGGGGCAAGGCCAGCGCCTGAGGATGCTGAGGCAGCGCGCGCTCGGCCAGGGCCTGACCGTCCCCGAACTCGGTCTCGGGTGCATGGGCATGAGCCAGTCCTATGGGACCCCCGACGACGAGGAGTCCGTCGCCACTATCCACCGGGCCCTTGACCTGGGTGTGACGTTCCTCGACACCGCGGACTCCTATGGGCCGCACACCAACGAGCGTCTCGTCGGCGCGGCGCTCAAGGGCCACCGTGCCGAGGCGATCCTCGCCACCAAGTTCGGCCAGGAGTTCCGCCCGGACGGCACCCGCGGCGTCAACGGCCGGCCGGAGTATGTGCGCCGCGCCTGCGACGACTCGCTGCAGCGCCTCGGCGTGGACCACATCGACCTCTACTACCAGCACCGGGTCGATCCGGACGTGCCGGTCGAGGAGACCTGGGGCGCCTTGAGCGAGCTGGTCCGTGAGGGGAAGGTGCGCTTCCTCGGCATCTCCGAGGCGGCACCCGCGACGGTGCGCCGGGCACATGCCGTGCACCCCATTGCCGCCGGCCAGTACGAGTACTCGCTGTTCAGCCGCGACCCGGAGGCGGAGTTGCTGCCGGTACTCCGCGAGCTCGGCATCGGGTTGGTCTGTTACAGCCCGCTCGGCCGTGGCATGCTCACCGGGACCCTGCCGGCCGGCGGAGAATTCGGCGAGCATGACTTCCGCCGCCACGCTCCGCGTTTCCAGGGCGGGAACCTGGAGCACAACCTTGCGGTCGCGGAGCGGATCGCTGGTCTCGCCGCGATCAAAGGCGTGACCTCGGCACAGCTGGCGCTTGCGTGGGTGCTCGCCCAAGGCGACGACCTGGTCGTCATCCCCGGCACGAAGCGCCAGGTTTACCTGGAGCAGAACGTGGCGGCCAGCGAGGTCGTGCTCAAGCCCGACGAGCTGCGCCGTCTCGGTGAGCTGGCCCCGGCCGGAGTGGCGGCGGGCGACCGCTACCCGCCCGAGATGATGGCACGGCTCGGCCAGTGATTTCCCGGAATGCTGGCACGGCTGGGCCAGTGATCCCCCGGAATGATGACACGGCTGGGCCGGTGATCTCTGTGAATACTGGCGCGGCTTGGCCGGTGAGTTGCTGATCACGGCGCCCCGGGTCGTCCCAGGGACGGGCGAGCCGACGATCCTCGAGCCCGGCTACGTGCTGGTCACCGACGGCCGCGTGGCCGAGGTCGGCCGGGGGACGCCCCCGCGGCGGCCTGATCTCGTGCTCGGCACCGGGTACCTCGTGCCCGGCCTGATCGATCTCCAGGTCAACGGTTATTTCGGCGTGAACCTGGCCGACGTTGAGCCGGCCGGGTGGGCACTCGTCGCGCGGCGCTTGCCGGAGACGGGCATCACCGCGTTCCTGCCCACCTTCGTCACCGCCCCGGTAGCCGAGATGAGCCACGCCTTGCGTTGTGCATCTGTCCTGGTGGCGGATCCGCCTACCGGTGCGCGTGTCCTCGGCGTGCACATGGAGGGACCCTTCCTGGCGCCTACCTGGGCCGGGGCGCACCGCCGGGAGTGGATGGTGACGCCGACACAGGCCACGGTCGCGAACCTGCTGGCGGCGGGGGCGGGGGCGTTGCGGGTGGTGACGCTGGCCCCGGAGGTGGAGGGAGGCCTGGCGGCGGTCGCGGCTCTGGCATCTGCGGGGGTGGTCGTGAGCGTCGGTCACAGCGACGCGACGGCGCGGCAGGTGGCGGCGGCAGCCGACGCGGGAGCGCGGATGGTCACCCACCTGTTCAACGCGCAACGGCCGCTGCATCACCGCGAGCCGGGCGTGGTCGGGCAGGCGCTGGCCGACCCCCGGCTGACCAGCGGCCTCATCGCCGACCTGACCCACGTCGCGGCGGCCGCGTGCGCGATCGCTTTCGCCGCCGCGCCGGGCCGGATCTGCCTGGTCACCGACGCGTCCGCGGCGGCTGGCATGGCGCCGGGACGCTACCGGCTCGGCGGGAAACTGGTCGAGGTGCGGCCGGGTGACGGCCAGGCCCCCCGGCTCGCGGACGGGACTCTGGCCGGATCAGTGTTGCGGATGGACCGGGCGGTGGCGAACGCGGTGGCGGCCGGCGTGGGGCTGGCGGAGGCGGTTGCGGCAGCCACCCGGGTCCCGGCGGACGTGCTCGGCCGCCCCGACCTCGGGCGGCTCAGCCCCCGGGCGGTGGCCGACCTCGTCTGGCTCGACGACGACCTGCGGGCGCAAGCCACCTGGGTGGCCGGCGAGCGGGTGTACCCGGCGGAGGCTGTGCCTGCGTGACGGCCCCGGAGCGGCACCGGTTACTGCTCGCGGTACACCTTGTGCTGCGCGGCCTGCGCCCGTGGGCGGATCACCAGCAGGTCCACGTTGACGTGGGAGGGCCGGGTGATCGTCCAGGTGACGGTGTCCGCGATGTCTTCGGCGGTGAGGGGCTCGCGCACCCCGGCGTAGACCGCGGCGGCCCGGTCGGAGTCGCCCCGGTACCTGTTGAGCGCGAACTCGTCGGTGCGGACCATGCCGGGCGCGATCTCGATCACGCGCACGGGCTGGCCGGAAAGCTCCAGCCGCAGCGTCGCGGCGATCGCATGCTCGCCGTGCTTGGCGGCGACGTACCCGCCGCCACCCTCGTACGCAACGAAGCCCGCCGTGGACCCCATCACGACGATGGTGCCGTCGCCGCTGGCTATCAGGCGGGGGAGCAGCGCCTGGGTCACGTTCAGCGTGCCGAGCACGTTGACCTCGTACATGGCCCGCCAGTCGGCGGGATCGGCCTCGGCAACGGATTCGGTCCCGAACGCACTGCCGGCGTTGTTGACCAGCACGTCGCAGCGGTCGAGCGACTCGGCGAAGGCGTCGACCGCCGCGCGCTCGGTGACATCGAGGGCGTGGGCCTGCGCTGAGCCGCCCTCGGCGCGTATCCGCTCGGCCACGGCGTCGATCCGGTCGGCGCGCCGCGCGGTGAGGATCACGTGGTAGCCGGCCCCCGTCCCGGCGAGCCTGACCGCGGTGGCTGCGCCGATACCGCTACTGGCCCCGGTGACGACGGCGATTGGCTGCATGTCCCTGCCCTTGCTACTGGAGGTCGCTGGCCCGCTGTTGCCCGAGCCCGTGGCCTGTTTGGTGAAATTCTGCCAGCCGCGGTGTGCGCGCGCGGGCGGACGGGCTGCCGCGAACAGAGAGGTTGCCACGGGGCGGACGGGCTGCCGTGACCGGACGAGCTGCTGCGGGGCAGCGGGGAACGCCTTAGCCCGGATAGGAGGTGGGCCCGGTCATATAGCCGCGGCCGATGGGGGTGGTCCATGCCATCGTGCGCGGCTCGGGCTGGGCGAGTTTCCAGCTGCGAGCCTGTTTGGCGCGATGGTGCCGCCGGGCATATGGCGGTGTTCTGCAACGCGGCGCTGGTCTGCCGGTCGGTATGGTACCGGCCGCGGTGTGAGTGGAGCACCCGAGGGCCTGCCCGCTGGTTGGAGTAGGCGGCGAAGGGGCAGGGTGGACGGTGGGGCGGCCCGCGCGGCGCACGGGGGCAACGCGAGCGCGGGCCGCGTCCGCCGGGGGCA
Organism: Streptosporangiaceae bacterium; assembly: GCA_036005525.1. Lineage (GTDB taxonomy): Bacteria > Actinomycetota > Actinomycetes > Streptosporangiales > Streptosporangiaceae > UBA9676. The sequence goes on from DASYQM010000544.1 coordinate 33,198, forward strand.
TCGTACGGGGGCGCGAAAGCCCACCAGGCAGACAACCGGCCGGGCCGGGTGCAAGCCGGTCTAGGCTACCGCTGTCCCCCCTCGGACAGGGGTTGGAACGCTAGACGGGCACGCACGAGGGGCCCGGCTGGTTCATCAACCGCAGCCACAAGATAACTCCCCGTTGCCGACGTGAATAGTGGGGTTGATGCCGGACCGCGATAAGTGCGCTGAGTGCACCAGGTGCGGGAAGCGCGATTGGCGCCGCCTCCTCCAACGGACGGCGGGCCAGTGGCGTGGGGCGACCCCCGGCCGGGGTCTGGCGGCGAGTTCTAGGACACTCAACCTCGCGTCACGCCGAGATATCACGGATGTGTCATGGCTGGGCCTGTGTTTCGCGGCGATGGCGTCCAGGGCGAGGCGCACCGCGCAGGCGGAGCAGATCCAGCCGCAGCCGTCGCCCAGGCTGGTGATCCGCCGGCTCGCGCCGGGCATGAACCACAGTTCGGGGTCGAGCCCGTCACATGACGCGCCCGGCAGATCGGGGCATTCGCCGAGCAAGTCGGCCAGGCGGGCTGGATGCACGGCTGCTGGGCGTGTAAGTCGGGGACGGGCTGGGCGTGTAAGTGGGGGACGGGCTGGGCGTGTAAGTGGGGGTTCTGTCGCTGATCTTGTGGCGTGGCGGCTGGGTTCGGCCGCCAGTGTTACGTGATCATGCTCCGGGTGCTGTGCCGATGAGTTGTTGCCGCACCTGGCTGCTTTGCGCATTGAGGGAATTCACCGGCATCTAGAGCAGGTGGTGGTCGAGGCCCGGGTCCGTGCGGCGAGTGCAGCTTGCCCGCGGTGCGGGCGGGTGTCGGGGCGGGTGCATGGCAGCTATGTGCGGCAGCTGCGCGATGCCGCGGTCGGTGGCGTGCAGCTGGTCATTGCGTTGAGGGTGCGGCGTTTCCGGTGCTGCAACGCTGCCTGCCCCGCGGTGACGTTCGCTGAACAGGTCGCTGGGCTGACCGGTCCGTATAGCCGGTTCACGCCGCTATTACGAGGCTTGCTGACGCAGATCGGGCTGGCGCTGGCCGGCCGCGCGGGAGTGCGCCTGGCCGCGGTGGCCGGGGTGGCGGTGGGCCGGGACACGCTACTGCGGCTGGTCAAGGCGCTGCCCGAGCCGGAGGCCGGGCCGGTGCCGGTGCTCGGCGTGGACGACTTCGCCTTCCGCAAAGGCCGCCATTACGGCACCGTGCTGATCGATATGGCCACGCACCGCCCGATCGAGATCTTCGACGGCCGCGATGGCGCGGACCTGGCTGCCTGGCTGCGCCGCCACCGCGAGGTGGCTGTGATCTGCCGCGACCGCTCCAGTGGCTATGGCGAAGGTGCCCGGGTGGGCGCGCCGCAGGCGGTGCAGGTCGCCGACCGCTTCCACCTGTGGCAGAACCTCGGGCAGGCGGTGGAAAAGACGGTCAACACCCGCCGCGCTCACCTTGGCGAGCCGGCGCCCAGCCCGGCCAGCCAGCCCCCGCCGGCCGTCGTGCAGCCGCCGGCGGAGAAGAAGATCATCACCCGGCTGCGCACGCACTACGACGCCGTCCAGCAGCTGCACGCCCAGGGACTGTCCAAGGCAGCGATCGGCCGCAAGCTCGGGCTGCATCCGGCCACCGTGCGCAAGTTCGCCACCGCCCGCAGCATCGATGACCTGATCGCCAAGACCGAGCAGCGCGCTCACCTGGTCGACCGCTATACCGGGCACCTGCACCAGCGCTGGCACGAAGGCGAACGCAACGCCACCCAGCTGTTCCGCGAGATCCAGCAGCTGGGCTATCCCGGCGGCGAACTGGCGGTCCAGCGTTACCTGCGCCCATTCCGCCACGGCCGCAGCCACGCGGCGCGCCCAACTGGGAAACCACCCACGGTCCGCCAGGTCACCTCCTGGATCATGACCCACCCCGACGACCTCGACCGGCGCGACGCCGCCAAACTACGCGGCATCCGCGGCCGCGACGCCGACCTCGACCGGCTCACCCGCCATGTCAGGGCATTCGCCGCGATGATGACCGGTCGCCACGGCGACCGCCTCGACGCGTGGATCACCACCGTCGAACACGACACCCTGCCGCCCCTGGCTGCCTTCGCCACCAACCTGCGCCGCGACCTCGACGCCGTCCGCCACGGCCTGACCCTGCCCTACAGCTCCGGGCCGGTCGAGGGCAACATCAACCGGCTCAAGATGCTCAAACGCCAGATGTTCGGCCGCGCCAGCCTGGAACTGCTGCGAAAACGCGTACTCCTGACCCGCTGACCACAAGATCAGCGACAGAACCAAG
>DASYQM010000545.1:0-26449 GCA_036005525.1 Streptosporangiaceae bacterium
ACGTGCTCGTGGCCGAGCAACACGGCGGCAGGTGGGTACGGGCGGGGCGCTGGCCGGTACCCGCGCGCATCGAGCTTCGCACGCAAGAGTGCCGAGTCACCCTCGACTTCACTCACGCGGTGATCACCTCGAATGTCCTGCGAATCGAGACGGACATGGTGCACGGCAAGCTGTTCATCGTCAGCTCGCCGGGCATCGTGATCGACACCGACGGGCTCAACCTCACCTACTCCAAGCTCAAGCTCCACTCCAAGAACGCCGCTGCCGATCCCCGTCTCCGCATCGAGCTCGCCGGAAAGATCCTGCACGCGAAACTCATCGAGCAGCGGCCGTGACGTCGCCCCGGTGCCTCCCACTGCGGCGCGAGTTCGGTGACAAGCTCGCCAAGGTGGTCCCGTAACAGTCCGCACAAGGCGCAACAGGACATGGCCGCGCGGGCCTGGCCAAGGTTCACACCCCGGCAACCGAGCGGGCCACCAGCACGTCACCGCCCGCGTGACGACGCGGTCAGGCGGGCTGCCACAGCTCGACCCGGTTGCCCTCAGGATCGGTGACCCAGCCGAACCGGCCGACACCCTCCATGTCCTGCGTCTCTTCGGCCACGTCCGCTCCCTTGGCGCGCAACTGCGCGAGCATCGCATCCAGGTCACGGACCCGGAAGTTGAGCATGGTTTGCTGGGCCCGGGACCCGAAGTAGCCGGTCCCGGACTCAAACGTCGCGAACACCGTCAGCCCGGCTCCCTGACGCCACAGGCCGTTCTCATCGGCGTCCAGGCCCAGGCAATCGCGATACCACGCGCTCAGGGCCGCCGGGTCGGCCGCCCGCATGAAGTACCCACCGATTCCAAGCACACGCTCCATGCCGCCATCTTGCCAGGACGGCGACCGGGCGGGCTGGCACCACACCATCGCCGCTTCACCCCCGTCTCAATCGCGGGGGTACTCGTTAGACCTGGCCGGAATCGGCGGCGACGGCGAACACCGCCATGGACGGGAACTCCCAGTCCGGCGTCACCGGCGCCGGCGGCTCGGGCGTGGCGCCCCAGCCGGGCCGGGCGTGACGCCGGTTGATCCACACCGTGGGAAGCCCGGCCCGTTTGGCCGGCACGTGGTCGTGGTACAGGCTCTGCGCCACGTGCACCAGCTTGCCCGGCCCAATGCCCATGCGGGCCGCCTCGTCGGTGAGGGCGTCGAAGTTCCGCTGCGACGGCTTGTACGACCCGATGTCCTGCGCGGTCAGGATGCTCGTGAACGTGACGCCGAGCCGGGCGTTCGATCCGGCGAACGAGGCCCGGTCGACGTTGGAGAGAATGATCAGCTTGAAGCGCCTCCCCAGGGCGAGCAGTGCGTCGCGCGAATCGGGGAACGCGGGCCAGTCGGGCACCGAGCCCGCCAGGCGTGCCGCTTCTTCGCCGGTGACCCCGGCGCCCAGCTTGCCGCCGAGAAGCCGCATGCTGCGTGCCAGGACGTCCGGGTAGAGGTCGGTGGGACGCTGCGCCTCGACCGTGGCCTCGACTGTGGAGTACTCGGTCAGCAGCTGCTCTTCGGTCAGGTCCAGCCCGTGCTCGCGTGCCCACGGGACGAGCACCGCCGACAGGCCGGCCTCCCAGTCGATCAGGGTGCCGTAGCAGTCAAAGCTCATGGCCTCGAAGCTGGCGAGTCTCATCGGCTACTCCCCGGTCTGGCCGCCGGCCAGCTCGCTGACGATGTCGAGATGGCCGACGTGGCGGGCGTACTCCTGGAGCAGGTGGAAGGAAACGGGATGCTCACGAACCAAGCCTGCCCGACGGCGCGACGGACCCGCGCCAGTATCCGCCGGCGTCGCGGGCCTGGCTAATCCTTTCCGCCCGCCGGGACGGGCAAGCGCGGGCCGATGCTACGAATGACCGGGTACTGCCGTGGGCGGCCAGGGCGGGCCAGCGTTACGAATGATCGGGCATGGCCGTGGGCGGCCAGTGCGCCGGGCTGGTGAGTGCCGGCGGAAGCCTGGTGCGCAGGTCGCCCTTTGCCGCGTCGAGCTGGGACTGGGTGAGGAAGAGGCTCTGGCTGACGTCGGCGCCGCTGAGGTCGGCGCCCCTGAGATCGGCACCGGTGAGGTCGGCCAGCCTGAGGTCAGCGCCCCTCAGGTCGGCCCCGATCAGGCGGGCGCCCCGCAGGCTGGCGCCGCTGAGGTCGGCGCCTTTCAGATCCTTCCCGGTGAGGTCGGCGCCACGGAGGTCGCCTCCGGTGCGCCGGGCGCCGGCCCGCGCCAGTTCGCTCGCGCGGAGCAGCAGGGCATTGACAGCTCGCTGATGTGCCCCCACGTCCAGTTCTGCGAGAGCGCCGGCATCTTGCTGCGTGAGGCGTTCGGTCTCGGCGAGGGCGCGGCTGAGGTCGCCATGGACCGGGCGGGCCGCCGGCAGCGTCAGCGCCTCGCTGAGGTACCAGAGCAGCTCGTGGAGTTGCCGCATGACCGTAAACACTCCGAACATCTGCCCGGCGAGGCCTGGCTCCCGCCGCCAGTCCCGCCCGCCGAAGGTCACCTGGGCGACCTGCTGTCCCGCGCCGAAGCAGTCATAGACCGCGCAGCCCGGGAAGCCCTCCGCCCGGAGACGATCGTGAATGGAGCAGCGGAAGTCCCGCCGCAGGTGGGGGCATGCCTGCCCGGCGCTCTTGTCGATGGCGAAGTCGGCCGAGGCCGAGAAGGCCGGCGCGACACAGCACAGCCCAAAGCAGCGCCCGCAGTCCGCGCAGCCTCGCCCGGTGCCCGCCGGGGACGGAAGCCGAGGGTGGGAGTGGTTCGGGCAAGGCCGGGCCTCCTGCTGATCTGGGACCCGCCCGTGGTGCACGGGACATCGCAACGGCAGGAGCGATCACCCCGCCGGGCATGGTGCCCGTACGCAGCGTAGCCGAGGTCCCTGGTGTCGCGGCGTCGCTGACCGCGCCGCTATGCTTTGCGACCTGCGGTTCTTCAGTCCTGCCAGCCATCCGGGCAGCGAGGCCGCCGGGGGTGACAATGGGCAACGCGACGCGCATCGACGAGCTCCGCTCACTCAGCGTCCTCGAGGGCCTGACCGATGAACAGCTCGCGGAGCTGGTCCGGAGGGGCACCGAGGTCCGCGTCGAGGCCGGGGCCGATGTGTTCCGCGAGGGCGAGCACGCTGACTTCTGGTGGGTGCTTCTCGACGGCGCCATCGACCTCGTGCGCCACGTCGACCGCGAGGACGCCGTGGTCGGGCACATGGACGTGCCGGGCCGCTGGGCCGGCGGATTCCGCGCCTGGGACGAGCACGGTGTCTACCTCGCGACCGGCCGGGCACAGACCGACGCGCGGGTGCTCCAGGTGCCAGCCGAGGTGCTGCGCGAGCTGATCGCCGCCTGGTTCCCGCTCGGCGGGCACCTCATCAGGGGGCTGTACGGTACCGCGCGCTCCATCGAGTCGACGGCGCGGCAGCGCGAGTCCCTCGTCACCCTCGGCACGCTCGCCGCCGGCCTCGCGCACGAGATCAACAACCCTGCCTCCGCCGCCACCCGGGCGGCCGACGACCTCGAGGCCGCGTGCCAGACGCTACTCACCTCCCTCCGCCGGCTTGCCCAGAGCGAGGTCTCGGCCGAGCAGTTCATCGCGCTCGACGCGCTGCGCCGCGAGATCGAGCCGCAGGCGGCGGTCCTGGCGCCACTGGCCCTGGCCGACCGCGAGGACGCGCTGTCGTCGTGGCTCACCCGGCACGGCGTCACCCGCGACTGGATCATCGCCCCGCCGCTGGCCGCCGCCGGGGTCGATCTGGCCTGGTGCGAGCGGGTGGCGGCCCTGCTGGAGGGTTCCGCGCTGGAGCCGGGCCTGGAGTGGGTCGCGAGCTCGTTCTCGATCACCGCGCTGCTGTCGGAGGTGAAGGACTCGAGCCGGCGCATCTCCGATCTGGTCGCCGCGGTCCGGTCCTACTCGCAGATGGATCGCGCGTCGATACAGCACATCGACGTCACGGACGGCCTCGAGAGCACCCTGGTCATGCTCGGGCACAAGCTGCGCGACGGCGTCACCGTCGTTCGCGACTACGGTGCCGACGTCCCCCGGATCGACGCCTACGCGGGCGAGCTCAATCAGGTATGGACCATCCTCATCGACAACGCCGTCGACGCGATGGACGGCGCGGGCACGCTCCGGGTGGCGACGCGGGCCGATGAAGGCCACGTCGTCATCGAGGTCGGTGACACCGGCCCGGGCATGCCGCCGGAGGTGGCGGCCCGCGCGTTCGAGCCCTTCTACACGACCAAGGAGACGGGAAAGGGCTCCGGCCTCGGCCTCGATATCGCACAGCGCATCGTCGTGGAGCGCCACCGGGGCACGATCACGATCGACTCCCGGCCGGGCGAGACCGTGCTGCGGGTACGCATCCCCGCCCTGATGACGCGCGACCGTCCCCGCCCAGGTGGATTACCCGACCTCCCGCGATGGCCGATGGCCGCCGGTGCCCGGCCGGATGTCGAGAACCGGGCGGTGGCACCGACATATTGCTGGGGCGTGAGCGCGCGCCACCCGACCGGTGTGGAGGGGAGAACCGATGCCGAAACTGCGAGTGCACAACCTCACCATGTCGCTCGACGGCTACGTCGCCGGGCCCGGGCAGAGCCTGGACAACCCGCTTGGCGTGGGCGGTGAGCGGCTGCATGAATGGATGTTCGCCACCCGGATCGCCCACCAGCTCGCGGGGCTGGACGGTGGGGAGGAGGGCCTCGACGACGACTTCGTCGCACGAGGCCAGGTCGGCGTCGGCGCAGCCATCATGAGCCGCAACATGTTCGGCCCCATCCGCGGGCCCTGGGAGAACGAGCGGTGGACCGGCTGGTGGGGTGACAACCCCCCATACCACTACCCGGTGTTCGTGCTCACCCATCACCCGCGTCCGCCCGTCACGATGGAGGGCGGGACCACGTTCCATTTCGTCACCGACGGCATCAACGCGGCGCTTGACCGCGCCTTCGCCGCCGCCGGCGGGCAAGACGTGAGGCTCTACGGCGGCGCCGCCACCGTCCAGCAGTACCTTCGGGCCGGGCTCATCGACGACCTGGAGCTGGCGATCGCACCGGTCCTGCTCAGCGGCGGAGAGCGGCTCTTCGACCACCTCGACGGCGGTCCGCAGGGTTACGAATGTGCCGAGCTGGTCAGCTCACCCGCCGCCACGCACGTCCGCCTCGTCCGCACGGCCTAAGCACCTGACGGCGGCCGTCGGACGGCCCGCCGTGGTCGGCATCAGCTGGCGATTCCGATGGTCTGCTTGATCGTCTCGGGCTGATCGAGCACCCGCAGCATGAGGTGGGCGACGTCGGCGCGCGAAACTGACCAGCCACCCCGGATGTTCTGCGCGTAGGCCGTCCGGTAGCGGCCGGTAAACGGCTTGTCGGTCAGCTGTGGCGGCCGCACCACGGTCCAGTCCAGGCCGCTGCCGGCGAGGACATCCTCCATCTGCGCGAGGTCGGCGTACACCTTGCCGAACATGGCGCTGGCCACGTGAGTGAACAGGTGCCGCATGAAGAACCCGTCGCCAGGGTCATGCTTCGGCGGGTTGGGACGGCCCGGCGAGGGGACGGTGGCCACCGGCGCGGCGCTGACCACCACGATGCGCCGCACCTGTGTGGCCTGCATCGCGGCCACGATGGCCGCCGTGCCGGGTGCGGCGATCCCGGCGTCGGCATTGGAGTGCGGGCCAAGGCCGGACAGGACCGCGTCGGCCCCGCGGACGGCGGACTCCAGCGTCGCCGGGTCCGCGGCCGCCAGGTCGGCGGTGACGACGCGCACCGGCTCCCCGGCCAGCTTCGCCGGGTTCCGCACGACCGCCGTGACGTCGTGGCCGGCGGCGACCGCCTGCCGGAGGAGTTGCCGGCCGACGCCGCCGGTCGCCGCGAAGATAGTGAGTTTCATCTCTCGCTCCTGATACGTTGTCATTCGTAGGTCATACGATATGGAGATCGTATCATATGGAAAACGTAACAACTTCGGGCGACCGGGGTACCGCCGTACGCCGGAGGCGGCTGACCACGGCGATCAAGGAGTCGCTGCGCGAGCTGGCCATCCAGCTGTCCCTCCTGAACCACCACGTCAGCGCGCACCTGGCGCTCAACGACGTCGACCTCGACTGCCTCGACCTGATCAACCGCCATGGCCCGCTCAGCCCGAGCGCTCTCGCCCGGCTCGCCGGCCTGCACCCGGCCACCATCACCGGCATCGTCGACCGGCTCGAACGTGGTGGCTGGGTGACCCGTGACCGCGACCCATCCGACCGCCGCGCGGTAGCTGTCCGCGCCCTCCGCGGCCGCAACGCCGAACTGATCGGCCTCTATGCCGGGATGAATGCCTCGATGGACGAGATCTGTGCGGGGTACACCGGCGCCGAACTCGAACTGCTCGCAGGATTCCTCCGCCGCACCGCCGCCGCCGGGCGGGCGGCGACCGACGAGCTGGCTGGCGACTGAGCGCCCGGATGGGAGAATGCCCGGTCATGGACGCGGGTGTACATCTGCCACTGATCGACTTCGGCGGTGAAGGGTTCTCCCACCGCCGGCTCACCGAGACCGTGGACGCCGCCCGGGAGTGCGGGTTCGCGGCGATCTCGGCCAACGATCACTTTCTGTTCCCCGCGCCCTGGCTCGACGGCCCCACGGCCCTGGCCGCGGTGGCGGAGCATTCGGGCGGGATGAAGCTCGTGACCAGCCTCGCGCTGGCGACGCTGCGCGGGCCGGTGCCCCTGGCGAAGATGTTCGCGGCGCTGGACATCCTCTCCGATGGCCGGGTGATCGCCGGCATTGGCCCGGGTTCGTCCGAGGCCGACTACACGGCGATGGGAGCGCCGTTCGGGGAACGGTGGCCGCGCTTCGACGAGGCGGTTCGGCTGCTCAAGGGCCTCCTCCAGCCGGGGGCGTCCGCGGCGGGTGGCACCTACTACTCCGCGCCCCCGACCGGGCTCTCCCCTCCGCCGCGGCAGCCCGGCGGCGTCCCGCTGTGGCTCGGAAGCTGGGGCTCGCGGGCAGGCTTGCGCCGCGTCGCCCGGCTCGGCGATGGCTGGCTCGCCTCCGCCTACAACACCACCCCGGAGGCCTTTGCCGCGGCCATGACCCTCCTCGGCGAGGAGCTTGAGAGACATCGGCGGCCGTCGCGCGGGTTCCCGCATGCGCTGGTCACGATGTGGACCTGGATCACCGAAAGCCGGTCAGATGCGGAACGAGTCCTGGAGGGGGTCGTCGGTCCGCTGGTCGGGCGCGACCCGGCTGAGCTTCGCGGGCGGATCTGCGTTGGCCCGGCGCAGGAGTGCGCGGAACTGCTGTCCCGCTATGTCCGCGCGGGCTGTCAGCGAGTCCACTTCTGGCCGGTGGGCGACGAGCGACGGCAGGTTGAACTGATCGCGGGCGAGGTCATGCCGCGGGTTCCCCGCTGAGCCGCCACTGCTCGACGGGATGTCCATCCGTTGCGTCAATCGCTGCGGCCGGGGCCTCTGAGCCCGTCGCCGGGCGCATGAGGTGCTCAGCGCTGGCCGTGTTCGCGGCCGGACGCCGAATGCCGCCGGGACGCGTGGCGCCGGGTGAACAGCCGGATAGAGATCGCGATCAGGCAGGCGCCGAAGACGGCCCACGGCGCCAGCACGATCAGGTCGCCGCCGGTCATGCCAGCGGGCCTCGGCTGCCGGTGTTCATGGCAATCAGTGCACCGCGTTGCCGTGCTGGGCAGGTGAAGCTGTCATGGTGACCTTGTGAAGATCCCAGGCTGGCCAGCTGTGACCGGCCGCCAGGGCGCACATGCCTAACGCCTTGCGGGATGATGGAACACGGGGCCGAACTGGGGCGGAGCGGAGCTCGAGCAGGCGAAGAGGCGGTGGGTTGATGGCGGCGACGGTGCTGCTGGTTGAGGACGAGCGCAAGCTGCGGGATCTGGTCCGCTCCTATCTGGAGCGGGCCGGGTTCGCTGTGCTGTCGACCGGATCCGGCGCGGAGGCGATCACGCTGGCGTCCTCGGCCTCGCCGGACCTGGTTGTCCTCGATCTCGGCCTGCCGGACGTGCCCGGAGAGACGGTCGCAACCGAGCTGCGGGCCGCCGCGCCCACGCCGATCGTGATGCTGACCGCCAAGAGCGCCGAGGAAGACCGGATCCGCGGCCTGGAGCTGGGCGCTGATGACTACGTGACCAAGCCGTTCAGCCCCCGGGAGCTCGTGCTGCGGGTCCAGGCGATCCTGCGGCGAGGCGGCGTTGCGGCTGAGCAGGGTGTGGTGAGATACGGCGGGGGGGCCCTGGTTATCGACCAGGCGCGGCGGCAGGTAACGGTGCGCGGCGCGGAGGTCGGACTCACTCCCACCGAGTGGGGCATCCTCGTCGCGCTGGCCGCGGTACCGGGCCGGGTGTACTCACGGTTCGAGCTGATCAACCGGGTGCGGGGATATGAGTTCGAGGGTTATGAGCGGACGGTCGACTCGCACGTGAAGAACCTGCGCCGCAAGATCGAGGTCGAGCCCAGCAACCCTCAGATCATCCAGACCGTGCTGGGCGGCGGCTACCGGCTCGGCCTGACAGGCGATGGCTGAGGGTGGCACTGCGCTGCCCGACGCCGGCACCCGGGGTGATGCGATCGGGCTGCGGCTGGCGCTGGCGTTCGCCGCGGTAGCACTGGCAGCGATCGCCTTGCTGGCTGGGCTGACGGCCGCGTTCGCGGCCGCGGACGTCTCCACTCTGGCCAGCCGCCAGCGCTCCGAGCTGACCAGGGCGATCGCAGCAGCGGCCGGGACGGCGTGGGACCGCAACCACGGCTGGTCATCGGCGAGCATCGTCCCGGTGCTGGATCTGGCCGCCGGAGTGGGCGCGGACGCGCAGATCCGCGACCAGGCCGGGCGGCCCGTCGCCACCTCCTCCCACTTCGCCGTGCGTGCTTCCAGCCCGCAGCTCACGCACACCGTCGCGGTGCACGGCCAGCGGGTAGGCGTTGCCGTGGTCCGGTTCACCGGCTCCGGCCTCGCCGCTGCGAACCACACACTGCAGACAGCGCTCCTGCGGGCGATCGCCGGGGCCGCAGGGCTGGCGGCGGTGCTTGCGTTGCTGACCGGGCTTGCGGTCGCTAGGCGGATCACCCGGCCGGTCGGAGAGCTGATCGCGGTGACCCGGGCGATGGGCAGAGGCGACCGCACCGCCCGGGTCGGGCAGATCCCGGCGCCCGGCGAGCTACGCGAGCTAGCGACCGCCTTTAACCAGATGGCCAACACGCTTGACCGGCAGGAGCAGCTGCGCCGGGCGCTGGTTGCCGACGTCGCCCACGAGTTGCGCACCCCGATCGCGGTCCTGCAGGCGGGCCATGAGGCGCTGCTCGACGGGGTGGCGGAGCCCACACCGAGCCAGCTGGCCTCGCTCCGTGACGAGGTGCTGCGGCTGGCCCGCATGGTCGGCGATCTGCAGACGCTCGCTGCTGCCGAGGCGGCCGCCCTCCAGCTGGCCCTGCGCCCTGCCGACCTGGCGGACATCGCGGCCACCGCCGCCGACAGCCTGGCCGGCCGTTTCGAGACCATCGGGGTCAGCCTGGAACGGCGGCTCGATCCGGCCAAGATCCTCGCCGACCCGGGCAGGCTGCATCAGGTCATCACCAATCTGCTCACCAACGCCCTGAAGTTCACCCCGCCCGGCGGGCACGTCACGTTGCGTACCGGGCTGGACGGCGGCGACGCCGTGCTTCAGGTCACCGACACCGGTGTCGGGATCCCCGCCGACGAGCTGCCGCACATCTTCGACCGGTTCTGGCGCGGCCAGGGGGCGGCGCGGGTCTCCGGCAGCGGCATCGGCCTGTCCGTGGCCGCCGAGCTCGCCCGCGCGCACGGCGGGCATCTGACCGCGAGCAGCCAGCCGGGGCACGGCACCGAGATGACGCTCACCCTCCCGCGCGCCTGATCGGCTGCCGTCTCGCTCTCGCGCCGCCGCGTCCGCCGCGTGCCGCCCGCCTCCGTCGCGTGCCGCCCGCCTGCGTCGCGTGCCGCCCGCCTCCGCTGGTTCCGGGCTCCTCCACATCATCGCCACCACGACGGCATCGCTCTTGCACAGCTGCCGGCTGGCCTAGTTCTGCCCAGCGCGTGACCACCAGCTTGGGAGGTGGTTTGGTGCCGGATGCCATGTCAACGGCAGAGCATTTCATCATGGCCGCCGTCATCTGCGCTGCGCTGGTGGTGATGGTCTTTCTGCTCTTCCTGGCCGCACACCAGTCGGATCGCCCCCGCTTGCCGGCGGATCACTCCCCCGGGCCCTCCGACCGCGACATTCAGCCCTTGGATCGCGGCCGCCAGGCCGAGTCCACCGGCGGCTCTGGCCCTCCATACGGCCACCACGGAGGCGGCACTGCGACTGCATAGCCGCCGGGTTGCCTGGTCTCGAGCGGTCCGCGCCCGGCAGGGCTGGGCGCATCCGACGTCGAAGGAGCCAAGTAGATGGGATTGACCGAACGGGGACGGCGGGCGTGGATCGCCACGGCGATGGCCGTAGTGATCGGGGGCGGCGGGGTCGCCATTGGCGCCGCCGCCTTCGGGTCATCCGCGACCGGACCCGCGCCCGTGGCGGCCGCAACCAGTACCCCGCCCCCGGCCAGCGTCCCGGCCCCGGCCAGCGTCCCGGCCCCGGCCGGCTACGCGGATGTGGTCCGCGAGGTGTTGCCGTCGGTGGTGCTCATCCGCACCCCGGACGGGCTCGGCTCCGGAGTTGTCCTTGACGGCAAGGGCAACATCGTCACCAACGCGCACGTTGCCGCCGATGCGGCTGAGTTCCAGGTGCAGGTGGTCGGGCAGGCGGAGCCTCGCCCAGCCAAGCTTGTCGGCACCTACCGCCCCGATGATCTGGCGGTGATCCGGGCCGACGACCCGGATAGCCTGACACCGGCCCGGTTCGGAGACTCCAGCAAGGCCCGAGCCGGCGACGTCGTGCTCGCGGTCGGCAACCCGCTCGGGCTGTCCGGAAGCGTCACCGAGGGCATTATCTCCGCGACGGGCCGCGCGGTTACCGAGCCCGGCGCGGGAGGCTCGCCGGGGGTGACGCTTCCCGATTCCATCCAGACCAGTGCCCCGATCAACCCAGGCAACAGCGGCGGGGCGCTCGTGAACACCTCCGGCGAGGTCATCGGCATCCCCACGCTGGCTGCGGCCAGCCCGCAGAGCGGCGCGCAGGCCCAGGGCATCGGGTTCGCCATTCCCGCCAACCTGGCACGTGACATCGCCAAGCAGCTCATCGCGTCCGGGCACGTGACCAACTCCCACCGGGCCGCGATAGGGGCCCAGGTGGCGACGGTCGCCGGTGCCGATGGCGCCCCGGCCGGAGTTGGCATCGCCGCAGTCACGCCCGGCGGCCCAGCGGACCGGGCGGGGATCAGGTCAGGAGACGTCATCCGCTCCTTTGGCCGGGCGCTGACGCCGGACACGGAATCCCTCACGGAGGCGCTGGCCGGCGCGCGTCCGGGCCAGACCGTGACGCTCACCATCGCACGCGATGACCAGACGCTCAGGATTGGAGTCCGGTTGGGCGAGCTGCCCGGCGGATGATGCGGCGAGCCGAGGGCGCCATGTTCAGGACTCGCGCCCACTCGGCCCGGGTACCAGCCACACGCCCAGGAATGCGAATGCAGACGGAAACGAGCGACAACCCGCTTGCCGGCCCGGTCGGAAGCAGGGCCGGACCAGCCGGAGGCAGGCCCAGGCCGGTCGCAGGCAGGACCGGGCCGGCCGGAGGCAGCGCCGGGCCGGCCGGAGGCGCGGCCGGGCCCGCCGGGGGGCCGCGGTGGCGGGCACTGCTGGAGGCCCGCTGGCGGGCCCGGCTGCAGGAGGTCACCGAACTGGCCCTTGCCTACCACGACGCGGCGGCGACCGCCGTTGGCCGCGGCACCGGCAGCGGCCATGAGGCGCAGCTGCGGTTGCGGACGCTGCTGCGGCAGACGGTCGCCTCCCGCCGGGCGCTGGCCGACACCGACGAGGCGCTCGCCCGCCTGTCGGCGGGGAACTACGGCTGGTGCGAAAGCTGTGCGGGCGCGATCTCAGCGCAGCGGCTGGTAATCACGCCCGAGACCCGCTATTGCGCCCGGTGTGCCCAGGAGCCACGCGCTGAGGCACTCGCCCACCGGGCCGCGGCGGCCCATGATGATCGGCTGGCGGCACCATCACCACGCCGGGAACAGGCTCGATGACTGCCGGTCCATGGTCATCTCGGGCTGAGGCGCTGGCTGCGCGTGCGGTAGTGCTGTAGGAAGGCGGGGTGCAGCGCTTTCGCGAGATCGCCCCGGGCGTCCTGGTCGCCACCTCCCAGCTGCTGACGTGTACCAGTACCGCGGTTCTCGCCGACGACGGCGGGTGCCTGGTCATCGACGCGGCAGTGTCGGTTGCCGACCTCGCCGCGCTGGCCGCCGACCTGGACGGCGCGGGCCTGCGGCCGCGGGCCGGCTTCGCGACCCATCCGCACTGGGATCATGTCCTCTGGAGCCGCGACCTCGGCGATCTCCCCAGGTACGCGGCACCTCGCGCCGTGGCGGCCGTTGAGGCCGGGCGCGAGGCGATGGTCAGCGAAGCCCAGGGCACGGCACCCGGGCACGACCTGGAGCTGTTTGGCCGCCTGGTACCGCTGCCCGCCGGCGCGGAACACATCCCGTGGAGTGGCCCGGCCGCGCAAGTGATCGTCCATGATGGGCACGCGCCGGGCCACGGCGCGGTGTTCATCCCGGACGCTGGGATCCTCGTGGCCGGCGACATGCTCTCCGACATCGAGATACCGATCCTGGACACGCTCGCGGATGATCCGCTCGGAGACTACCGAGCGGGCCTGCGGCGGCTCGCCGCGGTGCCCGGTGTGCGCTGGGTGATCCCCGGGCACGGGCACATCGCCGACGCCGGGGAGTTCCGCCGCCGCCTGGACGCCGATGCTCACTACCTAGATCTGCTGGCTGCGGGCGAGCCGTTCGACGATCCACGCTGCACGGTGAAGTGGCAGCGGGACTGGCATGAGCACCAGTTGCGGGAGTGCCGCCCGGCCAGCCGCCGTGCCATCCTCCCTGGTCAGGAACTCGCGGACAGGGATACCGTCTGGTGCGACGCCGGGCAGTAAAACGCGCCGGACGAGGTATAGGGGGCAGCTATCCCCATGGTGCCGGACCATGAGCCGGCCGACCATGCCCGGCCGGCCACCTGCGCCGTCTTGACCCGTATCCGGATCCTCAACGTGGACCGGATGGGGAACGCATTCGAGCCTGATCCGCAGGGAAACACGTTGCCGACCGTCTTCCCTCTGTACACGGCGCCCGCGCGGGCCAGGGTCGTCTTGAGTCTCAGCCTGCCGAAATGGCCCACGAGCCGTACCGCGCAGGGCCCGGCCGCGCACCTCGGGCTGAACCGCCACGATTCGTCCCAGCTGTGGCTCTTGGGGATGCCCCTGAGGTCCGAGGCGCCCTGGACAATCTTGACGCCGACCGTCCACCGCCCATCCAGGCGGGCCGCCGAGACGGGCGGGCGGGAGGTCGCCACCACCAGGACGGAAGAAAGAGCCGAACGCTTGCCGCCCCGCACCGCCGCCACGCGGAACTGGTACGCGGTGGCAGGGGCAAGGCCGGTGCCCCGGTACGACGTGACGGTCCCGGGGACCGAGCCGATCACCTTGCCGTCGTTCAGGATCAGGTACTTGTCGGGCGGCGGACCCGTCGCCGGGCCCGCCCAGCGGAACGCAACTGAGCTGGTGGTTGAGAGGCCCGCGACGAGCCCGGCCGGCCGCAGCAGCGGAGGGCTCTGCCATGGAGCCCAGATCACCAGGCCGGCGATCAGGCCGATGACGGCGACCGTCGCGATCGCAACCAGGGGGATGGCCCACTTCCGCCGTCGGCGCGGCGCCCCGGCGGGCGCAGCGGGCGCCTCGGGATTCGTGACCGGTGCGGGCGCCGCCGAATCGGTGACCGGCGCCGGGGCGGCCGGATCGGAAACCGGCGCGGGCACAGCCGGATCGGTGACCGCCGGCTCAGCCGTGCGCTGCGCCAGCGGCGGTGCCGCGGGCCCAAGGGGGTCGACAGCCGTGACTCAGCCATCGGATACTTCTGGTTTCCAGTCCGTCCCGTCCCAGTAACGGTATTCATGCCGGCCAACCGGATCGGTGTACCAGCCTGCAGGCACTATCGGCGGTGTTGCCGTGACGCCCTCCTCCGTCCCACGAACCTGCATGGGACCACTGCACCGGCACCAGGTCACATGAGCGGGAAGAGCAGACAACTGCCGCCACGGCGACCGAGCGCACGGCGCGGCCGCCATTGGCGGCTGACTGCTGACATCAAACAAGATCGCACCGTCATAAAGGCGCGTCAATACCCCATGAGCGCCACTGCTGCGACATGGGAATTCACGCCCTAATGGCCGTTGGGTTTGGAGGAAGTGACGATGTCGCTGGAGGTCAAGCGCTTGCATCTGGCAAGCCTGCGCGGGGTCGACGGCCTGGAGTGGCCCGTGCACGGGTTCGTGGTCACCCACCCTGGTGGCGCCGTGCTGGTGGACACCGGCGTCGGGGGGCCGCAGGAGTGGCTGAACGACTGGCGGGTGGTCAACCGCTCCGCCGCGGACGCACTCGCCGAGCTGGACATGACCCCGGGCGACATCGACCTGGTGATCAACACGCACCTGCATTTCGACCATTGCGGCCAGCCCGGGTTCAAAGGGTCGTCGCAACACCGCCTTGCTGGCAGGAGTATATGAACTCATCCAGCGCCTCGGCTGGGGTCTTCCAGCGGAGGGTCTTGCGGGGGCGGCCGTTGAGCGCGGCGGCGACGGCGGCCAGGTCGGCGGGGGTGTGGCGGCTCAGGTCGGTGCCTTTGGGGAAGTACTGGCGCAGCAGGCCGTTGGTGTTCTCGTTTGTGCCTCGCTGCCAGGGGCTATGCGGGTCGCAGAAGTAGATCGCCAGGCCGGTGTCGATGCGCAGCTGGGCGTGGCTGGCCATTTCCGCGCCCTGATCCCAGGTCAGCGAGCGGCGCAGCTGGGCGGGCAAGGTGATGATGGCCGAGGCGATTGCGTCCCGGACCGCTTCGGCGCCGTGACCGGCGAGCGCGGGGCCGTTGTGGGCCCGGGGGCCGGCGCCGTGGCCTTCCATCGGGGGCAGGGGCAGCAGCATCGTGAACCGGGTCGTGCGCTCGACCAGGGTGCCGATCGCCGAGCTGTTCAGCCCGACGATCAGGTCTCCTTCCCAGTGCCCGGGCACCGCCCGGTCCGCGGCTTCGGCGGGCCGCTCGCTGATCATGATCTCGGATGTCACGAACTTCTTGCCGCGGCCGCGCGTGCGCGCCCTGGGCACGCGAAGCGCCCGGCCGGTGCGCAGGCACGCGGTCAGCTCGCGCCGCAGCGCGCCGCGGCCCTGGACATACAGGGCTTGGTAGATCGCCTCGTGCGAGACCCGCATGGACTCATCATCAGGGAAGTCGGCCCGGAGCCGGTTGGAGATCTGCTCCGGGCTCCACGACGCGGCCCAGCGCCGGTCGGCGCGGCGCCCGTGGCGCCGCCCGATCCACCGCACGTCCGGGCCCGGCACAGCTGCGCCATCCGGCCTGGTGATCGCGCCGGCGAGCCGGTCCTGCACGTAGGTCCGCAAGGCTTCGTTTGCGGCAAGTTTCGCGATCTTTGGGCGCCGCGCACGCCGCTCTGCATGCCACTGCGCTGTCGATGCCCGGTAGTCCAGCCGGTACGTGCGCGTCGACGCGTTGCGCCGCAACTCCCGCGAGATCGTCGACGGCGAGCGGCCAAGCCGCCGGGCGATCTCCCGGACACCAACGTCCTGAGCACGCCACAGCGCGATGTCCTCACGCTCGGAGAACGACAAGTACCGGCCCGACACGGTCGCGGAAAGGCTCGGTCCCACGCCGCCAGCGTGACGGAACCACCGGGTGCCAACCGCCTGCGACACACCGATCCCGGCAGCCGCCTCCTCCGAACTCAGCCCCCGGGCGATCCCAGCCCAGAACCGGACCCGATCCTCACGCCAGGCAACTGTCGGCCGCCCCGGCGACGGCATCTGACCCCGATACAAACGAACCGCCCGCTGACGCGGTCCAGCTCCCATCACGCCACCTCCGACATCGAGGTGTTGCGACGATCAGTTGAATTCGCCCAGAATGCGGTCTTCGCGCACGCCGCCTGTTATGTCCAGCGTGCGGAGCTGAACCGCGCGCAGCGCGAGTCGCCGGAGCTGTATGACTGGTTCGGCTTCATGGACGCAACATTCGAGCTGATCGACGGGGACACCGAGGTGCTGCCCGGTCTGTCCGTGATCGCGACTCCCGGGCACACCGCGGGTCCGCCCGATAGCAAGCTGCCATCCGGGCAGGCGAGCGACACGGCGGCCTGGCGGCGGTCACTGGGGCGGATCCACTCGATGAGCCCGGCGCGGGTGCACTTTTGCCACCACACCGACATCATTCACTCCTGATGTGGCCAGTGACGACCGGGCCCAGGTGCACGCTGGGCTGGCTGAGCAGCCGCTTTGCTTCGCGGATACCACTGGTCATCGCGCCGTCGGCGTAGGCGAGCCGGGCGCTTTGGGTGTGCTCCCCGGCGAACAGCAGACGTCCGCCGACCGGCTCACCGAGCAGGTCGGCGTCGGCGGGGCTGGCACCCGGGGGGGATGTGGGTGTAGGCGCCGCCGCAGTCGGGATCGCGTGCAGATCGACCGGCGAGCCGGCCAGGTCAACCGTGTGCAGCCGGCCACCGACTCGGTCACGGGCCTCCACCACGACGCACCCAACGCCAGCGTGCGCAAGAGCATTCGCGACGGTCAATCCCGCGCTCCCCGCACCGACTACCACCACGCGCTCGACCGGCCCCGTCAGCCCGCCGGGGACATCTGTCCGCCCGTCGTCAAAGTTCTCAGCAGTCACCGCGGCCACCCCACCACGTCGGCGAATTTGCCACGCTACCAGCGGGAGCACGGCAGCCTCGGCCGTGCCACAGCCGGGTCCTGACCGGCCATCGGATGCCGGGCATAAGCGGCCGGAGGCTCGCAATGGCCCGTGCCAGGTGAAACGATCGCGGGATGAGCTCACCCCGGCCGGGGCCGCACCCGGGCGACCACGCGGGCACAGCCGACCAGGTTGACGTCGCCCGGGCTCCTGGGCTGGTCGTGGAAGATCACCGGGCACGCCGGATCCGCAGGCCGATCGACCTGCTCCGGTGCCTGGTGGCCATCCTGGGGGTATTCGTGGTCGCCGGGATCGGGCTCCTCGCCCGCGAGACGGCGAGCGGCATCGAGATCGACGCGGTGAACGCCAGCCTGCGGCTGCCGCACTCGGTGCTGGCGCTGCTCGGGATAGCAGCGGACTTCGCGCTGCTACTGTGGCCCGCCGCGCTCGCCATCCGCCAGGTCAGCCGCCACCAGGCCCGTCGGCTCGTCGAGGCGGCGCTGACCGGGGCCGCGGCGATCGCCTTGATCGCGCTGGCCAATGTGGCGCTGCGGGGAGCCGCCGGGCCGCTCTATGACGCGATCGCCATGCCACCCTCGGGTCCCGGCATCTCCGGCCCGCTCGATGGCTACCTGGCCGGGCTTGCCGCGTACGCCACGATCATCGGCCTGACCGGCCGCTCGCGCTGGCGGACCACCCTGTGGCTGACCGTCGGGGTATACGGGCTCGCGAACCTCGCGACGGCGAGCGTGACCGTGCCCTCGTTCCTGATCACGCTGCTTCTCGGCCGTGCCATCGGCCTCGGCGTGCGCTACGCGGCCGGCGAGTGGTCGCAGCGGCCGACCGCCGAGGACATCGCGTCCGCGCTGAACTCGGCCAGCCATCCGGTCGTCGCGATGCGACGCATCCGCCAGAACGGCATCGAATCCCGCCATTACGCCGCGACGGCACGCGGCGGCGGCCACCTGGACGTCCGGGTGTACGACCGCGACCAGGAGGCGGCCGGGGCGCTGTACCGGCTCTACCGCCGGCTGCGGCTGCAGGGGCCGGTGCGCCGCGGCGTTCCGCTGTCCCAGGAACGCGCGGTGGAGCGCCGGGCGCTGCTGTCATACGCCGCGGACGAGGCGGGCGTCCGGACGCCCCGCCTCGTCGCGTTGGTCAGCGTCGGCAGCGACGCGAACGCGCTCGCTTACGAGTATCGCCCCGGCACTACTCTCGCGGAACTCGCCGGCGTCCCGGCCGACTCCGAGTCGGCCGGGACAGATCCAGTCGGGACGCCGCAGTCCCACCCGGACGGGGCCCGGCGGGCCTTGACCGCCGACTCCCAGCGGACCGACGACCAGCGCACCGGGACCGCCAGCTCGCGGCCGACCGACCAGCGGACCGCGACCGCCGGTTCCCGGCCGACCGACGGCCAGCGGGCCAGGGCCGGAGATTCCGGGCCGACCGACGACCAGCTGCTCCGGGTATGGGAAGCCGTTCTCCGGCTGCACGCTCACCGCGTCACACACCGGACATTGACCGCCGACCGCATCCTGTTCGCCGACGATGGCGACGTCGTCCTGCTCGATCCCGGGGGTGGTGACGTGGCGGCAAGCGACCTCCAGCTCCGGCTCGACCTGACACAGCTCCTGGCCGAGCTGGCTCTGCTGGTCGGGCCGGACCGCGCGGCCCGTCTGGCCTTGAAGGCGGTTGGAGCTGACGAGATGGTCGCGGTGGTTCCGCTGCTCCAGCCGATCGTGCTGCACCGCACCACCCGGTCGGCCCTGCGCCGCCGCAAGGATGTCCTGCCCGCGTTGCGCACGCAGCTTCTCGCCGCAGCTCCGGGTGAGGATGCCGCGCCGGTCCGGCTGGAGCGGGTCCGCCCCCGGACGATAGTGACCTTGATCGCCAGCCTGATCGCCGGATACCTACTGCTCGGCCAGCTCGGGCGGGTGAACCTCTTCAGCACGTTGCGGTCCGCCGACTGGCACTGGACCCTGCTAGCGCTGGCGCTGTCCGGGGTGACCTATCTCGGTGCGGCATTTTCGCTGTCCGGATATGTTCCCGCCCGGCTCCGGTTCCGGCCGCTGGTCCTCGCCCAGCTGGCCGGGTCGTTCGTGACGCTGGTCACGCCGGCCGCCGTCGGCGGCGCCGCCCTGAATATCCGCTACCTCCAGCGCAGGAGGGTGCCCGCGGCGGTCGCGGCCGCCAGCGTCGGCCTCTCCCAGGTTGTCGCGTTCGTGCTGCACATCCTGCTGCTCGTCGTGTTCGCGGCGATCACTGGCAGCCAGGACCATTCGCTCCAGCCGCCGAACTGGGTCTACTTCGTCATCGCCGCTCTGATCGTCATCGTGCTCGCGGTCGTTGCCATTCCAGCGGGACGGAGGCTGATACGGGCCCGGCTCGCACCGGTGCTGGGCCAGGTGCTGCCACGGCTGCTCGCGGTGGTGCAGCAGCCCCGCAAGCTGGCCGAGGGAATCGGTGGCACGCTGCTGCTGACGGGGGCCTACATCCTCTGCCTCGCCGCGTGCATCCGGGCGCTGGGTGGCTCCGCCTCGCTAGCGAGCATCGCCGTGGTCTACCTCACCGGCAGCGCCCTGGGGTCGGCCGTGCCCACCCCCGGCGGTCTCGGCGCGGTGGAAGCCGCGCTGTCGGCTGGGCTCACGGCCGCCGGGCTTCCCGGCGCGACCGCGGTCAGCGCGGTGCTGCTGTTCCGGACCCTCACGTTCTGGCTCCCGGTCCCTGTGGGCTGGGGCGCCTTCAACTACCTGGAGCGGCACCAGTTCCTCTGAGCGGCCGGGACGGGCCGAGCGCGAGCAGGAACGGGCGCATAGACGTCCGCCACCGGGCGAGGCCGCCCGCGAGGTCACGAAGCCGTCAGCCGGCGGCCAGGCCGGCTGAGGCCGGCACAGCCGGCCCGCCCTGGCGCGCCAGCCGCTGCGCCCGTTCCCTGATCCCCCGGAGCATCTTCTGCTCCATCACCAGGCTCCCCGGTTCCATGACCAGCAGGCCGACAAGCCGGGTGACGACTGACGCGTGCGGCGTCGCGATCCGGTTGCGGCTCACCAGCCTGGTCGCCGCGCCCTCGGGGAACAGCGCGAACGTCCATACCCAGTTCTGGTCCTCGAAGCGGAGTGTCAGCGCGCGCTCAGGCTCGAAGACCTCGACCCGCATGATGGGGCGGCCGGGCCCCAGCGGGATCTCGTCGCCCAGCTTGACATCCTGGAACTGCGGGAGGATCTCGTCAGCGCTGTGCATGCCGAGGCCGAACAGGTTCTCGATCCAGTCGTAGGTGTAGGCCCCGCCCCGCCCGCTGCCCATCTGGACGAGCCACGGCCAGATGTCGCTTGGGGGCGCGTCGATGGTGATCGCCCGCGTGGCAACGATGTCGGCATCCGTCAGCAGGTCGTCACCGGGGAGTTCACGGCTGATCTCGTCCGGCCTCGCACCCCAGTTCAGGCACTTGCCCCGGAACAGGATCGGGTAGCTGACCGCCGCCGCCCCGGCCGCGAGCCCGGCACCGCCGACGATCTTGATCCACCTCGTGCTCATCGTGCCCGCCTCCCCACCGTGTTGGACCGCTGCCCCCCATGCTGCCCCGTTCGGAAACGGGGCTGGAGGTCCATGAGTCCCGGCCACCCGGGCCTTTCGTCGCCCCCACGCGCGGCCGGCAAGGGTCCGGCCGGGCGGCCCCCTCCCCGAGGGCTCGCGGATGCCCGCTCAGCCCGCCTTGGCGGCGATGCGCCGCAGCGGCGGAAGCGTGGGCGGGGGCTGCTGCCGGGGCGGCAGCGCGGCCAGGAGTGTGGCCGTGGTCGCGGCCACCTCGCGGACCGCGCGCTCGAACGCGTCCTCCGTGCGGCCGGTGACCGTCTGCACACCGCTTACCTTCCGCACGTACTGGCGCGCTGCGGCCTCGATCTCCTCGGTGGTGGCCTCCGGCTGGAGGCCCCGGAGTGTGGTGATGTTACGGCACATGCTCCCGACGTTACCCGGGGCCCGCGGCGCGGAGGTCAGGCACCGCCCGCGGCGCGGAGGTCAGGCGCCGCCCGCGGCGGGCAGGCCATCCCCGCCGGTATCCGGCGCGGGCTCAGGGCCCTCGCCGTCCACGGCCCGGTCTTCCGCGAGTTCGGCCAGCACCGCCTCGGTGTGCTGGCCGTGGCGGGGCACCGGCCCGAGCACCGGGTCGGCACCGCCATGGGTGACCGGAGGCGGCAGCACGTCAACCTCACGGCCCCCTGCGCTGATCGCCGTCCACCGCCCGGCCAGCTGCGGGTGGGCCACCACCTCGCCGACCCCGCGCACGGAGGCATAGGCGATCCTGGCCGCCTCCAGCCGCCGCAGCAGCTCGGCGGTAGGCAGCCGGGCGATCGCGGGCGCCAGCGCGCCCTCCACCTCGTCCCGGTGCTCCACCCGGCGCTGGTTTCCGGCGTACCGGCCGCCGGTGGCCAGCCCCGGAAGGTCCACGACCTCGCGGCACAGGCGCACCCACTCGGCCTCGTTCTGCACCGCGAGCAAGATCTCGTCCCCGTCCGCGGTCTGGTAAGACCCATACGGAACGATGGTCGCGTGGCGCGGCCCGTTGCGCGCCGGAGGCGATCCGGTCAGGGTGGCCAGCAGCATCGGGTGCGACATCCACTCGGCGAGCGCGTGCAGCAGGGATGTCCGCACCACGCCGCCCCGGCCGGTCCGCTCGCGCTGCAGCAGGGCGGCGAGTATCCCGCTGTAGGCGTACATGCCGCCAGCGATGTCGGCGATGCTGATGCCGACCTTGGCCGGCTCGCCGGGCGGGCCGGTGACCGCGAGCACCCCCGCCTCGGCCTGCACGAGCAGGTCGTAGGCTTTGCGGTCGGCGTACGGACCGTCCTCGCCGTACCCGCTGAGCTGGCAGGCGACGAGTGCCGGGTGCCGGGCCGACAGCCGGTCGGCGTCCAGCCCCAGCCGGGTGATCGCGGCCGGGGCCAGGTTGCACACGAACACGTCGGCCCGGCCGATCAGCCTGTCCAGCGCCAGCCGGCCGGGCCCTGTCTTCAGGTCCAGCACTACCGACTCCTTGGACCGGTTGAGCCAGACGAACCAGCTGGACATGCCGTCCCCGGCGGCGCTGTCATAATCGCGGGCGAAGTCACCCCGGCCGGGGCGCTCGATCTTGATCACTCGTGCCCCGAGGTCGGCGAGCTGCCGGGTGGCGAACGGCGCGGCCACCGCCTGTTCCAGCGTCACCACCAGCACACCGTCCAGCGGCCGCGGGAAGCCGCCGGCCGGCTGGCCGGCGGCGCCGGCACTCCGCGACGACCCGGCCTTCACCGCGACGCCGCCCTCACGGCGATCCGGCCCGCGCGGCCGCGGCCACCAGGCCGGGGTCGAAGACCTTGTCGGCGTCCAGCGCGGCCACGGCCGCGAAGAGCCCGCCAGCGGCGGCCTCCCCGAGCAGCCCCGCCGCCTTCGCCTCGATCTCCGGCTGGCCGGCCGGCCAGCCCGGGCTGCCGCGGAAGGCGGGCGTGCGCAGCTCCACCGTCTCACCGTCGGCAAAGCTCAGCGTCACCTCGGCCCCCCACTGGGCCGGGTAGGCGGCGTCGAGTTCCGCACTGGTGTGCATCGTCGTCAGGTCCATCAGCGGCTGCAACTGGGCGGCGAGGCTGCCGGCGTTCTGGAAGTCGGCGAGTGAGGAGGTGCCGCGGGACAGCGTGAGCGCGGCACCGAAGGGCATGGAGAACTGGGCGTCGACCACGCTCGTGACGGTGCGCTTGCGGTCGGCGGGCTCGCCGACCAGCCCCATCCCGCCGCTGAGCACCCCGCAGTCGATCCGCGTGGCTCCCCGGACCCGCCCGCCCTCGCTGCGGTAGGCGGCCAGCAGGTCCATCACGCCGTGCATGTAGCGGCAGCACGGATGGAACTTCACGCTCGTCTCGTGTACCGCGGGCAGCCCGGCGGCATGGGCGAGCACCGCATCCGCCCGAGCCCGCGGCCGGATGCCGCCGTAGATGTGCATCAGGCCGTAGGGGTCGCCGAACGCGTCGGCCGGGCCCGTGAAGCCGCCGGCCGCGAGCTCGGCGGCGAGGATGCCGCCCGCCGCCGCCGACCCGGAATGGAAGCGCTTGGTCCAGGCGCCGTCGCTCAGGTAGGCCATGCTGCCGGCGGACATGCTCAATGCGATGCCGAACGCCGCCCGGAGGCCGTCAGCGTCAAGCCCGGCGAGCCGCCCGGCGGCCGCCGCGGCGCCGAACACCCCGCAGACCGCGGTCGGGTGCAGCCCCTGCCGGTACAGCTCGGCCGGGCCCAGCAGCTCGCCCAGGCTGGCCATCGCCTGGTACCCGGTAACCGCGCTGTCCAGCACGGCCGCCGTGGTCGCCGGCGTGCTCACCGCGGCGGCCATCAGCGCGGTCCAGATCACGGTGCCGGGGTGCGAACTCGATGGCTCGTGGGTGTCGTCGAGTTCGATGCTGTGCGCGCTGATCCCGTTGACCAGCGCCGCGTCCCGGATCGCGGCAGTCCGGCCGGTTCCCAGAACGGGCGCCGGGCCGGCCGATCGCGGCAGCAGGACATCGCGCGCCACCCGCGCCGAGTCGGCATCTGCCCCGGCGCCCGCCACCGCCAGGTAGTCCGCCAGCAGCAGCCGCGCCCGGTCACGCTCGGCCGGGCCAGGCCGGGCCGCCGCCACGAGCTCGGCGAGCGCCGGTGTCATCAGGGACCGCGTCACCTAGTTTGCGCCAGGAAGCCCCGGCCTTCAGGCCGGAGGTGAATGGCGCTTCCCTCCCCACAATGTGGAATCCCCGTCCTTCGCGGCGGGGAGGATGTCAAGGGCACCTTCCCATTGGACCGGCCAAACCAGCGCCGCGCCACCCCCCAGCTTCTGAGGAGACCAGTCCGCCATGGCAGCACCCGAGATCAGCGACCTCGACCCGGACGAGCGTGACATCGTCGCCGTTGTCCACGACTGGGTGCAGGACAGCGTGCTCCCGGTGGCGCGCGATCTCGAACACGCCGATACCTACCCGGCCGACCTGATCGAGGCGATGAAGCGGCTCGGCGTCTACGGCCTGGTCGTCCCCGAGCGCTACGGCGGCGCCGGGGTCTCCACCGCCTGCTTCGCGCTGGTCACCGAGGAACTTGCCAGGGGCTGGATGAGCCTGGCCGGGGCGATGGGCGGGCACAGCGTTGTCGCCCGGCTGATCACCAGGTTCGGCACGGACGACCAGAAGGACACGTGGCTGCCGCGGATGGCCACCGGCGAGGTCCGGGCCGCCATGGCGCTGACCGAGCCGGCCGGCGGCTCCGACCTGCAGGCCATCCGGACCAGGGCGACGGCGGCGGCAGGCGGCTACCGGCTCGATGGCGTGAAGACCTGGATCACCAACGCGCGGGCCGCCGCCGTGACCGCCGTGCTGTGCAAGACCGACCCGGACGCGGTGCCGGCCAGCCGCGGCATCAGCATCCTGCTCGCCGGGAAAGGGCCCGGCTTCAGCGTCTCGCGCGACCTGCCCAAGCTCGGCTACAAGGGCGTCGAGACCTGTGAGCTCGTCTTCGACGGCTACCGGTGCCCGGCCGGCGCCCTGCTCGGCGGCACCGAGGGCGCCGGCTTCGGCCAGATGATGGACGGGCTCGAGCTCGGCCGGATCCAGGTCGCCGCGCGGGCGGTCGGGGTGGCCCGGGCCGCGCTGGAGGACTCGCTGCGGTACGCGCAGGAGCGGGAGACCTTCGGGCAGCCGATCTGGCGGCATCAGGCCGTCGGCCACCGTCTCGCCGATATGGCCACCCAGGTCGAAGCCGCACGCTTGCTCACCACGCGCGCCGCCGCCGCGCTCGACACCGGGCGGCGCAGCGACCTGGAGGCCGGCATGGCGAAGCTGTTCGCCTCCGAGGCCTGCCTGCAGGTCACCGCCGACGCGATCAGGGTGCACGGCGGCTACGGGTACTCTGCCGAGTTCGACATCGAGCGTTACTACCGCGACGCGCCGCTGATGGTGGTCGGCGAGGGGACCAACGACATCCAGCGCAACGTCATCATCCGGCAGCTGGTCGACCGGCACCGCGCCTGACGGTTCTCCTCCAGCGATCGATGTCCGGGCCCGTCTCGCCGACTCACAGGTTGACGGGCTGCCGGCCGATCGCGTGGCGGACACGGGCAAGCAGCTCGGCGGCCTCGGGCCGGGCCCGCTCGGCTCCGGCGGCCAAGACGCGCCGGATCTGCGCCTTGTCGGCCATCAGCTCGCGGTACCGCTCACGCGGCCCGGCGAGGAAGCCGTCGAGCAGCGCCACCACCGCATCCTTGAGCTCCTTCCAGGACATCCCGCCGGCCTCGAGTGCCGCCCGGACCCGCCGGGTGTCATCCGGGGCGGCGATCTCCCGGTAGATCTGGAACAGGCTCGTGCTCTCCGGGTCCTTCGGCTCGTCTGCCCCGGTGGAGTCGGTCTTGAACCGGCGGACCAGCCTGGCCATCTCGTCCGGTCCGGCGAACAGCGGCAGGACGTTGTCGTAGGACTTGCTCATCTTCCGGCCGTCCAGGCCCAGGATGCTGGCCGACGTCGCGCCGACCACCAGTTCCGGGATCCTCAGGACGTCACCGTAAGCCAGGTTGAACTTCTCCGCGATATCACGGGTCATCTCGATGTGCTGCGATTGATCCCTGCCCACCGGCACGACGTCAGCCGAGAACAGCAAGATGTCGGCCGCCATCAGGACCGGGTAGCAGTAAACCCCCATGTTGATTCCGGCATCAACGTCCGCCTTGCCCTGCGCCTCCGCGTCGGCAACGGCCGCCTTGTAGGCGTGGGCGCGGTTCATCAGGCCCTTCGGCGTGACGCACCCCAAGATCCAGGTCAGCTCGAACGTCTCGGGAACATCCGACTGCCGGTAGAGCGTCACCCGGTCCGGATTCAGGCCCATCGCCAGCCAGGCGGCGGCTACCTCATAGGTGAGGTCAATAAGGGTCTGGCGGTCCTTGACGGTCGTCAGCGCGTGGTAGTCGGCGATGAAGTAGTACGCGTCATACTGCTCGCCGAGCGCCAGCGCTGGGCGGATCGCGCCGATGTAGTTCGCGACATGCGGAATCCCAGTCGGCTTGATCCCGGTCAGGGAGCGTTTCGCCATCGTCGGCTCCATGCGTAACGAAGGGTGACAGCCGGGCTACCGGGCCGGTACCGGCCCTGCCGGAAACTCGATCGTACGGCTGCCCTGGCTCGGGCAAGGCTCCGCCGGGGCCGCGGCCTGGACGGCTGGCAATGACCAGCGGCCTGGGGTAGATCAGGGGACGTGGACCCACTGCACGACTACCGGCGCAAGCGGAACCCGGGCCGCACCCCCGAGCCGATGCCAGCGGGCCCTGGCCGGCCCACGGCCGAAGGCTCCGCTGCCCACAGCGCGGCCGGGCGGGGCGATGACGCGACGGCGCGAGTCTTCGTCGTCCAGGAGCACCACGCCAGGCGCCTGCACTGGGATTTCCGCCTGGAGCGTGACGGCGTACTGGTGTCCTGGGCACTGCCCAAGGGAGTGCCGGACGATCCGGGCGCCAACCACCTCGCGGTGCACACCGAGGACCACCCACTGGAATACGCCAGCTTCTCCGGTGAGATTCCACGCGG
>DASYQM010000546.1:0-1741 GCA_036005525.1 Streptosporangiaceae bacterium
CACCTGGTACCTGGTCACCAACCTGCCCCGGCCCGGCGGCCCGCGCGAGGCAGACAGCCCGCACCCGGCGGCCGGCCTGGCCGAGATCGTGCGGATCTACGCGATCCGCAACTGGATCGAGCAGAGCTACAAGCAGGTCAAGGACGAGCTGGGCTGGGCCGACTTCCAGGTCCGCTCCGGCACCGCGATCCGCCGCCACCAGGCCCTGGTCAACTGCGCGTTCTGCTTCTGCTGGGATGCCTGGTTCCACGACCACGCCGCCCCGCCCCAGACCGCGGCTCCGCAGCCGGCATCCGGCCGCGGAGAGAGGGGGGCCGCACCACGCCCCACCAGCGCCGTCCTGGCCGCGGGCATTACGCGCGATCCGCGCCTGGCTTACCCCCTGGATCGCGCTGCAGCGCTGGTGGCCGGCATGGTCAAACAAGCCCCCGCCGCCACCGCTGCAAGCCCTGATGAACTCACTCGCGGCAGGCCGAGGCCTGCACCTCTACATCCCGAATTAACAAACTACCGCTAACGATGTTTCGTTAATTGAGTGAATAATAATCACAGAGAAAGGCCTGTGTGGGCCAGAAAGGCGAAGCACAGCCCGGAGCTGGAGCTCACCCGCTTCAGGCCGGTCTCGGCGGCGTCCCGGGCCTCATCGATGGTGTCGGGGCACAGGTTGGCGAGCTCGACGGCTTTGACGGTGCCCCAGACCATCTCGATCGGGTTGAGGTCGTGGGCGTAGCCGGGCAGGCGCTCCACGGCAAGCCAGCTGTGCTGGGTGGTGATCCAGTTCTTCATGGCCGTCGACCGGTGCGAGGGAAGGCCGTCCCAGATCAAGGTGACCTGATCCCCGGCGAAGTGCTCGTGCAGGTCGTGCAGAAAGCCGATCAGCGATTCGGTGCTGTAGGAGCCCTCCTTGATCTGGAACATCAGCGCCGCCTCGCTGCCGTCGGGCTTGAACGCAAGCGCGCCGGCCATCGACAGCCTGGTCCAGTTGAAGTGGTGCCGCAGCACCGGGGTCTGTCCTCTGGGTGCCCAGGTCGCCCTCACCGGGGGGAGGAGGGAGAACCCGCTCTCGTCTTGGAAGCAGATCCAGGCGCCGCGGCGCCGGGCGCTTTTTTTATCCGCGGCCAGTCCCGTTTCACCCAGGCGGCGATCGCCTCCTCGTTGCGCTCCAGCGCCCGCCGGGCCGGGCGCTGCCGGGACCAGCCCAGCCGCTCCCGCAGAATCGTCCAGGTCTGGGTCTGGGAGTACCGGACCCCCGTCAGCCGCTCGATCACATCCGCCACCCGGGCCAGCGTCCACATCTCGGTGCCGAAGCCGTTCGCCCGCGGCCCGGCCAGCAGCGCCGCCTCCACCCCGGCCAGCTGCTCATCAGTCAATTTCCGCCGCCGCCCGGCCCGCCCCGCGCCCGCCAGCCCCACCTGGCCCTGCTCCTGCCAGGCCCGGTACCAGCGCGACGCGGTCTGCGCCGACACCCCCAGCTCGGCCACCACATCCACCTGCCGCCTGCCCCGGCCGAACATCTCCGCGGCCCGCATCCGCCGCGCCGTCAGCCCCTCAAAGTCACGGCGCGCCCGCCCCCGGCTCGTCGCGGACCGGGAGGCTGGCACACCAGCATTGTCCTACCCGAGCAGACGAGACGAGCGCAACGACTCACCGTATTTCCGAAAGATCTTTAAGCCTCTCGGCTTATCCGGCTCCCATCGCCCAGCCGTCAGGACGTGCGCCGAGCCGCCAGTGCGCGAACAGG
>DASYQM010000547.1:0-36046 GCA_036005525.1 Streptosporangiaceae bacterium
GTCGTCGCTGACGGCCGAGTTCGGGCACGGGCTCCCTCGATGGTCACGCTGCCGGTCTGACACTTGCGAAAATACAACTAACCTTCGGGTCGTCAGACAGGGACTCCGCTAGCTGCGGTTTCTGCACATCTACCCAGTTTCGGGGCGACCTTTCCCGGGCCCTGCGGCCCCGCCCGCCTTCCCCGGGCTCGCCTTGAGCGCACCGGCGGCGATCGGCATGATTGACTGCCCTCATGCCAGCCGACTCGCTGCCGGTGGCGTCCTTCGAGTCCGCGGACGCGTGGGACGCATGGCTCACCGCCCATGCCGCGGACTCGCCCGGGCTCTGGCTCAAGATCGCGAAGAAAGGGTCGGCCGGCCGGAGCATCTCCTACTCCGACGCGCTCGACGTGGCGCTGTGCCATGGCTGGATCGACGGCCAGAAGGGCCGTCTCGATGACGAGTACTGGCTGCAGCGGTTCACGCCGCGCAAGCCGGGCAGCAAGTGGTCGAAGATCAACACCGAGCGGGCGGCGGCGCTCATCGCGTCCGGCCGGATGAGGCCCGCCGGGCTCCGCGAGGTGGAGCGGGCGCAGGGCGACGGCCGCTGGGAACAGGCATACGAATCGCAGTCGCGGGTGACCGTGCCCGAGGACCTGGCCCGCGCGCTCGCGGCGAACCAGCAGGCGCGCGCGTTTTTCGCCACCCTCGACAGCACCAACAGGTACGCGATCCTCTACCGGATCGGCACCGCCAAACGGCCGGAGACCAGGGCGAAGCGCATCGACGCGTTCGTGGCGATGCTCAGCGAGCACAAAAAGATCTATCCCTGACGCCGCGCGGCGCCGGGCCGATGGCCGCCGATCGGCCACACGGCGGCAGGACCGGGACGAGGCCGACGGGCCGGCGGCGCGCAGGGGCAGGGCAGGCGGGCAGGGGACCGGGCAGGGTGGGCAGGGACCAGGACAGGTGCACAGGGGCCAGGACAGGCGGGCGGGACAGGATAGGGAGGTATGCCGATGGCCACCGTCAGCGTCCGCTACATCGTCAACGATGTGGACGCCGCGATCGACTTCTACTGCCAGAACCTGGGCTTCCGGGAGGAGATGCACCCGGCACCGAGCTTCGCCATGCTGTCGCGCGGCGATCTGCGGCTGCTGCTTAGCGCGCCATCCGGGCTCGGCGGTGGCGGCCAGGCGATGCCCGACGGCACAAAGCCCGAGCCCGGAGGCTGGAACCGCATCTCCCTCGAGGTCACCGGGCTTCCCGCGATGATCGAGACGCTGCGCAAGTCGGGCGTTCATTTCCGGAACGACCTCGTGACCGGCATCGGCGGGAACCAGATCCTGCTGGACGACCCGTCGGGCAACCCGGTTGAATTGTTCGAACCACGCGCCCAGTAAGCGAGGCAGCCGGGCTCAGGCTAGGTCACGGCGGCGCAGGGCGACCAGGCCGACCGCGGTCAGGGCCACCGCGATACAGGCCAGCCAGAGCAGCGGCGTGGCGGCGAACGCCCCACCCGGCAGCTTCGGCACATGCGTGAACGGGGAGATGTCGGTGACCCACCTGCTCAGGTTCAGGACCGAGCCCAGCTCGGTGAGGACCAGGAAGGCGACCAGGGCTCCCCAGGCCGCGGCCGACCACCGCGGCACCAGCCCGAACAGCGCGACCGCGATCCCGGTCAACACCCACACGGCCGGCAGCTGTACCAGCGCGCTGCCGAGCAGCTGGCCCAGGGCCTTGCCCATATCCCCTGTGTGCGCGCCGTAGACCAGGCCGGTGGTCAGGCCGACCAGCACGAGCAGCACCACCGGGCCGACCACCGCGAACACCAGATGGCTCCACGCCCACCGGATCCGGCCCACGGCGGCGGCGAGCACCGGCTCGGCCCGCTCGCCGGATTCCTCGCCCCGCAGCCGCAGCGCCGCCTGGACCGCATAAATGGCGGCGGCCACCCCCATGAAGCCCATCATGGCAGCGAGGAGCACGCTGACCAGGCCGGTCTGGCCACCGAGCTTAACGAACAGCTCCCTGGCGGCCGCGTTGTTGCCGATCAGCGGCCCGATCCCGGCGGCGAGCGCCCCGATGACCAGGCCGTACACGGCGAGGCCGGCCGCCCACGCCAGCAGCGTGCCGCGCTGCAGCCGCCAGGCCAGCCCGAGCGGGCCATCCAGGCTCGCCCCGGCGGCCGGGGGCCCCGGCCGCACCGGCAGCAGGCCGGTGCCCAGGTCACGGCGCCCGGCGATGGCGTACGCGACGGCCGCCACCGCGATCGTGAACAGCACGGGGATCACCAGCACCCACCAGTGGAGCGGGCCGAACGGCCGCAGCTGCTGGCTCCACCCGATCGGCGAGAGCCAGGAGAGGCTGGCGGCCCAGCTGCCGGGCGACGCCGCGTCGCCCACCGCCCGCAGCAGGTAAGTCAGCGCGATCACGCTGGTCACGATGCCGATGGCCGGCCGCCTGCTCCCGGCGAGCTGGGCCGCCACCGCGGTGATCGCCGCGAAGACACAGCCGGCGGCGGCCATCCCCAGCCCGAACGCCAGCGAGTCACCCCAGGGCAGCCCCGGTACCGCCAGGCCGACCGCCACCAGCAGCGCCACGACCAGATTGGCCAGCAACGCGGTCAGCAACCCCGACGTCAGCGCCGCGAGCCGGCCCACCGCGCCCGCGCCCACGAGCTCGAGCCGCCCCGCGTCCTCGTCCCCCCTCGTGTGCCTGATCACGATGAACATGCTCATCACTGCGACGCCCACGACGCCGAAGACGCTCAGTTTCCAGGTGGCCAGCCCGCCCAGGGTGTGCAGATCGCCCGCTGGCCCGTAGATCGCGCGGGTGACGCGGTCGGCGCCCGCGCCCTCCGCGAACGCCTGCAGGGACGCGGCGGTGGGATAGAGCTTCTTCGTGCTGACGACGCTGACGTAGGCGAACGCCGCCAGGACGTAGACCCAGGACACGATCATGATCCGGTCCCGGCGCAGCGCCAGCCGGGTCAGGATGCCCGTGCCCGTCAGCTCCGTGCCGACTGGTGCCAGGCCGGCCGGCCTCGCGGCGGCCTGGCTGGTCATGACCGCGCCTCCTCCGGCCCGTAGTGCATGAGGAACAGCTCCTCCAGCGTCGGCGGCTGGCTGACCAGGCTGCGCACCCCGGCGCCGGTCAGCCGGCGCAGCACCTCGTCCAGCGCGTCGCTGTCCACCTGGCAGCGGACCCGGTCGCCGGTGACGTCCAGGTCGTGCACGCCGGGCAGGCCGGCCAGATCCGGCGGCCGCCCCGCCAGCTCGGCGTCGATAGAGGTGCGGGTCAGGTGGCGCAGGTCGGCGAGCGCTCCGCTCTCGACGGTCCGGCCCGCCCGGATGATCGTCACCCGGTCACAGAGCGCCTCGACCTCGCTCAGGATGTGGCTGGACAGCAGCACGGTGGTGCCGTCATGTCGCAGGTCCTCGACCGCCTCCCGGAAGGCGGCCTCCATCAGCGGGTCCAGGCCCGACGTCGGCTCGTCCAGGATGAGCAGTTCCGCTCCGGACGCGAGCGCAGCGATCAGCGCAACCTTCTGCCGGTTGCCCTTGGAGTAGGCGCGGGTCTTGCGGGTCGGGTCGAGGTCGAACCGCTTCATGAGCAGGTCCCGCCGCTGGGTGTCCAGCCCGCCGCGCAACCGCCCGAGCAGGTCGATCACCTCGCCACCGGACAGGTTCGGCCACAGCGTGACGTCCCCCGGCACGTAGGCGAGCCTCCGGTGCAGGGCGGTCGCCTCCCGCCATGGGTCGCCGCCGAGCAGGCGCGCGGTACCGGCATCGGCGCGCAGCAGGCCGAGCAGGATCCGCAGGGTCGTCGTCTTGCCCGCGCCGTTCGGGCCCAGGAACCCGTGCACCTCGCCGCGTGTCACGGTCAGGTCCAGCCCGTCCAGCGCGCGCGTCCGGCCAAAGTTCTTCACCAGGCCGGCCACTTCGATTGCCGTCGTCATGGTTTAGACTCTACACTAGATTCAGAAAGTCATGAATATTCAGAACGAATATGGGTAGTACCGCCGCCTCCCAGCGCGAACACGAGGGCGGTGGGCGACGGCGGCAAGCCGCCACCGGCGGGCCGGCGGGGAGCGAAAGGGCCCTCACGATGACACAGCAACAAGCGGAGCGCGATCGGCAGACGGTCCGCGATCAGCCGGCGGTCCGCGATAAGCAGGCGGAGCGCGATCGGCCGACGGGACACGATCAGCGGGCCGGACGCGATCAGCAGGCGGTCCGCCCGTTCATCGAGCGGTTCGCTGCTGTCCTCGTGGAGGCGGGCGTCCCGCCGATGCCAGCCCGGGTATTCTCCGCCCTGCTGGTCACCGACTCAGGCCGCCTGACGGCCGCCGAGCTCGGCGAGCTGCTCGGGGCCAGCCCGGCAGCGATCTCGGGCGCCGTGCGCTACCTGGAGCAGGTGGGCATGATCGGCCGTCAGCGCGAGCCCGGCAGCCGGCGCGACGTGTACCTGCTGCGCAACGACCTCTGGTATGAGATTTCCCTCGGCCGGGACCAGCTGCTTGCCCACTGGGCCAACGCCGCCAGGGACGGGGCCGAGATTCTGGGTCCAGACACCCCGGCCGGCCAGCGCCTCGCCGATTCACATGACTTCTTCGTGTTCCTCCGGCAGGAGCTGCCCGCCCTGCTGGAGCGCTGGCGGGCCCACAAGGCCGCGCGCGGCTAGCGGCCCGACAGCCGCGGGCCGGTCTTCCCACTGCTGGCAAACCCTCCCCCGGGTCAGCCTCCTCTCCTGCCCCGGAGGCAGCAGCCTCGGCATACGCCGCCGAAAATCTGCCGCGCCGTGTCGATCCGGCGGCCGCCCGCTCGAAGCACCAGTAGAGGGCGGCCGGGACCCGGCCGCACATGGTCCTAAATGAGGAGATGTCATGCGGAAGATAGTCGCGGGGCTGTTCGTGTCGGTGGATGGCGTCGTGGAGGCGCCGGACACCTGGACCGGCGCCTACTTCAGCCCGGAGATCGAGCAGCTCATCGGGTCGATGATGGCCGGCGGGGACACCCTGCTGCTGGGGCGGGTCACCTACCAGGGCTTTGCCGACTCCTTCGGCGGCCAGAGCGGCGGGATGGCTGACCGGATGAACAGCTTCCAGAAGGTGGTCGTGTCGACCACCCTGGACAAGGCCGAGTGGCAGAACTCGGCCCTGATCAGCGGCAACGTCGCCGAGGAGATCACCAAACTCAAGCAGCGGCCCGGCCGGAACATCAATATGAGCGGCAGCGGCACCCTGGTCACCTGGCTGCTGCGCGAGGGCCTGCTGGACCAGCTCGACCTGCTGCTGTTCCCCGTCGTCGTGGGTCACGGCAAGCGCCTGTTCGAGGGCGAAGGCGGCCATGCGGGGCTGAAGCTCGCCGCGTCGGAGACGTTCGGCACCGGGGTCGTGCACCTCACCTACCAGCGGGCCGACGGCTGAGGGTGCCCAGCAAGCACCGAAGGGAGCCTGGCACGGCGGGGGATGGTCGCGGCACCCAGCGGTAAGCGAGAATCCTGGGGTGACGGAATCCCGCCCGGTCGCGACCGCCCCTGACCACACCGTGTGGACCCGGAGTCGCCAGACCGCGCTGCGCCGGTTCCTGCGGACCCAGACCGGCAGCGCCGCGGTGCTGCTCGGCGCGACGATCGCCGCGCTCATATGGGCGAACGCGAGCCCGGCGTCCTACCAGGCCGTGTGGCACACCCAGCTGTCCATCCGCCTTGGCGGCGCCGGCCTGGGGCAGGATCTGCACGGCTGGGTCAACAGCGGCCTGATGACCTTCTTCTTCTTCGTGGTCGGGCTGGAGGCGCGCCGCGAGTTCGACCTGGGCGAGCTGCGCGAGCGCCGCCGCCTGACGATGCCGGTGCTGGCGGGCCTCGGCGGAATGATCGTGCCGGTTGCCATCTTTCTCGCCGTGAACGCGGGCCACGCGTCAGCACACGGCTGGGGCACGGCCATGTCCACGGACACCGCATTCGCGCTGGGGATGCTGGCCCTGGTCGGCCGGCGAGCCCCGGACCGGATGCGGACCTTCCTGCTCACGTTCGCCGTGGTGGACGACCTGGCCGCGCTCGCGATCATCGCGATCTTCTACAGCCACACCATCTCGCTCCCCGACCTGCTGGCCGGGCTGGCCATCATCGGCGTGGTGCTGGCTGTCCGGGCGTTCGGGGTCCGGCGCGGCCTGGTGTACCTGGCGCTGGGGCTGGTGGCGTGGGTGGCGTTCATGAAGTCCGGTGTCGACCCGATCGTGGTCGGCCTGGTGATGGGCCTGCTCGTGCAGGCGTACCCGGCCGCGCGCGGTGACCTGGAAGTCGCCACAGAACAGTTCCGGATGTTCCGGGAGCAGCCGACGCCGGAACTGGCCCGGGTTGCCAGCGTCAGTCTCTCGACGTCGATCTCGCCGAACGACCGGCTGCAGGAGATCTTCCATCCGTGGACGAGCTACGTCATCGTGCCGCTGTTCGCGCTGGCCAACGCGGGCGTCCAGATCAGCGGCCCGTTCCTCGCCCGCGCCTTCACCTCGCCGGTCACCCTGGGCATCGTGGCCGGGTACGTGGCCGGCAAGCCGCTGGGCATTGCTGGCGTCTCGTACCTGGTCACCAAGGTCAGCAAGGGGCGGCTCCGGCCGCCCGCGGGCTGGGCGTCGATCATCGGAGCGGGGACCATCGCCGGCATCGGGTTCACCGTGTCCCTGCTCATCGCGTCCCTGGCATTCACCGGCCCGGACCTGGCGGAGGCGAAGGTCGGGGTGCTGGCCGCGGGAGTGTGCGCGGCACTCCTCACCTGGGCCGTGTTCCGGGTGACCGAGCTGCTCCCCAAGCGGGCCCGCCTGCGGGCGCTGCTCGGCACGTCATCGGTAATCCTGGATCTCGCCGTGCCGGTGGATCCCGATCGCGATCACATCCGCGGCCCACGCGAGTCGCCGGTCACGGTCGTCGAGTACGGCGACTTCGAATGCCCCTACTGCGGCAGAGCAGAACCGGCCGTCCGGGAGCTGCTCGCCGACTTCGGCGACGTCCGCTACGTCTGGCGTCACCTCCCGCTCACCGACGTCCACCCGCACGCCCAGCTTGCCGCCGAGGCGGCGGAGGCCGCTGCGGAGCAGGACGCCTTCTGGGAAATGCATGACGCCCTCCTCGATCACCAGGACGCGCTACGACCGGCCGACCTCGTGCGTTATGCCGAACAGATCGGGCTGAACAGCGAGCGGTTCGCCGGCGACCTGCGCAAGCGCGTCGGCTCGGGGCGGGTGGCCGAGGACGTTGACTCGGCCGACCTGTCCAGCGTGTCCGGCACGCCCACCTTTTTCATCAACGGCCAGCGGCATTATGGCGCCTACGACATCGCCACGCTCTCTGCCGCCGTCAAGGCCGCCCGGGCGCAGGCAGTGATCTCCGCGTAGTGCGGGTACCGTTGGCGCACAGTTCCCCGCAGCCAGCGGGATGGATGGCCGCCATACGCTGGTTACTACGACGTGAAAGAGCCGATGGCGTAGGAGGCTGTGATCATGGTGCGAGATGCGGGAGACCTCTACGAGGTGGGCCCCGGCGCGCCGGTGCTGGACGGAGCCGTGCTGCTCCATTACCTGGACGGATTCATCGACGCGGGCGCGGCCGGCCGGCTGCTCACCGCGCACCTGCTTGGCAGCCTGGAGCACGAGACGGTGGTGACGTTCGACGCGGACCGCCTGATCGACTACCGGTCCCGCCGGCCCCCGATGACGTTCGACAAGGACCACTGGGAGGAGTACGAGGCGCCAGAACTGGCTGTCCACCTCACGCGCGACGCGGCCGGGACGCCGTTCCTGCTGCTGACCGGGCCGGAACCCGATCATGAGTGGGAGCGCTTCACCACCGCGGTGCAGTCGGTGACCACACGGATCGGGGCAGAACTGGCCGTGGGGTTCCACGGCATCCCCATGGGCGTCCCGCACACCCGACCGCTGGGCGTCACCGCCCACGGGACCAGGCCCGAGCTGGTCGTCGGCTCCCGGCCGATCGTCGACCGGCTGCAGGTGCCAGGGAGCGTGGCATCCCTGCTGGAGTTCCGCCTCGGCGAACAGGACCGGGCCGCCGTCGGGTTTGCCGTCCACGTCCCTCATTACCTCGCGCAGGCCGCCTACCCCGCAGCCGCGGTGGCCTTGCTGGAATCGGTGACCCGGGCGACCGGCCTGTCCCTGCCCGACGAGGCGCTGCGGGAGGCGGCCCAGCGGACCGACGAGGAGATTGGCCGCCAGGTGGAGGCGTCCGACGAGATCACCGAACTGGTCCAGGCGCTGGAGCGGCAGTACGACGAGTTCGTCGACGCCGCCGGCCGGGAGGGCCTGCTCGCCGACGAGGCGGGGAACATGCCGACCGCCGACGAACTCGGAGCGCAGTTCGAGCGGTTCCTGGCCGAGCAGCAGGGCCGCACCGACTTCCCCGATTCCTGACAGGGGGCGGGCGGAGAAGGAGAATGTGGCCCCGCGTGTCGGCGCACAGCCATTACTTAGGGTGGCTTAGATAGCACCGAGTAATGCGGCGTGAGGCTGAACAGGCAAGATGGGGGTGAGCCACATGAGTCGGCCCTTGGCGCGCAGATGCCTGGCGCCGGGCACCACGGTGGCGCCCGGCGAGGTGATGGTGGCGACCGAGATCGGCGACCCGGCGCGTGGCCTGCTGCCCTGTCCCGCGGCACCCATGGTCGGCGGCGTGCTGGAACGCCGCGGCATTCCCGTCCGCTACGGGCCCGTGCCCCATTATGCGGAGGCGTCGCAGTCGGACGACGGCGCCGTCCTGTTCGTCATGTCCGCGCTTCAGGGCGAGGGTGCGGCCACCGGAATCGCTGCCGCGGCCAACGCGGTCGACGGGCTCGCGGCGGCGGCCGCCCGCGCCGCCGTGGAGGAGTGGTCGGCCACGGTTGGCACGCGTCGCCTGCTGGGCGGCATCAGCCCCTGGTGCGAGGGTGCGGTGCGGGCGCTGGAGCAGGCACGGGAAACCGTCATGTTCACCGACGGCCCGGTCCACGTGTACGGCTGGCTGGCCGCGAGCGAGCAGGCACGCGACGACCTGGCGGCTTCCGGGGCCATCTTCGTTTCCTCGCTGGAGGAGGTCCCGGACGGTTCCACGCTGGTGATCCCGGCGCACGGGGTCCCGCCCGCGGTGCTGGACGAGGCGGCACGGCGTGGCCTGCGGACCGTCGATGCGACCTGTCCGCTGGTAACGGCCGTGCACGCGGAAACCCGGCGTTTCGTCGACCGCGGTGATCAGGTGGTCGTCATCGGTCCTCGCGGCCATGCGGCGGCGGCCGGGATGGCCGGCCAGGCACCGGACCATACCGTTGTGACCGAGAGCCCGGCGGGTGTGAGCGCGGTGCGGGTCTCTGACCCCCGGCGAGTCTCCTACGTGCTGCAGCCGGGCATCCCGGTCGAGGAAGCGGCACCGGTGAGCGCCGCGCTGCGGTCGCGGTTCCCGGCGCTGCGCGGGCCGGACCCGGACGGGTTCTGCTACGCCGCTTCCGACCGGAAGGAGACGATCCGCGCGGTCGCCGCCGCGAGCGATCTGGTCCTGGTGCTCGGCATCGAAGACGAGCCGGACACCCGCCTGCTCGCCGGGCTGGCCCGTGCCGGCCGCGCCAAGGCCCACGTCATCGACGACGCGGGCCAGGTCGAGCCCTCCTGGCTGACGGGGGTGGGCACGATCGGGCTGGCGGAGACGATCTCGGCCCGGCCTGGGCTGGCGGACCAGGTCACCACGGCCCTGTCTGGGCTCGGGCCGCTGAGCGTCACCAGGCGACGCGTGACTACCGAGATCCTCGGCGCTCATCCCGACCCGGGCATATCGTGACGGGGTGGCGCGGCCTGCCTACCGGAGCCGACAGGCGTCAAGCCGCCACGGCCTCACCGCCTGAGCCTTCTGGAGATCCGACATGCTCTTTCCCACCTCACTCGTCGGCAGCTACCCGCAACCCGACTGGCTGATCGACCGGGAACGCCTCCGGCACCGGTTCCCGCCCCGGGTCAGGGCCCGCGAGCTGTGGCGGGTTGACCCGGCATACCTGGCGGAGGCGCAGCGGGACGCCACCCTGCTCGCCATCCGGGCGCAGGAACAGGCCGGCCTGGACATCCTGACCGACGGGGAGATGTGCCGGGAGAGTTACTCGAACCGTTTCGCCACCGCGCTGGACGGGGTCGACATCGACAATCCCGGCACCGCGCTCGACCGCAGTGGCCACCCGAACCCGGTGCCGCGGGTCACCGGGCCGATCCGGCGGCGCCACGCGGTCGAGGTGGAGGACGTGGCGTTCCTGCGCGCGAACACCCGCCGAACGGTCAAGATCACGGTCCCCGGCCCGTTCACCATGGCGCAGCAGGCGCAGAACGATCACTACGCCAGCACCGAGGACCTCGCCTTCGGGTATGCCGAGGCGGTCAACGAAGAGGTACGGGATCTGTTCGCTGCCGGGGCCGACATCGTCCAGCTTGACGAGCCCTACCTGCAGGCACGCCCGGAGGAGGCGCGCCGCTATGGCGTCAAGGTGATCAACCGGGCGCTGGCGGGCGTGACCGGCACCACCGCCGTGCACCTGTGCTTCGGGTATGCGGCGATCATCCACGACCGCCCCGAGGGCTACTCGTTCCTGCCCGAGCTCGCCGCCGCGGACTGCGACCAGGTGTCGATCGAGACGGCCCAGTCCGGGCTGGACTGCTCGGTGCTGGCTGACCTGGACGGCAAGACGATCATTCTGGGGGTGCTCAACCTCGGCGACCCTACGGTGGAGAGCGCCGAGGAGGTGGCGGCCCAGGTGCGCCGGGCGCTGCCGTATGTGCCCGCCGAGCGCGTCGTGCTCGCGCCGGACTGCGGAATGAAGTATCTGCCCCGCGATTCGGCCCTCGGCAAGCTGACCGCCATGACCGCGGCGGCCGCGCTGCTCCGCGCCGAGGCCGACGCGTAGCGCCTAGGGTGCCGCCACCAGGCTCGGCGGTGGTGACGCGGCGGTGGACGCGGACGTCGGCGTGGACGTGGCGGTGGGCGTGGGGGTCGGTGTCGGCGTCGGCGTGGGAGTAGGTGTTGGAGTAGGCGTCGGCGTGGGGGTTGGTGTGGGAGGAGGCGTGGGCGTGGGGGGAGATGTGGGTGTCGAGGTAGCTGTGGGGGCGGGGGTGGGCGACTGGCTGGCCGACGGCGAGGCGCTGGCGGTGGGGATCACCGATGTCACCGACGCCGCCCCCGGGAAGATGGAGACGATGCGCGGCGCGGCCGAAGCTGGAGCGTTGGCGGGAGCCGAGGAAGCCGCCGCCCCTGACCTGTCCGACGGCGTCGCGTGCGGCGAGGCAGACGGCCCCGGGGGCACCGATCCGGCCGGGCGCGGGCCGGGCGGCGTGAACCCGTACGAGGCAGACAGCACCCCGGCGATCACAACTACGGCCGCGACCCCCGCGGTGGCGGCCAGGGCTGGCGCTTTCGGCCGGTAGGGCGTACGCGGGGGATCGAGCGGCCTGGGGAAGCCGGATCGGCCGAACGGCCCGGCGCGGTTGATCACCTCGGCCCGGTAGGAAGCAGAGACCGGGCTGAAGTCGCCGACGAGGCTTAAGAGCTGATCGCGCAGGCCGGCTGGAGGCAGGGCTGCCGACACCACGGGGAGCAGGCCGAGCAGCACCGTAGTGTCGAGGCCACGACGTGCCCCCAGCGACCTTTCGAACTGGGACCGTGTTCGCGAGACCAGGGCGTGCGCCTGGTTCGGGCTGACCCCGAGCACGTCAGCGAGATCCCGGCCAGTTAAGTCGTGGCGCAGGTTCAGTTCCATGATCTCCCGGTCACCGAGGCTGAGCCCGGCGAGCGCCCCGCCCGCCTGCGCGCGCAGCTCCGCCCGCTCGGCCTCCGTGGCCGCATCCACCGGCCCGCCAGTCATCTCGCCCGGCTCGCCGCGTGCCGCGCCCGCCTGCGCGTCCAGGTCCGCCTTCGGAGTGTCCGGGCTCACGCCAACCATCTCGCCGACCCCGCCGGGCGGGGCAGACGGCGCGCGGGTCCGGAGGCGGCGGTGGCATTCGTTGCGGGCCACGGCGTAGAGCCAGGGCCGCAGCCGGGCAGGATCGCGGAGCCCGCCCAGTCCGTCGGCCGCCACGATGAACGTGTCCTGGACCGCCGCGGCGGCGTCGGCCGGCTCAGCAAGCAGGCTGTGGCAATACCCGTACAGGGACGCCGCATACCGGTCGTAGGCCGCGGCCAGCCCGGCCTCCTGACCGGCCAGGATCGCCTCCACCATCTGTGCGTCCTGCATGCGCCCACGGTAAGTCAGCGGCACCTGAATGTGGAACGAGAATTCGGCACAAAATTGCTTTCGCGGCACGGGGCCTCCCGGCGCACAGCAGCCCGCGACGTGGGACGGAGCCCGGGCGGCGGCGCAGCAGCCCGGAAGAAGGCTCCACGCCGCCCTGGGCGGCCGCCCGGTGCTGCCGGGCCGCGCTACGGGTGTGCGCTTCCGGTCAGCCGAGCAGCCCGGAGGCTCTGACGGTGATCGTCAGCCCACCGGGATTTACGATCAGCGTCTTGGACGTCGACAGCAGGTTCACCATCGTCACGTGGACGGTGGTACTCGCCCCCGCCGACAGCGAGCGGACGCCCAGGCTGATGGTCAGGTCGAGCGGGTCCGGGTTCTGGACCTGGATCCCGGAGACGGGCCCGCCTTGCGCGGTCAGCGTGAACGAACCGGTCACGCCCAGCCGCAGAGTCACGGTCGTGGTTGACGAGACCAGGGTGCCCGCCCCCTGGCCCGGCGACGATGGCGCGGGCGGCGCCGGCGACTGGCTGACCGGCAGCGGTGACTGACCGGGCGCCGGCCCGGACGCCGAGACGGCTACCGGCGCGGTTGCCGCCACCCCACGGCCAAGAGGGAGGGTGCCATGCCCCGGCGGGGCACCGGCGCCGGCGGAATGCCTGGGAGCAGCCGTCCCTGGCGGGGCTGATGGCGTCAAGCCGGGCGCGCTGGACGGCCCCGATGGCCACCGGCCCCGGAGGATGCGGAGCGTGCGGCTTACCATGCGTGGCATACAGGATCCCGGCAGCGATCACCGCCACGGCCGCGGCCCCCGCGCCGACGGTCGCGGCGTGCACCACCGGCCCGTGGGCCACGTGCGGCGGATCGAGCGGCCGGGGGAACCCGGATTGGCCGAACGGCCCGGCGCGGTGGATCACACTCGCCCGGTAGACGGAGGGGCCGGGGCTGAAGTCGCTGATCAGGCCGAGGAGCTGGTCGCGCAGGCTGGTCGGCAGCAGGGCCACCGGAAGCATCCCGAGCAGCATCGCCGGGCTGAGCTCGCGCTGCTTGCGCGCCCGGCATTGCGGACAGCGCTCGATGTGACGGTTGATCCGCTTGCGCAGCAGGACGTTCAGCTGCCCGTCCCAGCCGGCCAGGATCGCGGCCAGGTCGGCACAGGACTCCCGCCCCGTGCGGGCCACCAGCAGCGCCCCCAGTGAGGTCTCGAACTGCGACCGT
Organism: Streptosporangiaceae bacterium; assembly: GCA_036005525.1. GTDB lineage: Bacteria > Actinomycetota > Actinomycetes > Streptosporangiales > Streptosporangiaceae > UBA9676. Next base: position 13,445 of record DASYQM010000547.1, read on the forward strand.
GCCCGCGACGCCAGGGCGTGCGCCTGGTTCGGGCGCACGCCGAGCGCGTCGGCGAGGTCCCGGCCGGCCAGGTCGCGGCGCAGGTTCAGCTCGATGATCTCCCGGTCCCCCGGGTTGAGCCCGGCCAGTGCCGAGCTCACCAGTGCGCGCAGTTCGGCCTTCTCGGCCTCCGCGCTGAGGTCGATCGTGTCGTCGGTCAGTTCGGCCGCCTCATCGAGCGAGACGGACGGCGCGCGGGCGCGCAGACGGCGGCGGCATTCGTTGCGTGCCACGGCATAGAGCCAGGGCCGGGTCCCGCCAGCCGGTGGGCCGGGCCGAATTGCCCTCCGCCCGGGTATCGGGCAGGCGGTGGCCCGGCGCCCCTCCCTGCTTCCGGCCGCCCGCTGGACTGGCCGGCCACGAGCGCTTCCGTCCGCCCGCTGGACTGGCGCCACCAGCGCCAGGGTCAAACGACGGGGGACAGGGCGCTATCGGCAGAGTGTCTTCCCCGCGAGGCCGTGGACCGGCATTCTGGGCTCGTGGCTTTCAGGGAGCGGGCTACGGTGGGGACGCGCGGGCAGCCGATCGTCGGCGAAGTGCTCGCCGCCCTGGCCACGCCGGAGGGCAGGGCCGACCCCTATCCCCACTACGAACGGCTGAGGGCGATCGGGCCGGCCGCGACCGCGCCGGACGGGACGATGGTCGTTACCGGCTACCGGGAATGCTCGATGCTGCTGCGCGACCACCGGCTGCACAAGGCGCCGGAGCGGCGGCTGGCCGACGCCGACTATCCGCGATGGCAGGACCGGCCGGCCCTGCGGCTGATGTTCGGCAGCATCATGATGCTCAACCCGCCTGTCCACACCCGGCTGCGCCGCCTGGTGTCCGCTTGCTTCACCGCGCGGCGGGTGGCGGCGCTCCGCCCGGCCGTCGAGCGGATCGTGGCCGACGGCTGCGATCAGCTCGCCGGGGACAGCGATTTCGTCACCGGGTTCGCAATCCCGCTGCCGGCCGGCGTCATCGGGGAACTGCTCGGCATCCCGGCCGCGGACCGGCCGAAGTTCGCCGAGCTGGCACGGGACTGGAGCGCCGTGCTGGAAGGGCTCAGCCCGCAGGCCATGGACCGGGCCGACAACGCCGCCGTCGTCATCGCCGACTACGTGGCCGACCTGGCAGAACGCCGACGCGAGCACCCCGCCGACGACCTCATCTCGGCGATGGCCGCCGCGGACGCGGCGGACAGGCTGACCGGCGACGAACTGGTGACGATGGCGGCGCTGCTGCTCAAAGCAGGTACCGAGACCACGACCGGGCTGCTGTCCAACGGCCTGGTCGCGCTGCTCGCCCATCCCGACCAGGCCGCCCGGCTGCGGGCCGAGCCGTTCCTCGCGATCCCGGCGGTCGAGGAACTGCTGCGCTACGACTCGCCGGTGCAGATCCTGTCGGGCCGCGGCGCGCCCGACGACCTCACCGTCGCCGGGCTTGACCTGTCCGATGACCAGCGGGTGCTCGCACTGCTCGGCGCGGCCAACCGGGATGCCGCCGTTTTCTCCGACCCGGACCGGCTCATCCTTGACCGGGCGCAGCAGGCGCCGCTGTCATTCGGCGGCGGAATCCACTACTGCCTCGGCGCGCCGCTCGCCCGGCTGGAGGCACAGGTCGCCTTCCCCGCCCTGCTGACCCGGTTCCCCCGGCTGGCGCTGGCCGGCGAACCGGTACGCCGCGAAGCGCTCGCCCTGCGCGCCCACACCAGTCTGCCGATCACCGCCCGCTGACCGCCCGCCGCCGAATGCCGGCGGCCGTGACGTCGCCCACCACGGCGGGGCCGGGCCAGGAACCTATCCCACCCCCGACGCCACCAGCGGCCCGGTGGCGGCCGGCACGGCAGCGCCCGCCGGCGCGGCGGCGACCAGGTCGGCCAGGCGCGCCAGCGCGGCCGGGCCGGCCAGCATGCCGTCCGGGAGGCTGAGCGCGGGCACCACACCCCCCGAGCCCGACAGCCACTCGCGCCGCCACTGCCCGATCCGCCGGTGCCCGCCGGCGGTCAAGGGCCCGCCGACCGGGCTGATCGTGCAGCCGGACAGGCGCGGGAGCGTGCCGGGTGCGGCGTGGTGGTGGATCCGGGCCGGCAGGTCCGGCACGGCGAGGGGCTCGCCGGGCGGCCCGGCCGGGTACATCAGGGCGCGGACCAGCTGCCGCACCTCGGACGGGCCGCTGACGTGCCGTCGGCGCACCCAGATCTCGGAGAAGAGGCTCCGCCGCAGTTCATCCTGGACGCCGTCGGCGACCGCCTCGGCGCAGGCGGCGACCGCGGCTCCGGTGTTGCTGACCAGTGCCGGAGCGGGGCCCGGTGCCTGCTCGTCCGGCCCGGCCAGGGCGGCGACCTCAGCGAGTTCGCGCTGCCAGCGCGCCGGGTCGGAGCTGCTCCGGGTGCCGGTGAGCGCCAGCCTCCGGTCGTGTTCGACCGCACGCCATTCCACCTCGGCCCGGCCCGCCCGGACCAGCGCATCCACCCGCTGGCTCGCCAGGTAGGAGTAAGGACAGTTGAAGTCGCCGTAAACGATCAGGTGCATCCGGGGCCTCCGGGAGGGGATGCCGACAGCGGAACCACGCATGTGGCCGGAGCTGTCGCGTGCGGGCCGGGAGCCGTGTGGCCGACGTCCTCCCGGTGCTCCCCAACGGGCCGGAACCCGGCCCTCATCATAGATGGCCCGCGATCAAGGGCCCCGCGAAACGAAAGAAGAGACCGGCACGAGGCCTGCTGTGGCCATGGCGCGGTGGCACATGCTGGCCGCCTTACCGGGCATACACCACGGCACCGTCCACGATCGTGAGGTCGACCTGCGCGAGCGCGATCTCCCCGGCGGGCAGGCCGAACAGGTTCTGGTCGAGCACGACGAGATCGGCCTGCTTGCCCACCTCGATCGAGCCTGTCTCGAGCTCGGCGTGGTTGACGTATGCGGAGCCGATGGTGAAGGCCGCGAGCGCGGTGGCGAGGTCGATCCGCTCGGACGGCAGGAAGGGCTCGTCCGTCCCGGCGCCCCCGTAGGGGTAGCCGGGCGGGATCGTCCGGTTCACCGCGGTATGGATCTCCCACAGCGGATTCGGGCTCGACACCGGCCAGTCGCTGCCGAAGCACAGCTGCGCGCCGGAGCGCGACAGGCTGCCGAACGGGTACTGCCAGGCGGCCCGCTCCCGGCCGAGGAAAGGCAGTGTGAGCTCGGTCATCTGGGGCTCGTTGCACGCCCAGAGCGGCTGGCAGTTGGCGATCACCGCAAGGTCCCGGAACCGGGGCAGGTCGCTGGGGTGGACAACCTGCAGATGCGAAATGTGGTGCCGCCTGTTGCCGGGCCCGTTGGCGCCGCGGGCGGCCTGCACCGCGTCGAGCGCCTCCCGGACCGCGCGGTCCCCGATGGCGTGGAAATGAACCTGGAAGCCCCGGCGTCGATGGCCGTGACCGCCGCCTTCAGCTCCTGCGGGTCGAAGAAGCTGGCGCCGGCGCGGGACGTCTCACGGCCGTGGGCGTCAAGGTAGGGGGTCAGCATGGATGCCGTGAAGTTCTCGCAGACCCCATCCTGCATGATCTTCACGCTAGTCGCGCGGAAGCGGCCACCTCCGGGCCCGGCGGCCCGCTCGGCCCGGTCCCGGCGCTCCGCGAGCCCGTCGAGCCGCCCGATCCCGGTCTCGCGCTGCCACCAGAGCGCGCCGACCACCCGGGCGGTGAGCAGCCCGCGCCGCTCGGCCTCAAGGTAGGCGTCGAAGCAGTCGGGGATCACCGCGTAGTCGCCGACGATCGCCTCCTGCCAGCCGGTGATGCCCAGCGCGTGCAGGTAGCGCTGGCCTTCGCAGATGCCGGCCACCTGCTCGTCCAGGTCCGGGCGCGGGATGGCCCGCTCCACCAGGTTCATGGCGCCCTCTTGCAGGACCCCCGACGGCTCGCCGCGCGCGTCCCGCTCGATCCGCCCGTCGGCCGGGTCCGGGGTGTGCGCGTCGACCCCGGCGGAGCGAGCGCCCGTGAGTTCACCCATGCCGCATGGTGGTCGCGGTTGGCCAGGAACACCGGGCGGTCGGGGACGGCCCGGTCGAGCTCCTCCTTGCTGGGCACCCCGCCGGGAAACACGTCCATCGACCAGCCGCCGCCGGTGATCCAGGCAGCGGCCGGATGGCGCCGCGCACAACGGCGCACCGCCGCCAGGTAGTCATCGAGACTGTGTGCCCCGGACAGGTCGCAGCGGATCCGCTCCAGGCCGGCGCCCGAGGCGTGGACGTGGGAGTCGGTGAACCCGGGCAGCAGCATCCGGCCCGCCAGGTCGATGACCTCGGTTCGCGGCCCGATGAGCGCGGACACCTCCGCGTCCGTGCCCACCGCGATGATCCGCCCGCCCGCCACGGCGATGGCCTGCGCCCAGGACCGCGCGGCGTCGACCAGGTAGGCGTGCCCTCCCGTGAGCACCAGATCCGCCGGATTCCGGCCGCCCATCATGTCCTCCTCAGCCTGCTGCCGTCCATCACACGGTCCTCCATCATCGCCCCCGCGGGGCGGCCGGGTCTCACGGCTACGAACCGGCCCCCAGCAGGACCAGTCCAGCCAGGATGAGGACTACGCCGACGGCCTGCCAGCGCGCTATTCGCTCGTGCAGGAGCACCAGCCCGCCGAGCAGCGGGATGATCGGGAAGGCGCTGGAGGACGCGGCGGTGATCGAGATGAGCCCGACCTGGTCACCCCGGGCGAAGAAGGCCACCCCGGCCGCGTCGACGAGCCCGACCCCGACCGCCCAGGCGATACCCAGGCCCCGCTGGCTCGCCGCAGACCGGCGCAGCGGCGTCGCCAGCAGCGCCAGCGGCACCGCCATCGCGCCAACGCGGGCCACCACCACCGGGACCAGCCAGCCGAGTTCCCGCGTGTACCGCCCGAGCAGGAAGCCGCCCACTCCGTAACACAGCGCCGCGGCCAGCCCGAACGCAACGCCGGTCGCCCGGGCCGTCTGCTCGGCGCCGGGGCTTGCCCGGCTGGAGGCCAGCACGACGCCCGCTACTGTGAGCGTCACGCCGGCGGCCGCGGCCGCCGTCAGGCGCTCCCCGAGCACGAGCACCGAAAGAATCACAGTGACCCCCGCGTAGCTCGCGGAGATCGCGCTGACCAGGCCGACATGGCCGGACTCCAGCCCACGGTAGAGGGCGAGGTACCCGCCCAGGCCGATCACCCCGGCCAGCATCAGCAGCCAGACGACCGGGCCCGTGCCCCGCAGCGAGAACGGGCCGAGCAGGAACAGCACGACATACCCGGTCAGGGCGGCCGCCTCGCCGATGACGACCGTGCGGAACGCACTGATGCGCCGCGCGGCCAGGGCGGCCCCGAAACCGGCGATCCCCCAGCTCAGGGCGGCCAGGAGACCGTAGGCCATGCGGTCGCGGCTAGTCGCCGAGTTCGGCGCGGCGGCGGTTCACGTAGTCATCGAGCTCGGCGCGAACCGCATCGTCCAGCGGCGGCGGCGAGTACTCGTCGAGCGTCTTGACGTAGATTTCTCCGGCTCGGGCGGCCGTGTCCTTGCCGCCCTGCTTCAGCCAGCGCTCGTAGTTGGCGGTGGATGACAGCAGCGGCCGGTAGAAGCATTCCCGGAACCGCTCCATCGTGTGCTGGGCGCCCAGGAAGTGGCCGCCGTGGCCGACCTCCTCGTGCGCGCCGAACGCGAGCGAGGCCTCGTCGATCTCCAGCGGCGTGAACTGGACCCGCAGCATGCGCAGCAGCTCCACGTCGATGATGAACTTCTCATAGCAGCTGACGAGGCCGCCCTCCAGCCAGCCGGCCGCGTGCATGACGAAGTTGGTGCCCGCCAGGAACGTGGGCAGCAGCGTCATCAGCGCCTCGTACGCGGACTGCGCGTCCGCGGTCTGGCTGGAGTTCAGGCCGCCGCCGGTGCGGAACGGCAGCCCGTAGTGGCGGGCCAGCTGGCCGGTGCACAGCAGCCCGATCGCCGACTCCGGGGTGCCGAAGCTCGGCGACCCGGACTGCATGTCGATGTTGGACAGGAACGAGCCGAAGATGACCGGGCAGCCCGGCCGGATGAGCTGGGCCAGGGCAATGCCGGACAGCGCCTCGGCGAGCTGCTGCGTCAGCGCGGCCGGGATGGTGACCGGCGACATGGCGCCCATCAGCAGGAACGGGGTGAGGACGACCGGCTGGTTCGCCGCGCAGTACTCGAACTGGGCGTCCAGCATCCGGTCATCCCAGCGCAGCGGCGAGTTGCAGTTGATCAGGGAGATCGTGGCGGGTGTCTGCTCGATCTTCTCCCGCCCGCCGAACAGGATCGACGTCATCGCGATGGTGTCGACGGCGTTCGGGCCGGAGACCACGTTGCCCATGTAGATCTTGTCGGTCACGGTCTGCAGCGCGTAGATCATGTCGAGGTGGCGGGAGTCCAGCGGTGCGTCGTTCGGCTCGCAGATCACCCCGCCCGCCGAATCCAGCTCGGGGAACGACTGCGCCAGCATAGACAGCCGCCGGAAGTCGTCGAGCGTGGCGTCCCTGCGCACCTCGCCCTCGCGGACGAATGGGCAGCCATACACGCTGCTGAACACCATGTGGTCGCCGCCGATGTGCACGTTGTTCGCCGGGTTGCGGGCCTGCACATCGAACTCGCGGGGCGCCTTGGCGACCTGCTCGAGCACGAACTCGGGATCGAGCCGCACCACGTCGCCGTCCACCTGCTGCCCGGCCTTGCGGAACAGCTCCACCGCCTCCGGCTTGGCGAACTGGATGCCGATCTCGGAAACGATGCGCCGCCAGCCGCGGTCCAGGACCTCGATCGCGTCGGCGGAGAGGATCTCATACCGCGGCATCGTGTTGACGAACATCGCCACCCCACTCCGTCATTGGCCTCTCCCGCGGTGCGTCGCGCGGGAGGCGCGCCGGCCAGCACGTCGCTTGGTCGCGCCGGAGGCGCGCTTGACCGTCCCAGGGGCCGATCGTAGGATCACATAGTAGAACATGGTTCTGTAATATGGAACTAGTGACAGCGCTCAGGCGGGCGGGCACTGCCCCGGAAGCCGGGCGGGAGACACAGGCGGGAAGCATAGTGACCAGTCCCAGCGGCACGCAGGCGGTCGACCGGGCGGCCAGGCTCCTCACCGAGGTCGTGCACTCCCCCGGCTCAGTGACCTTCACCGAGCTGGCGGCCACCACCGGCCTGGCCAAGAGCACCACCTCCCGGCTCCTGCTGGCGCTGGAGCGCAACGGGCTGGTGCGGCGTGACGACCACGGCCGGTTCCGGCCCGGCGAGGTGTTCGTCAGGTTCGCCTGGCGTGGCGGCGCGGAGGCCGGGCTGGCCGAGCTGGCCCAGCCGTTCCTCGAGCGCGTCGGCGCGCAGACCGGCGAGACGATCAACCTTGGCGTCGAGCGTGACGGCATGATCGAGCAGATCGCCCAGGTCGACAGCGTGTACGTGATCGGCGTCGGCAACTGGCTGGGGCGCCCGGTTCCGCTGCACTGCACCGCGCTGGGTAAGGTGCTGCTCGCGTACGGCGCGGCAGCGCTGCCGGCCGGCCGCCTGGAGCGCCCGACCGAGCGGACCATCACCAGCCGCGCCGAGCTGCAGGCCGACCTCGCAGTGGTCCGGGAGCATGGCTACGCGATCACCGACTCCGAGCTGGAGCCGGGGCTGGTTGCGGTGGCCGCGCCGGTCCGCCGCGACGGCGGCGCCATGGTCGCGGCGCTGTCGGTGTCCGGCCCTGCTCACCGGCTCACCCCGGCGAGGCTGCCGGGCGTGGCAGCCCAGTGCGTGGCACAGGCCAGCGCGCTGTCCTGCGTCCTCGGCGACCGGCCAGGGGAGCCACCGCACGCCGCTGGTGGGCAAGCACAGAGAGAAGGTGCCGCTTGACAACGGAGGAGCTACTCCGGCAGCTCTACGACGACACGCTGGTCGGCAACGGGCCGGCCGTCCTTGAGCTGACCAACGCCGGGCTGGCCATGGGGCTGGGCCCCGAGACGCTGCTGTACGAGGCGCTGATCCCCGCGCTGGAGGAGGTTGGCGCCCGGTTCGAGCGCGGCGACTTCTTCGTCCCCGAGATGCTCATCGCGGGCAAGGCGATGGCCGGCGCGCTCGAAGTCCTGCGCCCGCTGCTGGCCGAGACCGGCGCGGCCTCGATCGGCACCATCGTCATGGGCACCGTCAAGGGCGACGTCCACGACATCGGCAAGAACCTCGTCAACATCATGTTCGAGGGCGCCGGGTTCCACGTCATCGACCTTGGGGTGCAGGTCGCCCCCGAGAAGTTCGTCGACGCGGTGCGCGAGCACCAGCCCGACATCGTCGGCTTCTCGGCCTTCCTCACCACCACCATGCCGATGTTCAAGGCGAACATCAACGCGCTGACCAAGTCGGGCCTGCGCGAGCAGGTGATCGTCATGGTTGGCGGCGCGCCGGTCACCCAGGAGTACGCCGACGTCGTCGGCGCCGACGGGTACGCCGCCGACGCGTCCGCCGCGGTGGTGCGGGCCAAGGAACTACTGAAGCGGCGCCGCGCCGCCCTGCCGGCGTAGCGGGCCGGGATGCGCACCGTCCTGTCGTCCGCCAGCCGGGAGGCGGTGATCGGCCCCGGAGAACCGTTCTGCATCATCGGGGAGCGGATCAACCCCACCGGTCGCAAGACCTTCCAGCAGCAGCTGCGCGACGGCGACCTGTCCCGGGTGGAGATCGACGTGGCCGACCAGGTGGCGGGCGGCGCCATGGTGCTCGACGTCAACATGGGCGCGCCGCTGGTGGACGAGACCGAGCTCATGGTCCGGGCGGTCAAGCTCATCCAGGGCCTCACCGACCTGCCGCTGTGCCTCGACTCTTCCATCGTCGAGGTGCTCGACGCGGGGCTCGCCGCCTACGAGGGCAAGGCCCTGGTCAACTCGGTCACCGCCGAGGACGAGCGGCTGGAGGCTATCCTGCCGCTGGTCGCGAGGCACGGCGCGGCGATCATCGCCCTCCCCAACGACGAGGAGGAGATCCCCGAGGACCCGCGGCGCCGGGTTGAGCTGGCACGCAAGGTCATCGACGTGGCGACCGGCCGGTACGGCATCGCCATCGAGGACATCGTCATCGACCCGCTCGCCATGCCGGTGGGCGCGGACACGACGCTGGGGCTCAAGACGCTCGAGACGATCGCGGCGCTGCGCGAGGAGTTCGGCGTGAACATGACGCTGGGTGCGTCCAACGTCTCGTTCGGCATGCCGGACCGGCACACCATCGGTGCCGCGTTCCTGCCGATGGCGATCTCGGCGGGCCTGACCAGCGCCATCATGGACGCCCGGTCGCCGCAGATCGTGCGCTCGGTCAAGGCGGCCGACCTCCTGCTCGACCGGGACGCCTGGGGCGCGGCCTGGATCGCGGCCCACCGTGCCCAGCAGGCCGGGCAGGGACAGCAGGCCACGACGTGAGCGGCACCCGCGGCGCCCAGGTCGACCGGGACGGTGCCCGCGGCGGCGGTGCACGGCCCGGGCCGGACGTGACCGACGTGACGGACCCCGGCGCGCCGGCGGGCCCGGTCCGCGTCGACCTTGTTTTCGAGCCCGGCGCGCGGCGGGTGCGGGTGCCGCACGGGGTGACCGTGTTCGACGCCGCCAGCTGGAACGGCATCGCCATCGACTCGACCTGCGGCGGCCACGGCACCTGCAAGAAGTGCCGGGTCAAGGTGGCCGACGGGGCCGAGCCGCCCACTCCGCTGGACGCCCGGGCCTTCACGCCGGAGGAGCTGCGCGGCGGCTGGCGGCTCGCCTGCCGGGCGCTGGCCGTCACCGACGCCACGGTGGAGGTGCCGCCGCTGGTCACCCGGCCGAAGGCGGCCACCGTCGGGGTCGGCCGGCAGGTCATCCTGCGCCCGGCCGTGCAGAAGCGCTACCTGGAGCTGGCCGAGCCCTCCCTGGCGGATCAGGCGACCGACCTCGAGCGTGTGCTGGCCGCCATGGACGACCTCGAACTGCGGGTGGACCTGCCGGTGCTCCGCTCGCTGGGCCGCGTGCTGCGCGCGGCCGACTACAAGGTCACGGCGGTCGTCGTGGACGACGTGCTGATCGCGGTGGAGCCAGGGGACACCTCGGCGCGGCGGTTTGGCATCGCGTACGACCTGGGCACCACCACGGTCGTCGCCACGCTGCTCGACCTGTCCACCGGCACCCCAGCCGCGGTGGACTCGGTGCTCAACGCGCAGCAGCCGTTCGGCGCCGACGTCATCACCCGTATCAGCGCCACCATGCTGGACCCGGCCGCCCTGGACCGGCTGACCGGGCTGGCCCAGCAGACCCTCGCCGAGCTGGCCGCGGCCGTCTGCGAGCGGGGGGGGTGGACCCGGCCGAGGTCTACGAGGTCGCCCTGGCCGGCAACGCGACCATGACCCACCTGGCGCTCGGCATCGACCCGGAGCCGCTCGGGGTGGCGCCGTTCATCATGTCCACCCGCCTGTACCCCGAGGTGCTCGCCGCCGACCTGGGCATCGGCGTCCACCCGCGCGCCCGTGCGGTGGTCTTCCCCGCCTTCGGCGCCTACGTCGGCGGCGACATCACCGCGGGCCTGCTCGCTTCGGGCATGGACCGCGACTCGCGCACCCGGCTGTTCATCGACATCGGCACCAACTGCGAGATAGTGCTCGGCAACGACGACTGGCTGCTCGCCACCGCAGCCCCGGCCGGCCCGGCGTTCGAGGGGGCGGCGATCCGCTGCGGCATGCGGGCCGCCGACGGCGCGATTGAAGTGGTCACGATGACACCGGACACGCTGGAGCTGAAGGTCATCGGGGACGCCAGCCCGGCTGGGCTGTGCGGGTCGGGGCTGGTCGACGCCGTGACCGGGCTGGTCCGGACGGGGCTGCTCGACCGCTCCGGCCGGCTCGTCGCCGAGGACGAGGCGGCCGCGCTCGCCCCCGGGCTCGCGGGCCGGCTGACCCGGATCGGCGACGAGCGGGTGTTCGTGCTGCACTGGCTCGGCGCGCCCGGCGACGCGGCGCACTCGGTCTACCTGTCCCAGCGCGACATCAGGGAGCTCCAGTTCGCCAAGGCGGCGATCGCCACCGGCTGGCAGATCCTGCTGGAGGAGGCCGGGCTGGGGGCCGGTGACATCCAGCAGGTCCTGCTGGCAGGGTCGTTCGGCAGCTATCTGTCGCCCGCGAACGCGATCCGGCTCGGCTTGGTACCCAAGCTCGGCGTGCTGCGGGTCGTGAGCGCTGGGAACGTGGCGGGCGAGGGCGCGAAGATGGCGCTGCTCTCACTGCGCGAACGGGCCGCCGGCCTGGCGCTGCTGGAGGAGGTGAGGTATGTCGAGCTGTCGGACCGCGCCGACTTCAACGACCGTTTCGTCGGCCAGCTCGCCTTCCCCGACTAGGGAGCCACGCCCTCACCCGGCGCCGGTGGTAATCGCGTGCGGGGCGCTCGGCGGGCACCTGCGGGAGATCATCGCCCGCCGGGGCTGGCGGGTCGAGCTGCACTGCCTGCCCGCCCTGCTGCACAACCGGCCCAGCCAGATCACCCCGGATGCAGAACGAATAGCGCGGCGTGCTCTCGCCCGCGGGCAGCGGGTCGCCCTCGCCTATGCCGACTGCGGGACCTACGGGGAGCTGGACGGCCTGTGCGCGCAGCTCGGGCTGCGGCGGCTGCCCGGGCTGCACTGTTATGACGTGCTGGCTGGGCCGTCCCGGGTCCGGGCGCTGTTCGACGCCGAACCCGGCACGTACGTGCTCACCGACTTCCTGGTGCGAAGCTTCCGCCGCACGGTCCTGGCCGAGCTGGGACTCGACCGCCATCCGCGGTTGTGGCCCGACTATTTCGGGCACTACCGGCGGGTGGTGTGGCTCGCGCAGCACCCGGACCCGGCGCTGACGGCGGAGGCCGAGCGGGTGGCAGCCATGTTCGGCCTGCCGCTCACGATCGTGGAGACGGGCACTGCCCGGCTGGAGCGGGAGCTGGCGCGCCTGGTCGGCCCGGCGGCGGCCAGCCCGGCGGCGGCGGGGGAAGCGGTGGCGGGCGACGGCGGTCCGGGCTGATGGCGCGGAGCCTGCGGGGGGCGGGGCTGCTCGGCGGCGGGGGCGCGGGGCTGGCCGGTGTCGCGCCGTTGCTGCGCAGCCCCCGCTTCGAGGTGTTCCCGGCGGCGGGCGTCGAGGACGCCGTCTCCGAGTGGCTGCCTCCCGAGATGACGGTGACCGTGACCGCGTCCCCGGCCAAGGGGCTTGATGCCACGCTGGACCTGACCGAGCGGCTGGCCGGCCGTGGGTACCGGGTGGTGCCGCACCTCTCGGCCCGGCTGGTGGCCGACGACGCTCACCTGACCGACATCGTCTCCAGGCTGACCGCCTGCGGCGTGGACGACGTGTTTGTCCCGGCGGGCGACGCCGACCCCCCGGCCGGCCGGTTCGATAGCGCCCTGTCGCTGCTGGAACGGCTCGCGGAGATGGGGAACCCGTTCGCGCGCACCGGGATCACCGGCTACCCGGAGACTCATCCGCGGATCAAGGACGACATCACCGTGCAGGCCATGTGGGACAAGCGCCGCCACGCCACCTACATCGTCAGCAACCTGTGTTTCGACCCGGCCACGATGCGCCGGTGGATCAACCGCGTGCGGGCCAGGGGGGTCACGCTGCCGCTGTACGTCGGGCTGGCCGGGCCGGTGGAGCGGGCCAGGCTGCTCCGGATGGCCGCCAAGGCGGGCGCGGCGGAATCCGCGCGGTTCCTGGCCGGCCACACCGAGTGGTTCCTGCGGCTGGGTACCCCGGGCGGCTACAGCCCGGAGCGGCTTCTGTCCCGGCTGGCGCCCACACTCTCCTCCCCCGCCGCCGGCGTCGAGGGCTTGCATCTGTTTACCTTCAACCAGGTTCAGCAGACCGAACAGTGGCGCCGGGCGTTGCTCACCCGGGCGGATGGATAAACGTCACTCGGTCACCATGCGCAACGTATATTGTACGCAGAGCGACTGCACGTTAACCCGCACGAGCACCCGCACGGTCGTTCGCACAGTGCATCCGCCCAAACCGCAATCGGATGCATTGGGTCTCCGGGCGTGGTTCTGCCGCGAAAAGCCCCAAGAGGTGCGATAGGGCGTGATAAACCAGTCTGAGGAACCTGGCTGCGCGCCATCAAGGCTCCCCCCGCCAGACGGCGCCGATGATCCCCGGCATCGGCGGTCCCCGGCGTCCGTCAGCCCGTGGCGCCCGGCGCACGCGGCATCCGGCCGGCCCCAGCACCCGGCGGTCTCCGGTATCCGCGGGAGCCGGGCCGCCGCATGGAGGCATCGCAGACGAAGACGGTACGCCGGGCGGTCCCGGCTGAGCGCACATGGGTTGGTGACCATAAGACGATGAGCGGCCGGACCAGCCACGGGGATATCCAGCAGTCCGGGGGGATAGCGTGGCCGGTGCTTTCGGGCCTGATGCCACCGCTCGCAGATTCCTACACGCCGCGAACCGAGAGCGGGCTGGCGCTTGCCAGCAGCCTGAACCCCGGTGAGACGGTCGTGCTGATCGCCGCCGACGACGACGCCGGCGCCCCGGGCGCCATAGGCGCGATGGGCGCAATGGGCGGCACCGGCAAGACGCAGCTCGCGGTCGCGATCGCTCATACGCTGTGGAACCAGCGGGCCGTGGACCTGCTGGTCTGGGTGACCGCATCCGGCCGGGATGCGGTCTTGACCGGGTACGCGCAGGCGCTGCGCGACGTGGGCGCACCGGACCCGGGCGAGGGGCCCCAGGTAGCTGCCTCGCACTTGCTGGCGTGCCTGGCCGAGACCGGCCTGCCGTGGCTGGCGGTGCTCGACGATCTCAAAGACGCCGCGGTACTCGAGGGGCTCTGGCCCTGGGGCGTCAACGGGCGGGTCGTGGTCACTACCAGCCGGCCGGACACCGCGGTCAAGGCGCCCAGCCCCCGCGTCGTGGAGGTCGGCCCGTTCAGCCGCCGCGAGAGCCTGAGCTATCTGTCCACCAAGCTGCAGGAAGACCCGGACCAGTGGATCGGTGCGCTCGATCTCGCCCTCGACCTCGGGTTCCTGCCGATCGCCCTGGCCCAGGCCGGGGCGCTGATGGCCGACGCCGGGATCGACTGCCGCCAGTACCGTACCTGGATCGCCGAGCAGAGGCAGCGCCTGGGCACTCAGGCCGGTGCCAAGTCGACGGTGGCCGCGACCGGTGCATTAGCGCTTGAGCTCGCCAACCAGCGGCAGCCCGCCGCCCTCGCACGGCCGATGCTCGCGCTGATCTCCATGCTGGACCCCAACGGCATCCCCGGCGCGGTACTCACCAGCCCGGCTTCCTGCGCGTTCCTGACGCGGGCCCGGGGGCCGACGCCCGTCGACGAGGCGCAGGCCCGCACCGCGGTGCATACCCTGGGGCGGCTGGGCCTGGTCACCATCGACACCAGCAGTGCCGCCCGCACGGTGCGGGTTCACGAGCTGGTCCAGGAGGCCGTCCGGGAGAGCCTCTCCACCGCCGAGGGCGACCAGGCCGCCCGGGCTGCCGCCGACGCCGTGCTCCAGGCCTGGCCGCTCCGGGCCGTCCCGCCCGCGTTCGACCAGGCCCTGCGCGACTGCACGGCCAAGCTCCGCCAGGTAGCTGGGGTGCTGCTCTGGACCCCGGAGTGCCACCCGGTCCTGATGCGGGCCGGCCGGAGCCTGGACGACGCCGGGCTGACCGAACCGGCCATCGCGTACTGGCAGGCTATGATCGATATCGGCCGGCCGACGCTGGGTACCGCGCACCCGCACACGCTCCTCGCCTGTGACCGCCTCGCCGCCGCGTACGAAGCCGCCGGGCGGCAGGTGGACGCCATCCCCATGTACGAGCGGGTGCTCGCCGAGCGCGAGCGCGGCCTGGGCCCGGCTCACCCGGACACGCTGAACGCGCGGAACAGCCTGGCCCGCGCCTACAGCGCGACAGGGCGCGCCGGAGATGCGATCCGGCTGGCCGAACGCGCGCTGGCCGAATGCGAGCGCGTGCAGGGACCGGGGCACCCGGACACCCTGGCCGCACGCTCGGAGCTCGCCCAGGTCTATCTCAGCGCCGGGCTGCGCAACGAGGCCATCGCCGTTTACGAGCGCACCCTCGCCGGACGCGAACAGGTCTTCGGCCCACGACATCCGGAGACCCTGGACGCGCGGGCGAACCTCGCCCAGGCGTACCGGGCGGCGGGCCGGCTCACCGCCGCGCTGCCGCTGCTCGAGCGGACCCTCGCCGACCGGGAGAAGATGCAGGGCCGTGACCATCCGGACACGCTCACCGCCCGCGGCAACCTCGCCGCCGCCTACCGTGCCGCGGACCGGCTGCGGGACGCGATCGGCGCCTACAAGCGCGTGCTCGCCGACCGGGAACGGGTGCAGGGCCCCGACCACCCGGACGCGCTGGCCGCCCGCGGCAACCTCGCCGACACGTATCACCTGGCACGCAAGCTCAGGGACGCGCTGCCACTGTACGAGCGCACGCTCGCCGACCGGGAACGGGTGCAGGGCCCCGACCACCCGGACACCATCACCGCCCGCGGGAACCTGGCCTCCGCCTACCATTCGGCGCGCAGGCTGACCGTGGCGCTCCCCCTCTATGAGCGCACGCTCGCCGACTGCGAAAGGGTCCTCGGCCCGGACCACCCGGACACGCTCGCCTCGCGGGGCAATCTCGCCCACGCCTACCACACGGCGGGCCGGCTGACGGAGGCGCTCGCTGTGTTCGAGCGCACGCTCGCCGACTGCGAGCGCGTGCTGGGCCCCGACGATCCGATGACCCGGACGGCGCGCGAGAACTACGAGGCCGCCGCGCGAACCTGAGGCCGTACCCGGGCCGCGGCGTCAGCGGGCAGCGCTGGATACCGGGTCAGGCAGAAGCGCCGCGGGCCTTGATCGCGGCCACCAGCGCGGGGATCACCTCGTGCAGGTCGCCGATCAACGCGTACTCGGCGTGGCTGAGGATCGGCGCGCCGGCATCGGAGTTGACCGCGACGATGTGCTTGGCGCTGGCGCAGCCGGCAATGTGCTGGATCGCCCCGCTGATCCCGCAGGCGAGGTACAGCTCTGGGGTGATCTTGGTACCGGTCTGGCCGACCTGCTGCTTGTGCGGGCGCCAGCCCTCGCTGGTGACCACGCGTGACACACCGACCACCCCGCCCAGCAGGCCGGCCAGCTCCTCTAGCGGCGCGAACCCCTCCGGTCCCCCGACCCCGCGGCCGCCCCCGACCACCACCCGGGCGGTGGCCAGCGAGATCCCGCCGCTGCGCTCGGCCGATTCGGTGGCCATGACCGCCAGGTCGCCATCGGCGAACTCCGGCTCGTGACGGTGGACCGTGAGGGCGGCCTGCCCGGCGGCTGGGACGGCCGGGATCGCGTCGGTGGCCACCGTCAGCAGCGCGGTCGGCGCCTCCAGCACCGCGTCTTCCAGCAGCAGGCCCGCCCAGCGCTGCCGCGTGATCCGCCATCCGCCCTCTCCGGAACGAGCGGCGGACACGCAGTTGGCTGCCATCGGTGCTCCGGCCAGCGCGCCGAGGTGGGCCATCACCTCGGCACCACGGTCGGTCCCCGCAGCCAGCACCGCGGTCGCGCCCGTCGCTTCGATCAGCCCGGCCAGGACGCGCGCCCATGCCAGTGGGGCGTACCCGGGCAGCTGGCCGGGCTCGATGAGGTACGCGTCGGACACGCCGTAGCCGGCCAGCTCCTGCCCGGCTGGCGCCTCGCCCGCCAGGGCTTCGGCGTCGGCGAACAGGACCGCCGCCAGCCTCCCGCCGGCCTGGCTGACGCTACCCGGGTCCGCGCCACCCGGGCCCGCGCCATCCGGGTCCGCGCCACCCGGCCCGGCCAGCCCCCTGGCGAAGGTCAGGGCGCGCAGGGAGGCGTCGGCGACGCCGGCCCCGTCCTGCTCGACCAGGCACAGCACGGTCATGGCAGCACTCCCAGCTCGTCCAGCAGCGCGACCAGGGCCGGCACCGCATCCGCCCCGGTGCCGAGCACGGTCGCCTGTTTCCGCTCCGTCTCGGGCACCCGCAGCGCCACTTTGCGCAGGCCGTCGGGCCGCCATTGCGGCCGGTGCTCCTCGATGACCGCGCGCTTGGCCCGCAGCCGGCCCGGCAGGGACGGGTAGCGGGGCAGGTTGATGCCTTCCTTGACGGTGATCACCGCGGGCAGGCCGAACTCGAAGAGTTCCTCGTTGCCGCGGTACTCGCGGCGGGCCCGGACGACCCCGTCGTCGATCTCGATGCCCTTGATGCCGGTGACGCACGGCCAGCCGAGCGCGTGAGCCACCCGGACCCCCACCTGGTAGTCACCGGTGTCTGCCGCCTCGTTGCCGAGCAGCAGCAGGTCGTAGCCCTGGCCGGCCTCGGCGCTCCGGCGGGCCTCGGCCACGATCTCTTCGGCGGTGGCGATCGGGCCCCATTCCCGGCCGTCGGTCTCCAGCAGCACGGCCCGCCCGGCGCCCAGGGCGAGGGCGTCGCGCAGCTGCTCGGCGGCGTCCGGCGGCCCGAGCGTGAGCACCGACACGTTGCCGCCGAGCCGCTCGGTGATCTGGATCGCCTCCTCCACCGCGCACTCCTCGTGCGGGCTCATGGCAAACCCCGACATCCGGGTATCCACGTCCTGCCCGTCGCCGGTCACCACGATCTTGCCGCCGACCATCGGGACGCGCTTGACACAGACGAGGACCTCCATCGCTAGGCCGTGTCTCGTGGATCTTGGCCGTCGCGAGCGGACGTCGTCAGGGGGGAAGGGGAGGCGGGTGGGGGATCGCAAGGCGGAGGAGGAGCTGATAGGGGAGCTATCGGCGATCCCGGGGCCCCCGGCGAAAACGCGGCGGCGTTTTCGTTGGGGTGGGGCGTCGACAACGCAGCGAGGCGCCGCCAGGTGGACGCGCAGCAGGCTGAAGGTCTGCGAGACATGGCCTAACTCCGGATCCGCTCGTTCTCCGGGTCGAACAGCGGCGTCGAGCCGGCGACGGCGACCGTGACCGGATAGCGCTCGCCGAGATACTCCACGAAGAGGCGCGCTCCCTGGCGGGCTTCCGCGGCCGGCAGGTAGGCCATGAGCAGGTGCTTGCCGGTGGAGGGCCCGGAGCCCGCGCTGGTCACGTACGACGGGCGGCCCTTGGAGTCCACCAGCGGCTCGCCGTCCGCGGCGAGGACCGGCTCGCCGCCGAGCATGTAGCGCAGCTGGCCGCCGGCCGACCGGTGGTCGTCCACGGTCAGCGTGCACAGCACCGCCGCCGGCGGGGCCTCCCGCTGCGCGAGGTAGGCGTCCTTGCCAATGAACGCGTGCTCCTTCACCTTGGGGCGGGTCATCCCGGCCTCGACCAGGTTGTAGTCGGGGGTCAGCTCGTTGCCGAACGCGCGGTACCCCTTCTCCAGCCGCCCGGTGGTCCCGTAGACGCCGATGCCGACGGGCACCAGCCCGTGCCGACCGCCCGCGTCCCACAGCGCGTCCCACAGCCTGGCGCCCTGCTCCGTCGGCACGTACAGCTCCCAGCCGAGCTCACCCACGTAGGAGATGCGCGATGCGAGGACGGTGAGGCCGTCGACCTCGACCTCGCGGCAGGTGCCGAACGGGAATCCGGGGTGGCTGTAATCATCCGCGCTGACCGCCTGCATCACGTCCCTGGCCCGCGGGCCCCACAGCCCGAGCGTCGTCCACGCCGAGGTCAGGTCCGCCAGAGCGGCGGTCCCGCCGGCGGGCAGGTGGTCGGCGAACCACTTCTTCTCGGACATGCCGGTGGCGCCGCCGGTCACCACCCGGAAGTGGTCGGGTCCCAGCCGCATGATGGTCAGGTCGGCCAGGAACCCGCCCCGTTCGTCCAGCAGGGAGGTGTAGACGACGCGACCCAGCGCCACGTCCAGCTGCGCGACCGCCAGCGACTGCACCGTCTCCAGCGCGGCCGGCCCGGTGATGTCGAAAACCGCGAACGCCGACAGGTCCACCAGGCCGCACGAGTCGCGCATGGCCAGGTGCTCAGCATTGATGATGGGCGACCACCACCGCGCCTCCCACTCGGCCTCCCGGGGCATCAGCCGCCCGGCGTAGCGCTCCAGCAGGGCCTC
Source organism: Streptosporangiaceae bacterium (assembly GCA_036005525.1). GTDB lineage: Bacteria > Actinomycetota > Actinomycetes > Streptosporangiales > Streptosporangiaceae > UBA9676. The sequence continues at coordinate 32,451 of DASYQM010000547.1, forward strand.
GTTGCTGGCATACCAGTGCGGGCGCTCCCACCCGACGGCCTCGAAGAAGACCGCGCCCAGCTCACGCTCCCTGGTGTACACGGGGCTGACCCGGACCGGCCGGCCGGACTCCCACTGCTCGCCCGGGTGGACGATCCCGTACATCTTGTTGAAGCCTTCCCGTGCCCGCGCCTGCACGTGGGCGGCCGTGCGCTGGCACGGGTAGAAGCGGGCGATGTCGGCCTCGTGGACGTCGATCTCCGGCACCTGGCCGCTCATCCACTCGGCCACCACGCGGCCCACGCCGGGACCCTCCTTGATCCAGCTGGCCGCGGCCGACCACAGCCCGCTCACCTCCGGCGTCTCCCCCAGCAGCGGGTGACCGTCCGGGGTCATCGAGATCAGGCCGTTGATGGCGTAGCGGATGCCGACCCGCTCATCCCCCAGCAGCTCCGGCATGAGCTCCAGCGCCTCGGCGAGCTGAGGATCGAAATCGTCCTGGGTGAACGGCAGTTCCGTCGGCGACCGGGGCGACTCCTCGATCGACGGGATGTCGTCCGCGTCGACGACGATCGGCCGGTGAGCGTAGGAGCCGACCTCCATGTCGCCGCCATGCTGCCGCTCATACATGTTCGTGTCCACGTCACGGACGATCGGGTAGGCGATCTCGCCGGAGGTGTCCGCGAACAGCGGCACCGGGCCGACGCTGATCATCTGGTGCACGACCGGGGTGAGCGGGATCCGCGCGCCCGCCATCCGCGCGATACGCGGGCTCCAGACCCCGCAGCAGACCACGCAGACGGGCGTCTCGATCTCCCCCTCGCTCGTGCGCACGGCCCGCACCCGGGGCGCGGGGCCGCCGTGGCTCACATCGATCCCGAACACTTCGGTCCCCGCGAGCACGCGCAGCGCGCCGGACCGCTCCGCCTGCTCACGCATCAAGGTGCCGGCCCGCAGCGAGTCCACGACCCCCACGGTGGGGAAGTGCGCCCCGCCGAGGATCACCGACTCGTCCAGGTACGGCACCAGCTTGCGCACCTCGCCCGGCGAGAGCAGCTGGGCAGGGATGCCCCAGGTCCTGGCCGCGGTGCACCGCCGGCGCAGCTCGTGCATCCGCTCGTCGGTACGGGCGACCTCGATCCCGCCGCTCTGGGTGAACACCCCCAGCGCCTGGTACTGCTCGGTGCTGTCGCGGGTCAGCTCCATCATCATCTTCGAGTACTCGATCGGGAAGATGAAGTTGGAGGCGTGCCCGGTCGAACCGCCCGGGTTGGGCATCGGCCCCTTGTCCACCAGGACGAGGTCGCGCCAGCCCAGCCGCGCGAGGTGGTGGACGAGGCTGTTGCCGACGATGCCCGCGCCGATGATGACGGCGCTTGCCCGGGACGGGGTGTCACTCATGCCGTTGAATACCGCCAATCGTCTGTGTCCCCCCTGCCGGACACCGGCCCCGCCGCCTGGACTGCTGGCGGCGGGGCCGGTGCCATCGCTGTGCTGCAGCTTGAGGCTACTCGACCGGGATCTCCTTGTTGATCAGGCTCAGGTCGATCCCCTGGCGCCTGCGCACGACGCGGGCGATCACGTACACCGCGATCGCCAGAACGTACATCGCGCCCATGTAGATGAGCGAGTCGGTGTTGTTCACGAAGTAGTTGTCGTTGACAAGCCATGCGATCAGGCAGAAACCGAGCAGCCCGATGGTGATCGCTCCGGAGACCGGGACGATCGGCACCCCGAACAGCTTGACTTTGCTGGCCGGCGACGCGCGCCACAGGTCCGGCTTGATGAACGGCAGCAGCACCACGGCGATCGCGGTGAGCAGGTAGGTCACCGCGATGACCAGCGTGGCGTCCAGCGTGTAGGTGCGGAAGGTGGTCGAGTACGCGTAGATGGCGCTCAGCCCCACCGCGGGCAGCAACATCAGGATCAGTGAGTAGAGCGGCACCTTCCGCTTCTCGGACACCTCGGCCGCCCGGTCGGGGAGCACCCGGTCGAACGCGGCGGCGAAGATGACCCGGGTCGAGGAAAGGAACAGCGTCCCCACCCAGCCGAAGAACCACAGGCTCATCACCAGGATGAGGATCACCTGGAAGGCCGTGTTGTGCACCAGCCAGCCCGCGAACATGAACGGGTACGGCCAGACGGGGATCGGGAAGGTGCCGTTGAAGAACGCCGCGTTGGCGTTCTGGTAGAAGGCCCAGCCGAACGTCTTGGCCATCAGCAGGAAGAAGATCACCACGAGCGCCGTCGTGATCCACAGCCCGAAGAACATGCCGCGGAAGACGCGCTTGAAGTCACTGGCGCCGCGGATCTCGCCGTACAGGCTGGCGCCCCAGTTCGGCCACAGGATGAAGAACATCATGGACGGCACCAGCAGGAGGGTCGGCCCGAGCGGGCCGAAACCCAGCGAGGGGGCCGCGTACCCGGCCTTGACGGCCGCCGCGTTGGTGGCTGCGTAGGCGTGGTTCACACCGAACAGCTTGCTGGCCTCCTGGTTGAACGAGGCTATGAAGTCGGCGTGGCTGTTGATCAGCAGCAGCACCACGATGACCGCGAACCCGATCAGGCCGCCGTAGATGCACCACTTCTGGATCCTGGCGTATCCGGCCATCCCGATTGAGACCAGGATGCCCGCCAGCACGATGGTAATGAGGGAGACGACGAAGATCCCGTTGCTCGTGCCGAACCAGGCGGCGCCGGACGGGCTGCCGAGTGTCGCCCACAGCGGCTCGAAGAACTGGATCGCGAGGATGTTGCCGTAGATGGGCGCCCACAGCCAGAGGATGAACCACCAGCCGGTGACGGCGAAGACGAAGCCGATGCCGCTGCCCAGGATCCGGGTCTGCCAGACGTAGTCGCCGCCCGCTCGCGGGATGGTCACGATGAGCCCGGTGTAGGCGACGACAAGGAACGACACCAGGATCGCCGAGATCACCACCGCCGTCAGCAGCTGGCCCTTCGGGAACGCCGGGCCCGCGTAGGTGAACGCGAACAATCCCAGCGTGACGAAGTTGGTTGACAACACGGCGTAGATCAACGAGTCCCGGACGTTCCAGCCACGGACGAGGCCGGTGGCTTTCCGCAAGAAGAGGGCCGGTCTCTCGTCGCCGAGAGCTTCTGTGGCCATGCATACCTCCCAGGTATGGGCTGATCAGGGGGCGAGGTGATCGACCTGCGGCAGGCGGGGCGGCCAGGCGCCGATGCTCAACCGTTCACGAGAAGATACTTCGAGACTTTCCCCTTCTTCGGGTCAAGTTCGAGCAGGGCACCCTGCAGGACGCCATCACCATAGACGCTGCCCGGGTTTATCGCGAGGGTCCTTCCCATCTTCTTGATGCCCCGGCTCTCGTGAATGTGTCCGTGCACCGAAAGCATGGGCTGATGGCGAACGATTGCATCGCTGACTGCCGTCGACCCGACCGGTTTCATGACCGCGCCGCCGTGCGTGGGGCGCAGGTTCGCGTCCAGCGCGGGCGCCTCATCCAGGCCGCTCCCGTAGGGCGGCGCGTGGAAGTTGAAGATCGCCCGCCCCATGTCCGGCACCAGGTTCGCGACCGCTTCGATCTTGGCCGCCAGCTCCTCCTCCGGCGCCTCGCGGAAGGTGTCCCACGGCGTGG